>DTZW01000191.1 GCA_012961165.1 Gammaproteobacteria bacterium | reverse complement strand
TTCGGAGCGATCGAAGATTAACTGGCGGACTGTGCTGGGTGCTTTTGGTATTCAGCTGGCAATCGGTGCCCTTGTCCTTTATTTCCCACCTGGAATGCAGGCGCTGGAAGCCGTTGCGGGCGTTGTTATTAGTGTTTTAGGTTATGCCCAGGCGGGAATAGATTTTATGTTTGGTGACTTCGCCTCGGGCAACCATGGCTTTGTCTTTGCGCTCCAGGTGCTGCCTATTATTGTTTTCTTTGCATCGCTGATTGCCGTGCTTTATCACCTGGGCATCATGGAACGCCTTGTCAGACTGATCGGTGGGTTCATTCAGTTCGTGCTGGGTACCAGCAAAGCGGAATCCATGTCCGCTGCGACCAATATATTCATTGGCCAATCTGAAGCGCCGATAGCGATCAAACCGTATCTATCTTCCATGTCATCGTCCGAAATATTTGCTGTGATGGTTGGCGGAATGGCGACAGTATCTGGCAGTGTGCTGGGTGGCTATGCGGCCGCAGGTGTTGATATGAGATACCTGATAGCCGCCAGTTTCATGGCTGCCCCGGCCGGGCTCATGATGGCAAAGTTGATCAAACCTGAGTCCAGTGATGTTTCGTCGGATGATTCTGATGTGCATGAGGATATCCTGGCGCATCGCGCCGCGAACGTTATTGATGCGGCTGCGACAGGAGCGCTGCAGGGTATGCAACTGGCGTTCGCTATCGGGGCTTTGTTACTGGCGTTCATTGGCCTGATTGCACTGATTAACGGCATGATTGGCTGGGGTGGTGGTTTTTTCGGATTTGAAAACCTGACGATGCAACAGATCCTGGGTTACCTGTTCCAGCCGGTGGCATTTCTGATCGGTGTCCCGTGGGAAGAGACAAGGCAGGTGGGAAGTTTGCTCGGGCAAAAATTCATGTTGAATGAATTCATTGCCTATCTTGATTTTGTTGCCAACTACCAGAGCGAATTGACGCCTAGAACACAGGCCATTGTAACCTTCGCTTTGTGCGGCTTTGCCTGTTTGTCATCGATTGCTATCGTTGTTGGCGGCATTGGTATCCTGGTGCCCCAAAGAAGGACTGAAATGTCCCAGCTTGGGTTACTGGCGGTTGTGGGCGCCACGCTGGCAAATCTCATGAGTGCGACTATCGCCGGTTTAATGTTAACGCTTAGTTAGTTAGTTCCCGTCCGAAGGTCATGTTCTGAGCCAGTAGATAGGTCATCTGAATGGGTTAGATAAGAATCAATCACTTGACGGGAAATAACCACCACGGTGTATATTCTCCAGGCATTAAGAAGAACTGTTCAGGAAAAGATCATGGCTACACCACACATTGGCGCAGAACCGGGTGAAATCGCAGAGACCGTATTACTGCCCGGCGACCCATTAAGAGCGAAGTTTGTTGCGGAAAATTATCTATCGGATGTTGTTTGCGTTAACCAGGTTCGTAATATGCTGGGATTTACCGGTACCCATAAAGGTGAGCGTCTATCGGTGATGTCCAGTGGTATGGGCATGCCAAGCATGTCTATCTATGCGACGGAATTATTCCAGCTTTTTGACGTCCAGCGAATGATTCGAATGGGAAGTTGTGGGTCAATTCACCCGGATGTCAATTTGGGCGACCTGGTTGTTGCGATGGGCGCCTCCACTGATTCCAACATGAACCGGCTTAGATTCAACGGCCACGACTATGCCGCGATTGCAGACTACGCGCTGTTGAAAAACTGGGTTGAGGGCGCCGAATCCCTGGATGTTAACGTTACCGTGGCTAACGTGTTTACCTCTGATACCTTTTATCACCTTGGCGATGAGATTTACGATATTGCCAGTCGGCTAGGAATTGTTGCGGTTGAAATGGAAGCTGCAGCGCTATATCGGATTGCAGCAGAACAGGGACGGGCAGCCCTTGGCGTGATGACGGTCAGTGATCACATTACGAAAGACGAGCATTTAAGCGCCGACGAAAGAGAGACGAACTTTGGCGAAATGGTGGAAATCACTCTGGCTAGTTTGTAGGGAAAAATTTCCCTCAATACGATCCGTTAAAACAGGAATAACAAACCGATGACTTATGAAACACTTGCGACAGAACTCGAGTCGCGAATTCTGACGATTACCCTCAACAGGCCTGAGGCAATGAACTCCTTCACGGTAGAGATGGCAAGAGAGTTGGTTAATGTTTTTAACTCAGCCAGTGAGGATGATGATGTGGGTTGCATTATTGTTACGGGGGCAGGGAAAGCTTTTTGCGCGGGGATGGATCTGTCTATTGGAGGCAATGTATTTGGCCTTGATGAATCGATCAGGCCAAACCTTGATGAAGTCAGGCGTCGTTACAACGACGAAGATATGGTTACGGGCGTTCGAGATACGGGCGGCAGGGTTAGTTTGGCGATTTTTGAATGTAAGAAACCGGTCATTGGTGCGATCAACGGTGCGGCAGTTGGGATCGGCGCAACGATGACCCTGGGTATGGATATTCGTATGGTCTCTGAAAAAGCTCGTATTGGATTTGTGTTTGGAAAAATTGGTGTGACCCCCGAGGCTTGCTCAACCTGGTTCCTGCCTCGAATCGTTGGAATGCAGACCGCGCTTGAATGGGTTTACAGCGCGGACATCCTGAACGCCAGCCAGGTTGTCGACGCTGGTCTGGCTCGCTCGGTGCATGCGCCCGAGGAGCTTCTGCCGGCGGCCAGGGAGCTCGCATTGAAATTTGTTGCGAATCGGTCCCCTGTTGCCATCGCCTTGGCTCGACAGATGATGTACCGAAATTCCGCGATGCCATCACCAAGGACTGCCCACGAGGTAGATTCGCTGTCGATGTATTACAGCAGCCTAGGGGACGGAAAAGAAGGCGTGCAATCGTTCCTTGAAAAGCGCGACCCGGTGTTTGCTTCAAAGGCTTCTGTAATGCCGGACTTCTACCCCTGGTGGGAAAGCGAACAGTAGGGAATATTTATTTAGATAGAAGGAAGAGGTTATGGCTGTAGAGATTGAGAAACAAGGGCACCTTGCGATCATTACCCTGAATCGCCCTGAGGCTCGCAATGCGATCAATGGCGAGATGGCACAAACGATGGAAAGTTGTCTCGATGAATTCGAGAACGACCCGGAACTCTGGGTCGGAATTCTTAAAGCAGAGGGTACCGTTTTTTGTGCTGGCGCAGATCTTAAAGAAATTGCAGCAGGCAACGGCGCGGCCCTGGCGACCAGGAAAGGTGGTTTCGGCGGAATTACCCGGCGGGAAAGAACAAAACCACTCATCGCCGCAATTACGGGAACAGCCGTCGCGGGTGGATGTGAAATTTCACTGTCCTGTGACCTCATTATCGCTTCGACTGAAACCGTCTTTGGGCTTCCAGAGGTCAAGCGATCACTCGTTGCAGCAGCGGGTGGTTTGTTCCGGTTACCAAGGGCACTTGGCATGGCCACAGCAATGGAACTGATAATGACAGGTGATCCGCTTCCCGCTCAGCGTGCCTTTGAGCTTGGGATGGTGAACAAGGTTGTATTGCCGGAACAAGTCCTTGGTGAGGCCAAACAATTAGCAGAGCGAATCATGGCTAATGCACCGCTTGCAGTACAAGCGAGCCGCAACGTTGCCGCTAGAGCATTAATGGATGATGACGAGGCGCTGTGGCGTGCCAGTGGTAAAGGATTCCAAAGCGTAGTCGGCACTGAGGATTACCGGGAAGGCCCGCGGGCATTTATTGAAAAACGCCCCCCTGTTTGGAAAGGAAAATAGTGTAGCCTGAAAACTGTGACCAGTATCATGCTGATGATGATACTGGCCATATCCCGGTAGACGAATTACTTATTGGGATTTATCAGGTACTTTTCACCCGTGGACTGTTGCCCATAGACGCTAATCGCGTCCAGAGATAGCGCTTCAGCCAGTGAAACTTCCTGCGTGTAGTGGCTGGCGAAGGTGGTTTTTATTTCGTCTGCAACACGCTGTCTCAGTTTTTCAGCTTCTTCGAAACCAACTTTTTGGAGGAACGGTGTCAGTAGCCAACCTCCCAGATTCCATGAGAAGCCAAAGTTCCTGTTTAATGTGGTTGGTGATCGATCCAAGCCACCGTAAATGTAGACTTGCTTGAACTGATCCGATCCATAGCGATTGTAATCACCGGCTGATTTCATCGCAGCCGCTTCCATAGCAGTGAGTAGCTGACCTGCCAGCTTGCCACCCCCGGTGGCGTCAAAGGCGATATAGGCGCCACTCTCAGCGTAGGCGTCAGTCAGGTCTTCCATAAAAGAATCTGAGCTGGAATTGCAGACATATTTGGCGCCGATGCCTTTTAGCAGGTCTACCTGCTCCTGCTTGCGAACAACGTTAACCAGATCGACGCCATCTTTCAGGCATATTTTCTGGAGCATCTGGCCGAGGTTCGAAGCTGCAGCGGTATGGCATAGTGCCGTAAACCCTTCGGCTTTCATGGTTTCAACCATACCAAGCGCGGTCAGTGGGTTAACGAAGCAGGATGCACTTTCTGCGGATGTAACGCCGTCGTGCATCATTAGGCACTGCTTGGCCTTAACGACACGATACTGTGTGTACATGGCACCGCCGAGTATACCAACGGTCTTTCCGAGCAGCGCCTGGGCTTCTTCGCTGGTGCCTGCTTCTACTACAACACCGCCGCCTTCGTTGCCCACGGGCAATGATTGACCAGCCCGTGCGGCGACGACTTTCCTTAGCCCCTCAGGAATTGTTGCGGTAACAACGGGCGAATCCGGGGATCCAGAAGCAGCAGCTGTTGTCATGTCAGCCATACCGAACAACAAACCAAGGTCGGATGGATTGATTGGCGATGCCTCTACGCGAACCAGCACTTCATCATCGGCAGGCTTGGGGACCGGGATTGTTGCCAGCGATAATTCGAGTGTGCCCTCTTTTGTGACGAGAGACTGTATTTGCGATTGATCGGCCATGATATTCCTTTAACTGTTAATGGTTCATTCCGACAACTTGTCGGCTTCTATTTGGAGTGATCTTAGTTCATCCCCGGTGAAAATTTCCTGAATTTTTTCGATTTCATCTGCAGCTTCTTTTTGTCTGCGCCACATTTCTGCGTAGGTGCCATCGGCTTTAACCAGAGCGAGGTGGGAGCCACGTTCGATGATTTCTCCAGCAGAGAGCACCAGTATTTCATCTGCATTGACGATAGTCGACAGCCTGTGCGCGATCACCAGGGTAGTTCGGTTTTTGGCGACTTCTTCCAAAGCTGCCTGAATCTCTCGTTCGGTCTTGATATCCAGTGCTGACGTGGCTTCGTCAAGCACCAGTATTTTGGGATTTTTCAGCACCGTGCGGGCTATCGCTACCCGTTGTTTTTCACCGCCAGACAGCTTTAGCCCTCTTTCACCCACGCGCGTTTCATATCCCTGTGGCAGGGAGGTAATAAAGTCGTGGATGCTGGCGAGTTTTGCTGCATTTGCGACCTCCTCATCAGTTGCATGTGGGTTACCGTACCGGATGTTGTATCGAATGGTGTCGTTAAACAGGACTGTGTCCTGGGGAACAATACCAATAGTATTTCTGAGACTGGCCTGGGTGACATGAGTAATGTCCTGACCGTCGACAAAAATACTGCCTTGCTGGGTGTCATAAAACCGGTACAGCAGTCGTGAAAGGGTCGACTTACCGGAACCGCTGGGACCGACAACGGCCACGGTTCGCCCTTCATCGATAGAAAAATTGATATCTCTGAGGACCCTGCGTCCGCGTTCGTAGGTGAAACTGACATCCTTGAACTGAATTTCACCCTGGTTGACCTTAAGCGGTGCGGCGTCGGTGTCGTCACGAACCTCGGGATTCAAATCAAGTAACTGAAACATGTACTCCATATCCACCATAGACTGGCGAATCATGCGGTAAGAGGAACCCAGGAAACCGAGTGGGATAAATAGCTGCAGCATAAAAGTGTTTATCATCACCACTTCGCCGGTCGAGAGCTGTCCTGCGGCATGATCCTGGACTGCCAGTACAAGAATTGTCACCTGGCACAGTACTCTTGCGATTAGCTGTCCTGCATTGAGCATGCCGAGCGTGTCCTGGCTTTTTACGGCCGCGTCCATGTACTTCAGCAGGGCATCGTTGTACCTGTCAGCTTCGTACTTTTCATTGCCGAAATATTTTACTGTCTCAAAGTTGAGCAGGCTGTCGACACCAATCGACGTGGCACGTGATTCCTGGCTTACCATTTCGCGGCGGAACTTGGTACGCCACTCAGTAAAGATCAGTGTGAAAGCAACATACCCCACAACTGCTACAAGGATAACCAGGACATACTTAACCGGGTAAGTGACGGCCAGGTAAACTGAAACCAGTCCTATCTCGAATAACGTTGGTGCTATGTTGAAAGCAAACAAACCTGTGATTTGTTGCAGCGCTCTGGTGCCGCGTTCGATAGCCCGGGACAACCCGCCGGTGCGTCTGTCCAGGTGGAACCTCATACTAAGGTCATGAATATGGCTAAAAGCTTTCAGGCCAATCACTCTTTGCGCGAACTCCGAAACAGGCGTGAACACTGCCGAACGCAGTTCAGTCAAAGCTCCCGGCAGGAAAACCATCAGGCCATACATCATTGCAAGACTGACCAGTCCTGCAATGGCTGAACTTGGGTCAAGTGTTATATCAATTGACTGGGTGGTTCGAACCAGCGACTCCAGGCCATCGATCAGGTCCTTAAGAACGATCGGGCCATAAACATTCGCTGACCTTCCAAATAGCAGGCAGGCAACAGCGATGACGACCCGCGCCTGCATATCGCGGCGCTGTTTCGGCCAGAGAAAAGGGAGAATGGATTTGACGGTTTGCCAGACTGTCCGCTGAGGGGCCCCGTCGACACTGAGCGGGTCGGCAAATGCGGTGGCGTGGCTAAAATGTTCCATCAGTCGGCAGCGCCCAATAGTTCGTCTCGCAGGCGTGCAGGGTTAGTCAGTGGCGTGTGGCGATAACGGCTGATTTCGGATTCCAGGAACGGTTGGTACACAGGCTCGTCAGTGTACGTAGCCAGTATCCAGTTAAGAACACCCGCAAGCGCTGCATCATCAATAAGAGATTGCGATGCGCCGGGTACCGTCACGAGATACTCTCTGCCTTTGTCAGATGCAGCAAGAATGGCGAGCTTATTGTCGAAGGCCGGGACCTCAGGTGGCAGGCCGCGACCGTCATTAAGGTGGCAGCCCATACAATGAATCATATAGTGACTTCTGGGATCAGCTGCTACGAAAGCACACAGCAAGGTTAGCGATAGCAATGTCCAGCGCATCAGCTCTCATCGACACCCACCACGACTGCAGTTGAACAGTGATAGGCATTGGTTTTGGTGCCGACACACCAGTTAATATCGTTGTTCTTGGGGGGATAATAAGTGGGTTTGTCTCCCTCATTGCGGTTGCAGAAGCACCGGCCACATTCCCCTTTTCCGCAGCAGTCGTTGTAGGAAATGATATATCGCTTGCCGTCAGCCGGGTTTTCGCATGTACCAATCCAGGTGACAGGAGAGGGTTCAGCGCCAGGCGGACATTTTGATTCGCTGCCACCACAGCAACTGCAGAGGTAGCCATCTATAGCGCAATAGCGCCAGTAGTCACAGTCCTGTGGGTCTCCGATTTCCGGAAGCTGGAGTCGGGTTTCCGCCGCACGAGCAACGGGTAGAACGGGTACCAGCGAGATGCCAACCATCAGTTTTCCGAAACGGGAAAGAAAATGCCGACGTGAAAGCTGTCGGGCAGATTTTACCGTTCTGGCAGTAACCCATTTGTCGACTATTTGAATTAAGGCATCTGGCTTCATTGGTGGTTCGGTTCCTCAGCCAGCCCAAGATACTCCTGCAGGCTGGATACGTCCAACTCATCAGCAGCTAGCAGGCTCTCCAGATGCTCACGGTTATTGACAAGGCCCCTTGCCCTTAGGACCCCATCGCGATTGATCAATGCTGCAAAAGGCAGTTTATTCACGCCCAGTGAAATACCGAGTTCCCTTGATAACAGGTAATTGGAAACCGGTATGCCGTGTTCGGTTGCATATCGTTCATGGGCGGAAGTCGTTTCCCCATCCGAGGCGTACCGAACTGTAACACCAGACTCCTGTTTTTCGATCTCCTGGACAACTGGCAACAGTGATTTGCAAACAGGGCAGCCAGGGGACAGAAAGTAGATCAATATATTGTCATCCATACCCTCGCCGATAGTCATCGAAGTGCCGTCTAGTGCCTGAGCTTTGATCGGTTCCACTCGTTCACCGATCTTGGGACCATTCATTGGCATGAGCGCGCCCACCGGGGCGACTCGTTCGTGCAGAACCCCGATCTGGCGAGCCAGCGCAAACACGATCACCAGCAACAGGATTACCAGCAGCCAGAGTAGAAAGTTTGATGCAATCAGTGCAGTTTCCATTAGGACCACCAGAGTCTGTGTTGGTTAGCGTGGGCAATCATCAGGTTAGCCGTTGCATAGCTTGCAGCGCTTGCACCGAGAAACAGAACGATAGTCGAGTAGTCCAGCCAGACCAGCTGGCGGTCGATCACGGGCATGAAACAGACTAACAACAATATTAGTAAGGTGCTGTTTCTGAGCAGGTGGTAACCATTGATGCCTTCGCCCTGGAGCCCAAGACAACCACAATCTATGTGAGTCCTTCCTCTTGCCAGGTTAATGGCTATTCCTGAGGTGTATGCCAATATCAGTATCACTGACAGGGCGATCCCATAAAGATAGGCGGGTGTTAATAACAGTGTCGTGGCTACAATTTCTATCATAAAAACGACCTTCGTCATTCCAGGCGCGAGTGCCGCAGGAAGCACCTGGTAATTTTCCAGATTGAGTTGAAAGGCGGCCATGTCCTGATACTTTTCCAGCGCGGAGAGCGCGAAGAGCAGGGCAAACCCGCCGACAAGGCTGTAAAGAATGACGGGGTCAAGCATTTACAGGTTCTGGAGGATCGTAGGTAGTTCTATGTCTGAAATCGTGCCCCTGGACACCGTGGTTTTCAGATCGTATATCTGCACCTGGTCTTCTGCAATCGAACCCGCATAAAGTAATGCAGATTCATCCTGTGATACCTGGATGGAGTTGGCTGGTACTGCAAGGCTAAGGCGATGGGTCGTGGCGCCTGTCGCAAGGTTGATATACCAGACTTCAGTACCCGGGTCCTTGTGGGTGTTTTCTCCACCCTGGTGCATCAAGAGGAGAAGCAATTGTGAAGGTATATGCAAAGCAAGCGGTTGCATGCCGCCAATTCTCCAGCCTTCGTCATCGTCCCCCACGTTAAACAGTAAACTGACCTCGATCTTTCCTGCCTCGGTGGTGACTTGAAACACCTTTCCACGGAAGGTGTTGAATACCCATCCAGCTTCGCTTCTGGCAGGTTTCTCCATCAATGGATCAGTCTCCAGATCGAAGAATATTTCGGAGCGAACCCGCGATAGTTCTTCGCCTTTTCTATTCAGGGTGATCAGTTGGGCCCTGCCGTCTCCACAAAGTTGCAGGAATGACAACTTTTCTGAGGGATAAACCAGGCCGCACCCTGCGGTGGGTATCTCGCTCAGAAACGTTCCTGATTTCAGGTCAACGACAGACACGGACATGGCTGGCGTAATGTTGGTGACCAGCATCAGTTCAGCCTCAGGGTCTTTCACAATGCCCGTGTAGTGGCGCATTGGTGAACCACTTGGGTGCTTGGGCGCGATAGTAATCTCACCGATGGGTGATAGTGTCCTGATGTCGTAGGTACTGATGACATCGGTACGCTGTCCTCTGGTGTGCCTGCTAAGGTAAGTCTCTGCTGTGTGGACGATGCCTTTTTCGCGGTCAACTTCAAAGGCATTGGCGCCGATACCGGTGGAGATCGTACCGAGCATTTGTTGTGTGTCAGCATCGAATAGAACTGCTTTATGGCCGAAGGTATTAATCAGCAATGCGTGTTGCGGTAGTGTGTCCAGTGTTAGCTGCCCGTAAGTTTCCAACTGCAACTCGGACCTTGCGTTCAGTGCTAAAAAGCACAACAAGCTGATGGTGAAAATGGTTTTCATCGTGTTTCCTGAAGTCAGGCGGCTAGTTTCCCTTGTAGTGGTTTGCGTTGCAATGTCCCGCAGCGATTAAGAGTCCCTAAGTTTACTAAAAGCGATTTACTAAATTTACAGACGTTGACCAACCAATACCGACAAGCTGCTACCCCAGACTTTTTATCTAAAAATTCTTTGCCTGGATACTGTCGAAACTTAGGGGAAATGCGGTTTAAATTACTTATTTTCCTGAGGTCATTGCGATCGCGTACTGTCTATGCCTATAAACTACACGAAAAGCCCTCTAAGTATGTGTCTATCCAGCGGCTGCCTGAAAGTCATTTTTACTCCCGAAGCAATATCTAGTATGTTGGCGCATTTTGATGCACCGAAAAAAATTTTGGAGATCGAACATGACACAAAGTAGTGAAGTTCACCTGAAGTCTCGGCCTCAGGGGAATCCAGTTGCCACGGATTTCGAGATAGTGGAAGTGAATATTGAGGATCCTGCAGAAGGGCAGGTTCTAGTAAAGAACATCTACATGTCAGTAGACCCTTATATGCGTGGTCGAATGCGCTTTGCAAAACCGAATGAATTATTAATGGGTGGCGCGGTAGGTAAAGTAGTCGCGTCGAACAATACCAATTTTGCCGAAGGCGACTACGTTAGTAACGGATCTGGATGGCGTGAATACTTTCTGTCAGATGGGGCTGACCTCAGCAAGGTTGATCCAAGTCTCGCTCCGCTTAGTGCCTATCTTGGTGTTATGGGTATGCCTGGACTTACTGCTTATGGTGGTTTATTGGTCACCGGCGAAATGAAGGACGGTGAGGCAGTGTTTGTTTCTGCTGCATCAGGCGCAGTGGGCAGTGTTGTTGGCCAGATTGCGAAAATTAAGGGCGGTATCGCAATTGGTAGTGCAGGCAGTGATGACAAGGTTACGCAACTCGTTGAAGAATTCGGTTTTGATCATGGCTTTAACTACAAGACCGCTGATCCGTTGGAAGAACTAAGACGTGGTGCACCCAATGGAATCGACATCTATTTTGAAAATGTCGGCGGGGCACAGCTTGAAGCCGCACTGACCCACATCAAGCCCTATGGTCGTATTCCTATCTGCGGCATGATTGCCCACTACAATGACGGTGATACATTGACGCCGGGTCCTAGAAATTTGATGGAAACGATCTACAAATTTGTCCAACTAAAAGGTTTCGTTGTATCTGCATTTGAAGATCAGAGGGAACAGTTTGTGCAAGATATGTCCGGTTGGCTCAGCTCAGGACAAATGAAGTATCACGAGACGATACATGAAGGCATTGAAAATGCACCAGGTGCGTTTATGGGTCTATTTGCGGGTTCTAACAATGGCAAGATGTTAGTGAGGCTCACGGAGGATTAAGTCTAGTTCCCCTTAAAGGAGACGGAGAGTAAAGAGAACGGAGGGAATTAAAATGGAGAGGCTTCTGGCGAATTTTTGGTTTCTATCGAAAGTCCCGGGACTTCAGTGAAAAATGCTCAAGGTACTGGCTAAGGTCTTCAACGTGCCCCGCGATTACGTGAATAACAGAAGCCTGGCGTTCCAGTACGCCTTTGATTTTGAGCAGGCGCCCCTGCACGACAGCGGCACGATAGGTTTCAATGATACGAGTCCAGACTACCACGTTGATGTTGTCGGTTTCATCCTCCAGGGTAAGGAACAATACCCCGGAAGCGGATGAAGGTCGCTGTCTGCCGGTCACAATGCCCGAGACCTGGACGAACCTGCCGTGATTGAGCGCGCGAAGCTCAATTGCTGTTTTGCATTGCCGAAAGGGTGCGTTTGGCTTTTCCCTCAGTAATGCCATTGGGTGTCTGCCCAGTGTCAGACCAAGGCTTGTGTAGTCTGCACGAAGGTCATCGGTTTCAAGTGGCGGAGGTAGAGCGACAGGCGTTTCTTCCTGATATTTTTGGGGAGCATACTGTTGATTTGGTTCCGCGACGTTAAGCTCTTTATCAAGGAGCGGGGAGGGTGGCAATAGTCCGCTGACCTGCCAGTGAGTCTGGTAGCGATGTCCTGAGAGGCTTTTAAAAGCGCCTCCCTCTGTCAGCCTGGCCAGGTCACCTTTGTCCAGTCGCGCGCGCTTGGCAATATCTTTGATGCTCTGGATAGGGTGGTAATTTCTTGCATGGATAACCCGGTCTGCTGAATCTGCTTTAAAACCCTTGATCCGCTGGAATCCCAGGCGAACCGCGGGTTGTTTGGCCGCAATTTCACCCTGGTAGGCCGGTGCTTCAAGTGTGGATTCCCATTCGCTTTCCAGTACGTCAACCGGTCGCACCTCAATATTGTGTCTCCTGGCGTCCTGGACCAGTTGTGACGGCGAGTAGAATCCCATCGGTTGGCTGTTCAGCAAGCCGCAGTAAAAAGCTGCAGGCTCATGCCGTTTCAGCCAGGCAGAAAAATATACCAGCAGGGCAAAGCTGGCAGCATGGGACTCCGGGAAACCATAATCACCAAAGCCCTTGATTTGTTCGAAGATGCGTTCAGCAAAGTCTCGGCCATGGCCTCTTTCCAGCATGCCATTAACCAGCTTTTCCTGGAATTTTCCCAGGCCGCCTTTTCGCTTCCAGGCGGCCATTGCGCGTCTTAGTTGATCGGCTTCACCGGGAGTAAAACCGGCGGCAACCACCGCAAGTTTTATGACCTGTTCCTGGAAGATAGGAATGCCAAGTGTGCGTCCAAGTACAGACTTAACAGCATCGTTAGCATAGGTGACTTTCTCTTCACCATTACGTCGCTTCAGGTAAGGGTGAACCATATTGCCTTGTATTGGGCCCGGTCGAACGATCGCTACTTCAATCACCAGGTCGTAGAAATTTTTGGGTTTCAGTCTAGGCAACATGGAAATCTGCGCTCGAGATTCGACCTGGAACACCCCGATGCTGTCGCCTGTCTGCAACATTTTGTAAGTTAGTGGGTCTTCTGCAGGAATACTTGCGAGGCTGAGGTTGGAGCTCCGGTAATGATTGATCATGTCGATGCTTTTACGAATCGACGTCAATATGCCAAGTGCCAGGATATCGACTTTGAGTAGCCCTAGCGATTCAATGTCATCCTTGTCCCACTGAATAATCGTTCGGTCCTTCATGACTGCATTTTCAACCGGAACCAGATGAGACAGGGGCCCGTTTGAAATGATGAACCCGCCTACGTGCTGGGACAGATGACGTGGGAACCCCAGGATGGCGCCCACCAGGGTCAGGAATTGGTCAATAATCGCGCTGCGCGGGTTAACACCGGCTTCTTCGAAGCGGGCTTGTAGTTCTTCCCGCTTATCCCACCATGACAATGATTTAGCAAGATGGTCGACCAGTTGCAGGTCCAGCCCAAGTGCTTTGCCAACGTCCCTGATGGCGCTTTTTGGTCGGTACGTCACCACAGTTGCGGCAATGGCCGCTCGATGGCGCCCATATTTTTTATAGATGTACTGGATAACTTCTTCGCGTCTTTCATGTTCGAAATCAACATCGATATCAGGTGGCTCGTCCCGCTCCTTTGAGATGAACCGTTCAAACAGCAGGTTGATTTTTACCGGGTCTACCTCTGTTATCTCAAGGCAATAACAGACGGCGCTGTTTGCAGCAGAGCCGCGGCCCTGACACAGGATTTCCTGACTTCTCGCAAACTGGACGATGTCGAACACGGTCAGGAAGTAATACTCATATTGCATCTCTTTGATCAGGGAGAGTTCCTTTTCGATCAATTCACGGACATGCGTGGGCTCCCCTTCCGGCCATCGTTTCCTTACGCCGTGTTCCGTGAGTTGCCTGAGGTATTGTGATGAAGAGAGCCCTGGGGGAACGAGTTCTTCAGGATATTCGTAACGAAGTTCATCCAGTGAGAACTGGCAAAGATCGGCAATATGAACCGAGGCACTTAGAAGGCCTGCGGGATAGAGTTGGCTAAGGGTTGAGTAGGTTCGAAGGTATTTCTCCCGATTGGAGAAGAGGAGCCGGCCAGCCAGCCGGATGGATTGCCGCATCCTGATTGCAGAAACGACATCCAGCAGGGCGCTTCGATCAGGATGGTGCATATGGACATCACCACTTGCGACCAGTGGTAAGTCAAACTGGCGGGAAAGATTGAACGCGTGTTCATAGCAGCCGATGGATTGACCATCGGGGAAAACTTCCAGGCCCAGCCATAGCCGGCTGCCAAAGATATCCTTAAGTTTCTTGCTACTTTTATAGTGTTGTTCCTTTTCTTTACCGGAAATAGCTTTACCGGGGATCCAGATAGCAAGGCACTGGCTGGTCGCCACCTCGAGGTCTCTGATTGATATCCGGTACTCGCCTTTATTGGCACGTCGCCGTCCAATCGTGATCAGGTTGCATATCTGGCCATAGGCCATTCGGTTGGGGGCGATTAGTACAAGCAGTAATTCTTCGTCCAGCCGGAATTCGCTGCCAACAATCAGTTTTATATCGGATTCCTTTGCGGCAACATGGGCCTTCACAACACCGGCCATGGTGCATTCGTCGGTAATCGCGATTGCCGAGTAACCCAGGCTAGCCGCTTGTTTTACTAGTTCTTCAGGGTGTGAAGCCCCTCTTAAAAAGGAATAGTTACTTATACAATGCAGTTCTGCGTACATGTGTGAGGTTACTGTGTGTATCAAAAATACTGGATATATATACAGTACTACATTGAAAGGGTCGCAGTGAAGGGGCCGGAGTAAAATTATCCTTACCGGCGCTGTTTTAAGGGCGGTAATATTGATGGTTCAATATCAATGGTCCTTAAAGCGGCAAAGGTGGTGATCATTTTACTCCGCCCCCATTTATTGACCTTATTTATCTAGGAGAAGTCGTGCCAATCGAGAAAAACAAAGTCGTTGCCTTTCACTATGTGCTGGAAAATGAGGCCGGGGAGGAAGTGGAAAACAACATGAAGGATGAACCCATGGTGTACCTTCATGGTGGATATCGAAACCTGATGCCCGCGCTGGAGCGGGCCCTGGAAGGGAAAGACAAGGGAGAGCAGGTGATCGTTACCCTGCGTCCTGAAGAAGCCTACGGGATCCGTAAGGAAGGATCGATTCAGCGTGTACCGATCAAGCACCTGCTAAACAAGCAAAAACGCTACCAGCCTGGCATGGCCGTTAGCGTAAATACCAAGGAGGGGCCTAAAGACGTGGTCATCATCAAGGTCGGGAAATTTAATGTCGATGTGGATACCAATCATCCCCTGGCCGGAATAACGGTTACATTTAATATCTCAATCGAGGATATCCGTGATGCAAGGCCTGAAGAGATTACCCATGGTCATAGCCACGGTTGGGAAGGTGCCGCTGACCATTAAGAGCTCTTTGTTCCGCCAGCTTTTAAACTATCGCTAACCGTTCTTAAACAGATGACAGCGATTATGTATAAAGTAGTGCCAGGCCGGGGGGCTCATTCGAAGACTTTTGATTCTGCGTTATATTTTTTTAAGGTCGTTAAGCGACTTCAGCCTATTCACGAGAAACGGCGGAACAACCGCCAGAATAGGTGAAGCCCAGATAAGCTCGACATTAAACTCGGTGCGTCCTTCATGGTTATCGATGTGAAAAGACTCGGCATCCCGGATCGGCCAGCCGACCCGTTGCCTGCCATCTTGTAGTAATAGCAAACAGCGATTGCCCCAGGCGTGTTCCGGCACGCCGTCATTGTGCGCGTAATAAAACATGTAGTGACCGTGCATTGGCATGAGTCGGTTTTTCGGTTCCCAGCCAAGGGCAGCAACGTTGTGCATGTCTTGGACCAGTCGCGGAGATACGACCTGTTTCGGGCTACTAGGGGTCAGTGGCAGTACTTCGTAGGAATCGTCAACGATTCCTGTTACCGGAACGCTACCTGAAAATTCAAATAGATCCGCAGGACTAGAGTTAAGTGCTTCGCAGAATTGGAACAGCATTGTGACCGTTAGTCGACGTAAACCATTTTCCAGCCGATGAACCTGTGTCGTACTGGTGCCCAGTCTTTCTGCAAGCGCCTTCATCGTTATGCCTTGCTTGAGCCGCAGGCGCTTTAGTAGGAGAGGGTCAAATGTATCCATTTTAAAATTTTTGTTGAGCAGACCGGGAAAAGGTTACCATTTTGGTGTTTTAATCGTTACTAAATAATTTTTCCTGTCATAACTGATACCAATATGGTTGAGGTATGTCGTGTTCAAGTACACACTTCACCTCTCTGGTATCCCTTTAAACTAAAGAAGAAACGCGCCTTATGATTAACATCAGAAACCTGATCCTATTGGCCTTTATAGGGTCGCTCTCGTTCGCCGCCCAGTCAGTTGAACCACCCTATTCAGTCCCCGTTGATGCGGACTACCCAAAAAGTGTCTACTGGGGTGATACCCATCTGCATACCCGTAACTCGGCGGATGCCTATTCACTTGGCAACATGAATCTGTCGCCCGCAGACGCCTTTCGTTTTGCACAAGGTCAGGAACTGATCGCTCATAACGGCATGCGTGTTCAACTCCGTCGTCCGCTGGATTTTCTTGTTGTTTCAGATCACGCGGAATACCTGGCTGGCTTCTATCGGTTTAATGTAGGTGATTCGCTTGTATCAGATACGGCGGCCGGAAAGCAGTGGCAGGGTTATCTGGAAGAAGGAGATCCTATAAAATTGATTGGCGCGTTTACTGCGAGCATGTCCGACCCGGAAAACAATTACCCGTTTCCTGAAAAAGTTCGGCGACTCATTTGGGAAGATGTCGCAATCACGGCAGATGAACACAACAAACCCGGCAAGTTTACGGCGTTCACAGGTTATGAGTGGACCTCAATGATTGAAGGCAACAACCTGCACCGTGTTGTTGTTTATAAAGACGGAGCAGATAAGGCAGCACAACTGCCACCTTTTTCAGGTCAGGACTCCCTGGACCCACGTGAGCTCTGGAAATCATTAGCCCGTTATGAGGAAACTACCGGAGGGGAGGTCATGGCGATTGCCCACAACGGCAATATTTCCAACGGCATGATGTTCCCCAGTGTTTCCGTTGATGGTAAAAAAATCAATCGGGCCTATGCCGAGCTAAGAGCCAGATGGGAGCCGATTTATGAGGTTTCACAGGTCAAAGGTGATGGCGAAGCACATCCCACGCTGTCTCCGGATGATGAATTTGCGGATTTTGAGACCTGGGATTGGGACAATATTGGTCGTACCGAGGCGAAAGAAGATTGGATGTTAAAACACGAGTACGCTCGTAGTGCTCTAAAGCTGGGCCTGGAGTACGAAAATTCTCTGGGGGTTAACCCGTTTAAAGTTGGTTTGATAGCAAGTACAGACGGACACAATACAATTTCGACGACTGAAGAAGACAACTTCTTTGGTAAATTTCCTGAATCGGAACCGGGGCCAGAGCGTTTGAAAAACGGGATGGCTGCCGATCAGTTGTGGAAGAACTGGCGTATTGTTTCATCAGGCTATGCTGCGGTCTGGGCCAGAGAAAACACCCGTGAAGCAATTTTTGACGCCATGAAACGGCGAGAAGTCTACGCAACCACAGGCTCGAGAATAGAGGTTCGATTCTTTGGCGGGTGGACGTTTGAGGAAGATGATATCTACAGCCCGAACTATCTAGACCGTGGATACAGCGCGGGGGTACCGATGGGCGGCGATTTGACTGAAGCGCCAAAGAATACCGCGCCTTCGTTCATGATTGCAGCGGTCAAGGACCCGGATGGCGCAAACCTTGACAGAGTGCAGGTCATAAAAGGTTGGCTCGATAAGAAAGGTGAGCTCCATGAGAAAGTCTACGATGTTGCCTGGTCCGGTCTTCGAAAGATTGACATTGAATCAGGTAAGTTACCGGCGGTCGGCAATACGGTCGACGCAGAGAGCGCTACCTATAAAAATACGATTGGTACAGGCAGCCTTGCGACGGTTTGGCAGGACCCGAATTTTGATCGAACAGAGCGGGCGTTTTATTACGTGAGAGTTCTCGAGATCCCTGTGCCTCGTTGGACGACCTACGATGCCGCTTATTTTGACGTCGAAATTCCCGAAGGTGCGTCGGTCAGTATTCAGGATCGCGCTTACACCTCTCCTATCTGGTACACGCCGTGACATTAACAGGATGGATTCGCACGATATTGTGCGAGCCCATCAGTTATTTTCTGGTCCTGGGGTCAGTACTTTATCTTTCTTATGGTTGGTTGAACCCTGACGATACGACGAATAGTCGAGTAATTAGCGTCGATCGCGATTCGCTCATGCGATTCATTCAGTTTCGCACTCAGTCATTCACGGACAATGCAGGTGAGAAGTTGGATAGCCTGTCTTCCGACGCGCTTGCCGACATCATTACCCAATACATTCAGGAAGAGGCGCTGTATCGCCAGGCAATGGCGTATGGCATGGCCAAGGATGACTATGTCATCAAGCGACGCATGGTGCAGAAGATGGAGTTTCTCGCCGAGGGCACAACGCCAGCGGTCACATCACTGACAAGCAGCGAACTTGAGGCTTATTACAAGGAGCATCGTGAAGACTACGAAGTGCCCGCTGCGGTTACATTTACACATGTGTTTTTTGGTACTGACCGGCACGGCAACGCCGTGGATAAACTCGCGCAGGAAACACTCGGTATATTGACTGAAAACCATGTTCGATTTGATCAAGCGCCGAACTATGGAGAAAGGTTTCCCTATCAGCTCAATTATGTCGAACGTACGCAGGAAGAGGTCGCGAGTCATTTTGGAGAGGAGATGGCGCAAGCGATCTTTAGGCTCCAACCGCATAGGGCGCGTTGGCAAGGACCGGTTCGTTCAGAGTTTGGCATGCATCTGGTGCTGTTAACGCGCGCCGAGGCGGCAAGGATTCCTCCCCTGCAAGAGATCCGGGATCAATTGGCTAATGAGCTCCATCGGCGCCGTGAAGTTGAACGGAAACAGAAGGCTATCGATGCGTTGATCGGTGGCTTTGAGGTTAGGCTGAGTCCGGAATTTGAGGGCGTTTCCGAACGCTAAATGCCCGCATGACCCGTATCCTTATTGCTTTTCTATTATTTTTTCAAGTTGGCGTAGCCTGTAGCCATGATGGCAGGCCCGTTTATCTTGAGGTCAACCAACTTTCCGATACCGAATACGAACTTGCCTGGCGCATACCTTCTACTATCGAGCCCATGAATTTGCCGGCCATTTATCTCGAGGGGTCCTGTGACGAAAAAAGGGCACTGTCTGCGACGACAGGGCTCCTTGGCAAGCGTGTTTACGAGTGTATAGATCGGGATGTTCCACTACAGATAGGCTTGTATTTCCCACGGACTAACCCTTCGTTGTCGAGTATCGTCCGTATTGAACGAAGCGGCTTTCCATCCAGATTCTTGCACGCCGGTCCCGGTGTGACAGTGATCAAGATTCCACCTTCGATCAATGACAACAGTCTGTTTTCGGAGTACGGGAAGCTGGGTGTTGCGCATATTCTGGGCGGCTACGATCATCTGCTATTTCTTTTATGTGTTATCTGGCTAGCCTTCACCTTCAAACGAATCCTGTTGGCGGTTACAGGCTTTACCATTGCGCATTCGATAACGCTGGGGCTCGCAGCGCTGGGCGTTGTCACTCCTGCGATAGAGCCGACAGAAGCGTTGATCGCACTCAGCATCATCTTTGTCGCTGCGGAACTCGCACGACAGAACCGGGAGTCGTTGAGTTGGCGTTATCCTGTCGCTGTTAGTTCAATTTTTGGGCTACTACATGGGTTCGGTTTTGCGAGTGTGCTGAAAGAAATCGGTCTACCGACCAACGATACACTAATGGCTTTGTTTGCATTCAACCTTGGGGTCGAGGCCGGGCAATTGTTGTTCATTGTGGCATTGATCGTACTGCTCTGGAGTGTTCAGAAAGCCAGTGCCGATAAGTTTGATCTGTTGGGTCCCTCATCTCAGCGATTGAGTGGTTATGTCGCCGGTATCTTCGCAACGTTTTGGTTTTTTGAACGGCTGGCAACGTTTGGTTAGCTTCCGGGGCCCCAAAGACGTTGGCTAGTATCCTGCGTATACCCATTGCTATCGGGATCATGATCAATTCAATCTGCATGTCACCGGGGCTTCGGCACGCATGAGAGAGAATTATTATTCTGGAAGATAGACTCGAAGCGTCAAACAGGGTTTTTGTCGTGAATGGTGCTCGCTGAAAACTTCAGCAGCTTAATGGCGATTAAATAAGTAAGGCATTGGCTGGTGCTGACCAAAGGGTCGGCCGAGGCGACACACGCTTTATCAGGCGTGCGTGTGTGAGATATTGATGCGAATCAAACAATACAATTTCTTACCAATATATAATCCTAAATAAGCATGTGCCACTTTGAGACGTTTAAACTGATGGCCTCATTTTAACTGTTGTCTGGTAGTTCTTTAATGTAGAGGTCCTGCTTGCTATAAGGAATCTCAATGCCTTCTTCGCCCAGCGTTTTGTAGATTCTCATGTACATCTCATGAGAGATACGTCCCTTGTATTCAGGGTGTTCGATCCATACCAATAGATCGAAGTCGACACTTGATGCACCAAAGCCGCGCAGTCGCATCCTGGGTTCCGGATTGATGCAGACCTCCTGGTGAGCTACTGCAAGATCGGTCAATACCTCGCATAGACGATCCAGGTCGGTCCCGTAGGCAACGCCAACGGCGATACTTACGCGCATCTTTAAGTTGGGTCCACCGCTCTCGTTGACGATCTTCGCATTCGCAATGACGCCATTCGGGATGGTGATCTCAACATCGGCACGAGTCAGTAGCCGGGTACTTCGCAAACCGATGGCAGAGACTTTGCCACGTTCACCCGTGTCAAGATTGATATAGTCACCGAGCTTGTAGGGCGCATCAGCAACAATGAAGAAGCCTGAGAACAAGTTTGCCAGTGAATCCTTGGCAGCAAATCCTACGGCGATACCAACAATGCCGGCTGAAGCAAGCCAACCAACAGGATTGATCCCCCAGATAAGCAAGAGTATGTAACCGCTGACAAGTATCGTGATCAATTTCACTGAAAGATCAATCAACGGCACGGTACGCGGCTCAATCAAATTGTATTTATCTCCAGCGCCCAGAGTATCCAGTACTATCGTCGAAATCCTTAGTGCGGCGAGCATCCAACTGACCACTATGAGAGAAAGTAGCAACTTGACGATAAGTTGAGTACCAAACGGCAGCTGCGCCGTGGTAACCGCTAGTGATAAGCCAAAGTACATGACCGTTACGAAAACTGGTTTACGCATGTGCTGCAGGATGTGATCATCGACCAACGAAGAAGTCATTGCCGACAGACGAACGAGGCTGCGGAAAATAACGAGACGAACCACTAACGCGAACGCGTAAAACACAGACGCCACAATCGCGGCTTGCAAGATAGGAAACTGCGTGCTGACTTCCCATAGCGGGAGCAGGCTATCTGGCAACCATTCAACCACTGTCGGCATTTTTTCGTCCAGGGGTTGAATCGGTGCTGTTTGAGTCTCTGTGGCTGCTATCTGGGAGGTTACTTCCATGACCCTGTAATATCGCAGTTGTCTTCAATCAAAGCAACGTGCCTCGGAACCTTACTGCTTTTCGCGGGATGCAAACAAAACGCGACCCACGCTTTTTCAGGCTTACGCCTGGCGAGCATTACCTGTCGGCGACTGTAGTGATTGGCTCACTGGTTTATCCGCGCGGCGGTTAAGCGCCAGGTGGTTAAGTCTGTGGGAGCTTGTCCTTCTTGATGGAGGGAGTATGCCTTGCCGCAAGTAGAAGGTTGGTGCTGACCGAAGTGTCGGCCGACCGGATGAGCACCATCAGGGGCGTGAATAGACACTGCTTATGGCAATTTCCTACGTTTCATTGACTTAATCAGGTATTCTCGCCGTCCCCGGAATCGATAATTTCAAGCGCTATGAACCTGGAAAATATCCTGCTCGAGATTGACCCGCCTTTGGCATTGATCACCATCAATCGACCAGAGAAGCACAATGCCATTTCTCTAGCGGTGCTGGCTGAGCTTCACCATGCCGTTGATACAGCGGCCGCTGATGAAAGTGTACGCGTGATTGGTATTACCGGTGCCGGTGGTCGCGCATTTGCTTCCGGATCTGATTTGAACGAAGTCGCTAACAGGGATCTACAAAAGGCAATGGAACCCATTGTTCAGGGGCTCGCTGCCAAGATGGAGAGTTTGTCGATTCCTACCATCGCCGTAATTGATGGGATTTGTATGGGGGGTGGATTAGAGATTGCGCTCGGTTGCGATCTTAGGGTGTGTACACCACTGAGCCATTTTGCAACGCCAGAGGGTAAGTTGGGTATTATCCCTGGTGGCGGTGCAACGGCGCGGCTGCCTCGTCTAGTGGGTAAAGGCTGGGCAATGGAGATGATGTTGATGGGTGAGTCCATTGACGCCGAACGCGCCCAACAGATCGGTCTGGTAACCCGTATTGTTGAGCCAGAGGCGCTGATGGAGCATGTTCGTGGTATGGCGAACCATTTAGCTGAGTTTGCGCCTTTTGTGCCTCACTTCATGAAGGCGATGGTTCATCAGGGAATGGAAGGTAGCCTGGCATCAGCCCTTGCGATGGAAAAATTTGCCCAGGGCGCTCTTGTTCAAACCGAAGATAAAACCGAAGGTATCAATGCGTTTCTCGAAAAGCGAAAACCCACGTTCAAAGGTAGATAAACATCCGGATGTGAGGTCCAACGCATCGTGCGGGATTTTCGTTGTTTATTTGCGCATCAGCATTTTTGCTTTTTTTCTTGCAAAACGTTTGTGCGGCGCCGTTTAAAGCCGTGTTTCCGGGACTAGCGCTCTGAAAAGTGGTTTTTGGTTATCACCTGGCAACATTGTTGTTTGATTCGCCGGGAAATCAACCGGATAATCTGGTCAGTAGATGATTCGGTAGTACAGGATGAAAACGATAGCTCAGACTATTATATTAATCGCTTTGACGACGGTCTATCTGACTTCTGCGGCCTCAACAGATGAATCGAGAACGACCGCAGCCAGTATTGATCCTGCCGGGGTAAAATACCAACTGCAATCACATTTCGGCGATCTAGACGAAATCGCTACTCGAGGCATCCTCCGGGTTCTTGTTACCCACAGCAAAACAGACTTCTTCATCGATCATGGGCGGATCAGGGGGGTTCAGGCAGAGTATGTGCAGGAATTTCTGAAAAAATTGAACCAAAGCAGAACGAATAGATTTCACGCCAGCGAATCCAACCGAATCATCCCTCAGTTTGTACCGGTAGCGTTCGATGAACTAATCCCATCATTGTTGGCTGGTAAAGGCGACATCGCGGCAGCGTTTCTAACGATGACCCCAGAGCGCGAAGCTGCCGTTGATTTTATTAGCCCGCAGGGTCGCTTCGTCGATGAGATTCTAGTCGCCCATAAAGATGCAGAACCCATTGAACAACTCGCCGACCTTTCTGGTCGCACAGTCTACGTTCTAAAGGGCAGCAGCTACGCCTCGCATCTACTTGAATTGAATGAAGCGCTTGAAATCGTCGATCTACCACCAGTCAACATGATCAATACCGACGCTCAATTGCTGACCGAAGACATACTCGAACTCGTTAATGCCGGCATTATTGACTACACAGTTTGTGATGACTTTAAAGCCAGCCTATGGTCGAAGGCACTTCCTGACATTCGGATTTATCCGGATATTCGGATTTCGTCAGGTCAATCGGTCGGCTGGGTGGTTAGACCCAATTCTCCTCAGCTGACAGCAGCCTTAGACACTTTTTCGAAGGACGTAAAAAAAGGTTCCTTCCTTGGCAACCTTCTGTTCAATAAATATTACGCTTCGACTCAGTGGATCGATAATCCACTAGCGCAGACAGAGCGAGATAAGTTCAAGCAGATCATTCATCTGTTTCTTCGGTTTGGCGAGCAGTATCAATTTGATCCGCTGGCCCTTGCGGCTCAGGGGTATCAGGAATCACGATTCGATCAATCTCTAACAAGTCATAGGGGTGCCGTCGGTGTGATGCAGCTGATGCCGAGCACAGCCAAAGACCCTAATGTTGGTATCCCGAATATTCATGATATCGAAAACAACATCCATGCGGGCGCCAAGTACATGAATTTCCTTCGCAATCGATACTTTTCGGATGACGCCATTACCCCTATCAATCAACGTTTGTTTGCCTGGGCTGCCTACAATGCAGGACCGGCGAATATCAGCCGTGTCAGAACTGCCGCCGAAAAAAACGGGCTGGATCCAAATGTTTGGTTTAACAACGTAGAACATATGGCGGCGAGCAAGATTAGCCGCGAACCCGTCAGATACGTTGCCAACATCTATAAATACTATACGGCCTATCGATTGATAGAGGATCAGGCAGCTAGTAAATCTGCAGCAATGAAAAAATTTCAACCATCCGAAGAGTAAGAAGCTCAGGTTTTTACGTTGTGTTTTTAGTCAACATCCATAATATCCGCCACCGAAAACCGATCAGCCTACGCCGACACTGAGAATAGACGCGCTTTCTCTCATACAGCTCCACTCTTTCATAAAACAAGCAACCAACAGATCTGACTCGATACTCAGACTTTCGCTCGAAAAGCCCTGTTATAATTCCTATCCTCAAGAAAATTGTAAAGCTATGACGTTTGGAGTATTAAAACCTGTGCAGATGGAAGAGATTGAACAAATTTTGTTTAAGGAATAAATCATGACCCAAACAAAAGAAAATTTCGACCCAAGCACAGCCGCGCAAACAGGCATTGGCCCTACATTTATGGTTGCCGTGGAACAATATTTCCCCAGTGAGCAACGGATCATCCATGATGATCTTGCTTTAAAGATTTTGCCTATGGGATACCAACTCTTAATCAAACTGCTGCGGATTCCTCTGTTGCGGAATTGGATGGTTAAGGTCTCAGAGAAGCAAGTCGAGGGTATTTGGAGCGGTATATTGGTTCGCAAGCGTTACATTGATGACAAGGTGGTAGCCGCTGTAAGCGGTGAGAATTCGGTCAAGGCCATCGTGAATTTGGGCGCGGGTTATGATACGCGCGTTTATCGGCTGCCCGACTTGGCGACTGTGCCTGTTTGGGAAGTTGACCAACCCGTAAATATCGAGGCCAAGCAAAAGAATCTACAAAAAGCGTTGGGCCAGATACCCAGCCACATCACCCTGGTTCCGATTAACTTTATTGAGCAGGAATTGGGGGCTGTGCTGCAAGCCCATAGCTATCCGAGCGACAGCAAAACCTTCTTTGTTTGGGAAGCAGTCTCGCAATATTTAGCGGAATCAGCCGTTCGCCAGACGTTTGAGTTTTTGGCCCAAGCCCCCACAGGCAGTCCGTTGGCGTTTACTTACGTACTCAAGGATTTTGTCGAAGGGTTGAATTTATATGGGTCGGAGAAATTCTATGAGCGGATGATCGTCAAGGATAATGCGTGGCACTTTGGTTTTAACCCAGAGAACGTGGCTGATTTCTTGAGCGAATACGGCTGGCGATTGATAGAAGACCTTGGTTATGATGAGCTAGGGGAACGGTATACAAAACCAACCGGACGCAATCTGCCAGCCATGACGATTGAGCGCATGGTGTATGCGGAGAAGATTTAATGTGAAACCTGTAGAGGGGATTCAAACGAGTATCAAAAATATCGCTACGTCTCATGCTGTTTCACCCTCAACCAGCGCATCCCAATCGTTTTCAGCGAATGATTCCGATATTTGTTCGTTCATGGCTTGGTAAGCATCATCGTCTGCCATCGCTTCAAACTGGCGGTTAATTTCCTGTCGTCAGCTATCTGATGGTTGAAACCACGGCAGCGCATTTATCCCTACGCCAACAGAAAAGCACCTTGGCTAATCGTCCATCA
>DTZW01000190.1 GCA_012961165.1 Gammaproteobacteria bacterium | reverse complement strand
CACTCGTTTTTGTGTCTCTGCTTTCCATGATGCTCCTCGGCACATTTGCTTATTACACTTCCTCGAATCTGCTCCAGGAAATATCGCTTAGGCAACTGGATGCACTGGCGGAGAGCAAACGACGCGACCTGAACAAAGTCTATGACGGCTGGGAAGATAATTTACGCCTGGTCCGTGAGATAAAACAGCTTCGTTATGCTATCCGGAACTATGTAGAAAACGACGATCCCCAGGGCCTTCGTACTATTCAGAATACGATCCAGGGCATCACCGTTGCGGTAAAGGAAATAGACAAACTTATTATCTTTGATGTTGAGGGTGAAGAAATTGCCTCGATCGGTCATTCAAAAGTAACGCATTCGAAGGTGCCGATAGGCGATGACGTTACGTATGTAGGGACCTTCCTTTCAGAAGACGCCCCGCGCGTAGTGATGAATACCGGCGTGCATCTTGATGGCGCGCATATCGGTGGTATCGAACTCATCATGGATGCCAGTGACGTTTTTGATGTCACCGGTGATTACACAGGGCTTGGCGAATCAGGCGAAGCTTTCGTGGTCATAGACATCGGTGAAAAATTGGTCGTTTTGAATCCACTTCGCCACGAAGTTGACGGATTTACGGGAGAGCAGATACAAGAATCTGCTTCTGGTGATTTTAAAACTGTGTTTACCCAGGTTGAAGAAATCCCCACGGAAGCACAGAAAGATTATCGAGGAAAGTGGGTGTGGCTCGCAACGCGATATCTGGAAAAAATGGATTGGGGCCTTGTGGTTAAAGTTGATGTGAGTGAAGAGGGAAAACGTGCACTTGTGCTAAAAGAATCCCTGTTTGATATTGCCGTTGCCTTATCTGCTTTTGCGATCATTGGCGGTGCGTTGCTGGGGTTCTATCTCGCCAGGCCCATCCAGGATCTGGCAGTAGTGGTTGAACGTATGCGTCACGGTGAAAGCGGTTTGCGAGCCGAGGTCAAAGGTGATGACGAGATAGCTTACCTGGCCGAATCCTTGAATGAGTTTCTGGACCATCTAGAACAGGAGCAGCGGGACAAGAATGCCTGAGTTCATAGACTTCCTGAAGCTGTTCGGGGGCTTTGTCTATCTGCTGATGGGTGGTGAGTTATTGGTTCGGGGCGCGCTGGGTTTATCCAAAGAAAGTAGTATCCCGCCTGTCGTTGTTGGTATGACAGTAGTTGCCATGGGTACTTCAGCACCCGAACTGATGGTTTCTACTTTCTCTGCCTTGTCTGGCTATCCGGGTATTGCGATTGGCAATGTCATAGGGTCCAACATCGCCAATGTGCTCCTGGTCATTGGCCTTCCGGTGATGATTTACCCAATTTCCTGCGGGCAGGAAGGGCTGTCCCGACAAACAGGCCTGATGGTTGCAGTATCTCTGATGTTTATTGTTATGTGTGTGTTCGAGCCGATTACGTTCCTGGAGGGGATTTTATTGGTCACGCTTCTGGTGATCTTCCTGATGGTCGCGACAAGAGGGGCAGAACTTATTCCGTTGGATGATCCTGAGGAAGAAATGGACAGGGGACTCGGGCTGCCCACTTATCCGAGCACCATCACGCTATTTATTGTGCTGGGTGTTATCGCTCTTCCGCTGGGGGCTGACCTGGTGGTCGAAGGTGGCGTTGGTCTTGCTTCCTCCTGGGGAGTATCAGAGGCGGTCATTGGCCTTAGCCTGATCGCGCTTGGTACGTCTCTGCCAGAGCTAAGCACAACGGTTATTGCGGCACTTCACAAGAGTTCAGATGTGGCGATTGGCAATGTGGTTGGGAGTAACGTTTTTAATATCCTCGCGATACTGGGTATCACTTCGCTACTGACGGATATTCCCG
Organism: Gammaproteobacteria bacterium; assembly: GCA_012961165.1. Classification (GTDB taxonomy): domain Bacteria; phylum Pseudomonadota; class Gammaproteobacteria; order Pseudomonadales; family Azotimanducaceae; genus UBA9659. Next base: position 2,463 of record DTZW01000190.1, on the reverse strand, counting down.
TTGACCCATCGTTCCTGCGATTTGACGTTTGGGTAATGTTCTCCTGTGCGATCCTGCTTTGGATATTCGTTCTAACCAAGGGAACTATTGGCCGGCTAACCGGTGGTATTTTCATTGCGGGATACCTTTCTTATCTTGCGATCATCTACTAGATCCGGATTGCGCCAATAGCATCAAGCTCGCGAGACATATGAGCGCTGCGTTTCGCCATCACCATAAACATATCGTTGCCGCGTTCGGTTTCGCCCACTATCATCGAGGCGATCACCGCCATGATCATCCCCGCAGGGGCGTAGTGTCGGTAGTAATGCCAGCATTCATCCCAGTTCATGGATACGTTATAGGCTGATAAAGTGTTGAAGTACTGCCTGACCAGTTCTTCTTCGAGTTTTCCACGTTCGTCTTCGATGATAGAAGTTCCCATAAAATAGCTGACATCCCCGAGTGCGCAATCAAATGCGGGGGATTGCCAATCGACGACCGCAAGTGGGTAGGGTCCCCCAAACATCATGTTGTCCAGCCGGTAATCGATGTGTATCAGCGTTTGTTCTCCAGGGTAACTGGATATGTAAGCCTCAAGATTGTCACCAACGAGCTGAACCATTTCTTTTTCGTCATTGGTTAGGCGTTGCCCGTATCTCGTCAGGAAGCCAGGGCTCACCATGGTGTATAACTCCCTGATCGCATCAGCGCCGTTTCTCCTGTTGCTGATCAACAGTTCATCAACGATAGAGCTGTCACCCCACAGTGGCCCATGCAGGTGGGCCAGTTGTGTCATGGCGAGATGGGCTTGCTGATACCCGCAACCACCAAGCTGGTCACCCTGTTCCCCGGGGGCAAGATCTTCCATCATGATGACAAAGTCGTGGGTCTCATTATTGGCGCTCGTAAAGAACACAACAGGAGTCTGGATTGAAACCCTTGACTGCAGGTGCTCGTAAAAGTGAACTTCCCTGATGTAATTGGATGTGTCGATACCAGTCTGGCGACTTACTGGGTCAGTTGACGGGAACTTGCCGACAACTGTCATTGGTATATCTCCGGATCCGGTTAACTCAAATCGAACATTCTCGCCGACCTGTCCCGTGCCGATTGATTTAGCCGTGAAACCGGAAACTGTGCCATTAACGCCTGCTTGTTGAAAAATATCTGAAAGCCATTCGGCCGTAATGTCATCAGGTTGACTAATAAGGCGCGGTGTAGACATCGATTTTCCTGCCGGGAAGGGTGTTTCACTATAGGAATCGTTGACCGGTCCTGCAAGTCGTGTAGAGTCATCGGTTGTTCTGTAGTCTACAGTCTATGTCTATTCAAAAATTCTCCTTTACCACTGCGATTGCCATCGTTATTGCCAATATGATCGGCACCGGCGTGTTCACCAGTCTGGGATTCCAGCTGCTGGATATACAGTCAACCTCTGTCCTGATGATGCTGTGGCTGATTGGTGGTGTGACTGCGCTCTGTGGCGCCCTAACCTATGCGGAGCTGGGTACGCGGTTACCCCGATCTGGCGGGGAGTACAACTTTCTTACCGAGATTTATCATCCCGGGGCCGGCTTTGTCTCCGGGTGGATATCTGCCACGGTTGGCTTTGCGGCGCCTACAGCACTGGCTGCCATGACCTTTGGAGCCTACCTTGAGGCGAGTCTTCCTGGATTATCCAGTACCGTTATGGCGTCAATTCTTGTTATTGCGCTGACAATGGTTCATGCCTACTCGCGGGTGGCAAGCGGTGGTTTCCAGTCGGTGTTCACTATCATCAAGGTGACACTCATCCTGGTCTTCGTGGCCATGGTTGCCATGGCGGTGGAATCTCCCCAGACCGTGCGCCTGTTACCCGCTGAGGGTGACGGAACCCTGATGCTGAGCAGTGCTTTCGCGGTGTCACTGATTTACGTTAACTACGCCTTTACGGGATGGAACGCTGCAACTTACATCATCAGTGAGATTGAAAACCCGCAGAAGAATATACCCCTTATTCTTTTTGTTGGAACGGTTACCGTGCTATTACTTTACCTGATGCTTAATTATACTTTTCTCTATGCTGCACCCATGCAGGCAATGGAAGGCAAACTGGAGATAGGTGTCATCGTCGCACGCTCTGCTTTTGGGGAAACAGGCGGCATGATCATGGGGGTGGTGCTGGCGACGTTACTCATATCGACGGTCAGCGCGATGATTATCGCCGGGCCTCGGGTGCTACAGGTCATTGGCGAAGATTTTAGTTTGTTTAGGTTCCTGTCCAAAAAGAACCGTAACGATATTCCCATGGTGGCAATTGTTGTTCAGTCAGTGGTAACGCTTTTTTTCATCCTGAGTTCGACCTTTGAATCGGTATTGGTATTTTCAGGCTTTGTGATGGGGCTGAATACTTTCTTCGCGGTAGCCGGCGTCTTCGTGTTGCGGTTCAGGAACCAGGGTGCAGATGGCTACAGGACCTGGGGATACCCGGTAACGCCACTC
>DTZW01000189.1 GCA_012961165.1 Gammaproteobacteria bacterium | reverse complement strand
GCGCTTAACACGGGTGTTTACAAGCTGGAGATAACACGCCGAACCCAGGCAAAGTCAAGTATAGCCTGTTTAACCCCCATTTTTACAAGTCTGCCAGAGCATCCTCTGGCGAGAATTACTTGGATGTAACGCATTGTGTAACAACTTGTGTGGTTCGATAGTTACTGTCTGAAAAGGTGTTGTTCGACAGCCTTACAGGCGGTTGGGTTGATCAATGAGCAGCATGGGGAGCCGGCACGGTGATTTTTCGGTTAGTGGTAAGTGCCGTTGGATTGGTAAGTGCCTTTGGAGTGGTAAGTGCCTTTGGATTGGAAAGATGCTTTGGCCTGGATGGTTGCGTCAGTTTTAAAGGCTGTGGTTGCGCTTCCAGGTGACCCAGAATTTTCTGGGGCCTGCATCAGTCATGTTGGCAATGACTCGTATGGTGGAAGAAAGCCATTAAAAACAAGCATTACCAGCGACACAGCCAATGGCCCCTGATTATTGAACTAAGCTATAGCCGAGCCAGATGATCTTCAACAAACTCCATACGGTCTTTACCCCAATAGATGTCATTTTCGATGCCTATGGATGGTACGCCGAAAACCCCACGTTGCAGCGCTCTATTGGTGGAATCAATTAGCTCAGCTCTAACAGATTCACTCTCGGCCGCGGTTTCAAATTCATCTGGATCCACATCCAATGAGGCCGCGATCTGACGCAATCTGGAGTAGTCACCGATGCTGCCATCACCCCGCTCCCAATAAGCAGCAAAGATGGCGTCGATAAAGACTTGCTCTTGATTCCAAGATCGCATGGCAATGGCGCCGCGCAACGCACGACTGGTCTTGATAGGAAAAGCCTTGGGTACGCTGAAGGGTAACTGGTACTTCCTTGCCCAGCGCATCAGATCATCTTTACGATTTTTTAGCTTCGCTTTTGGTTCATCCATCAGCACGTAGTTGTTCGCTTGAAACACATGTCCAACATTGAACGCATGCCATCTGATTTCAGCATTATGTCGCGCAACGATTGGCTGCAACAATTTGATGGCGAAGTATGTGTTAGTGGAACCTAGATCCCAATAAAGATCGATCACCCTGGCCATATCAATTGTTTCCCTGTTATTAATAACTGTTAGTGAAACTAGCGCCTGACCTGACTCTGTGACGAGTTGACCCCCACCCTATTCATAAAGCCGGATGATTGACGTGACCACCGGCACGTTCCAAAGCACAGCCTGCATTGATCAACGTGGATTCCTCGAAGTCTCGACCAACGAGTTGCACCGATAATGGAACACCCTGCGGGCCAATAGACCAGGGTATCGACAGTGTCGGACTTCCGGAAAAATCAAATGGCGCGGTGAACCTTAGCGTCTGCGACAGATCCTGTATCGCTGCATTCGCTTGCTCAGAACCCTCCCTTTCTAAAGATGCAAACGACATGGAGGGACAGATAAGCAAGTCGACCTGCTCGAAAATATTATTCAATTCCGATTTGAAAGACCGCCTGACAATTTCCTGTTCAAGGTAAGCCGATGCGGGCAGGGTAAGACCCAGTTCGATCAATTCGCCAATGGGTCCGTATTCGTCTTTGTGCTTCGAATAAGTTTGACTGTGAGCGCGTGCCGCCTCAACGGCACAGGTGACTGGCCAGCCATTTGCAACGGATTCATAGGGTAGCGCCACCTCGATAATTGTAGCGCCTCCATCCACTAACAGATTCACCGCTTCTCTTATGGCTGATACCAGCACCGGGTCAATACCATCACTCACGTAGGACCAATCCAAACCAATTCTCACACCAGTGATATTCTCATCGATGGCATCGACATAATCAGGAACCTGCCGGTAGCTTGAGGTCGGGTCATCGTCATCCCGGCCTGCGATAATCTGCAACATGGCTGCCGCATCGCGAACCGAACGTGTCATCGGACCAATGTGATCCAGCGTATAGGCCAGCGGCAGGACCCCAGCCCTACTCACTCTGCTCCATGTTGGTTTAAGACCAACGATACCGTTTGAAGCCGAAGGGAATCGAATGGAACCTCCCGTATCCGTGCCGATGGACGCATAACACAGACCTGCTGCCGTCGCCACACCAGAGCCTGAAGACGAGACCCCTGTCCAGCAATCAGAATTCCATGGATTGATGGGTACCTCTACCGAAGGATGATGTTGAGCATACGCTCCCTCGGTCAGTTTGAGTTTGCCAAGCAACACGGCACCTGCCTGAAGCAAGCGATCGACCACGGACGCATTCTTTGACGGCACCTGGTTCTCGTGGATCTTCATCCCGTAGGTAGTCGTAATGCCAGCGGTATCCAGCAGATCTTTCACAGCAATTGGAACGCCATGCAGTGGTGAGCGAAGTTTGCCCGCTCCGATCTCCTGATCCGCATTGATCGCCGCCTCTCGCGCCTGATCAGCGCAAACCGTCACGAACGACTTCAGTTGGGGATCGAACTCACCGATGCGATCCAGAAGATGATCGGTCACGGCAAGTGAACTGGTTTCCCCCGACTGTATCCGCCGCCCTATCGAAAGGGCTGAATCATAATGCATTACTCATCTCCTAAATTACTATCCCGATATAACTGCCTGCAAAATGACTCTGCCTATCCTCATGTTCCAAATCAAGTTTTCTTTCCTGGCGACGCTATTTATCATGGCAAGGTAATCTTCGACCTCTTTCTTCAGTTCCCTGGCGTTCTGTTCAAGTGCTGTTTGTGCGATATAGTCCTGTCCAATAATGCCTGACTCTGCGTGCTTGTAGTCCTTGATAAACTGGAGCGGGCCCGTAATTTTCGGTTAGTGACAAGCGACTTTAGATCGGCAAGATGCTTTAGGGTTGGCTCGTTGCGGCAGTTTTAAAGGGGCTGGTTGCGCTTCGATGTAAACCAAGATCTTCTGGATTATGCCTGGATGAGTAATGTCGGCAATGGCTCGCACGGCATCGCCGCATATTGCGGCATAGCGTAATGTCTATGTTGAAGACTCGTTTAAGTCGTTGAGCTAAAAAAACAGTGCGTCATTGAATAGCGCTTTACCCCTGGGCTGGGCTATCTGCTGTAGATCATCTGCTGGCTTCATCAGCACAACATACTTACGCAATCGTGAATTCGGCGAGAAACAGCAACCCCTGGGAAAAACCGCCGTTACCCTCGCTCAAATTCTCGAATCACTTGACCAGGCCGATTGCCAGTGTGTAGACAGTTTTCTACCACAACCTGGCCCGCGACCAGAGTCGCGGTATAGCCAGAGCTCTTCACAATAAATCGACCGCCACCATGGGGAAAATCATTCACATACTCTGGATGATGGGTCGTTAACTGGTCGTAATCAATCACATTAATGTCCGCGATATAGCCCTCTTTGAGCACCCCGCGATCTTTCAGGCCCAACACTTCTGCAGATTGCTGGGTGATTTTATGGATCGCCTCGGGCAACGAATAGACATTGTGCTTACGGGTCAATTCACTCAGCAGGACCGTTGGCGAATCGGTATCAGTAAAAATACCCACGTGCGCACCAGCATCACCCAACATCGGAATAACATGATCTAACTGCATGTATTGCCATTGATTTTCGAGCGCGCCGCCAAAGGCCCAATAATTAAACAGCTCTCGACCTTCCGAGGCCAAGAGCCGATCAACATACATTTCAACCGGATCACATCCAGCGGCATCCGCTAACTGTTGCAGCGATGACTTTCGGTCCAAATCAAGGTCGGGTGTTTCGCCCATGCCAAAGGGGTGCAGCATATGGGCCATCTTCGATAAATGCCCGATGGCCTTGCCCTCTTTGATAAGCCGCATTCGGGTTTCCTGATTCCGAAGCGCATCGACTCGGTCGCTTACCGTGGGCAGCGCCATCAATTCCCGCCAGGCATCTGACTCCTTGGTAAACGGTGACAACTGTGCCAAGCCAAAAAATGCCCCACTGGGTCTGGTGTGGCAAATCCCGGAAACGCGCTTACCGCCCTGGTTATGCTGATGGAAAAAATCCCGCCACCGACTAACGCCGCCATCACCTTGCGACCCGGTCCCACCCGAAAACAAAATCTGGCAACCCGCTTCAGCACCCTGCTCAAACATTTTGAGTTCGGTCTCATAACGAGTCTGAAAATCATTCGCGGATTGAAACAGCGCACCCACGCCACCGGCTTCAATCACCGCCTGTTGTATTGCACCCGTCTCGCGCAGGTCTGCCCAGGTCCCTGGCGTGCAACGGCCATCTGGCACTGTATGTGGAATAAATCGAGAGGTTGAAAAGCCAACCGCACCAGCTTCGACCGACTCTTTGACCATGCGGACGATATCCGCCAATTCGCGATCATCGGCTTGCACATCTTTATCCATGGACTTATCCCCCATGGCTTCAAACCGGATAGCCGAGTGCCCGACCAACCCAACAATATTCAGGGCCGGTTTCAAGGCCTCAACAGAATCTAAATAACCACCGTAATTAGTCCAGTTCCAGGGCAGGCCATCCAGAATGGCTTCGGCTGCAATATCTTCAACCGACTCCATGAGCTTTGCCATATATGGCCGGTTTTGTTCAGCCACGGGTGCAAAGCCAACTCCACAGTTGCCGATAAGCGCCGTCGTCACGCCGTGATAGGAACTCGATGTAAGCTCGGGGTCCCACCCCACTTGAGCATCTAAGTGGGTATGCAAATCGACAAACCCCGGGGTGACTGTTTGCCCCGTCGCATCAATGGTTTCTGCAGCAGAATCCTCATTGAGGTCTCCCATTTTTGCGATCTTGCCGTCTCTGATCGCAACATCACCTTTATAGGGTGCAGCGCCCGTACCATCAACAATGGTGCCACCGGAAATAATAAGGTCGTAATTCATTCAGTTACTCCTTTGACTGTCTTTGTTCGCTGGCGCTTAAACGCCGTTCATACAAGTTCCCTAGAACATGCCACATAAACCCAGAGCCTGTCCACCTTCTGCTTTAGGCTATTAACGGCTTTACTACCTTTTGGCTCTGAGCCTTGTACCTAAAGCGTGCCATGCCTGGACCGCTTTGAAGGTCACTCAGCGCAGCGCCCCAGAAACGAAATCACGTGGCGATTATATGCCTCGATGTCTTCAAGAAAAGGGGCGTGACCGCAACCAGCCATGACTGTCATTTCGGAATTTTGCAGAAGTGATGCAGCGACCTCTCCAATCCCGATTGGCACGACGCCATCTTCGGCGCCGTGCAACACCAGGGATGGACAAGAAATTTTTACAATTTGCTCGCGTTGATCAACCGTGCCGAGCTCTCCAAGAGCCGCATCACCTTCAGGGCTTTCCTGCATGGCAATATCCAAACAGCGTTGCTTAACCGACTCACCAACGTCTGCGGCAAAGACACCTTCAAAATACAGCCCCTTGAGAAAGGCTGATCTATCTGCCCGTAATGCCGCTACCGTTGCTACGACATCTTCAGCCGCACCACCATGGGGGAATCCATCCGCTTGCGTATATCGAGGCGTTGCTCCGCCGGTGAGGATTAAGCCCTTTAGTCGATCCCCCAATTTACCTGCCGCGTCAACAACCAGCGCACCACCCAATGACCACCCGTTCAAAATCACTGACGACAACCCAAGTTCGTCACATAATGCGACGATATCGTCACCCATCGCCGGAATAGAAACATCCGCGAAGTTCTTATCCGATTGCCCGCAACATCGCTGGTCATATGTCACTACTGAATAACCCGCAGCTGTTAACGCTGAAACATTCTGCTCCCAGACAACGCCAGCCATGCCAAAGCCATGAACAAGCATTACTGTGGGACTAGATGCCTCGCCGTGCAGCTCATAAAACAGCTGCCCTCCTTCGATGGCCAAATACGACATAGCTATACCTCTTTAAAAACAACCCTTAGACTAATGGTGGTACCAGCAGTAATCAACCGGGTTTTACCTGAAACCGCGAAGACGCTGGTTTAGGCGGGTACTCATCGAAACTATCCCATGCCCCGGAACACTGTTTGGGAAATGAGGTAAATCCATTAGCTGATACGTTGGCGCACAATTGACAATTCTCGCATCAATATCACCTTGTATCCCTTGCTATAGGTGCCTTCAAGAATGATCCGATCAGCTTTTTCAATTTACGCTCACAGAATTCCCAAACTACCGGGAAAATAATCAGTAATCTGACGCGCGCTACCGCTTGATCAGCTGATGTACATACCACCGTTCGGATACAGGGTTGCTCCAGTGGTATAGCTGGACTCCTCACAGGCCAGGTAGAGTGCGGTGTTCGCCATCTCTAATGGCGTGCCAAGACGCCCCATGGGTGTCATGCTAAGCATCATTTCCTTTCCGTCGTTGTCATCTTGCAGACCTTGAGTCATAGGTGTCTCGATGAAACCAGGTCCTATCGCGTTGACACGAATGTTATTTTCCAGCATTTCCATTGCGAAGGCATGAGTCAGCATGGATACCCCCGCCTTGGATACGCAGTAGTCCACAGCGCCGGACAGGGCGACACGGGCGGCACTCGAAGCGATGTTAACGATACTGCCGGGAATACCTTTGGCGATCATGTGACGGGCTGCGTGTTTGTTGGTTAACATGACACCTGTGAGGTTGATCTGCAGCACCTGATTCCAGTCCTCTAACGGCTGGTCGACTAAATTACCGCTCAACCCCTCTGCGTTCTCGCCGCTGACATAGTGCGCACCGGAAACACCCGCTGCGGCGACCACGCAATCGATGTGCCCGAAATCATCTATCGCGGATTGCATTAAATTCGCAATTTGTGCTTCGAAGCAGACATTCGCTTCCACCCACTTAACCTGGCCGTTAGTATTGCTTCGAATCTCTGCGGCTGCAGATTCCATTCGCGCTGAACCTAGATCACTGATGACTATTTCGGCGCCTTCTTCCGCAAAACGAAGAGCGCAAGCTTTCCCGATTCCACTGGCGCCGCCAGTAATCACCGCGACCTTTCCTTCTAGACGACCTACTGGCATATTTTTCTCCTGTGGTGCACCTGGCTGAGTCCAAGCGCTTTATACTGTGCAGTCCAATGGATAAGACACCCTGCCCCATTTAACAATATGCACGAACGCATCGAATGGATTGACCATTCCAGCCAGCAATTGAAACTTAGATTGGACATTGGGCCACCTTCGGCAAGGTATTGGTAATACCCGATGTTATCGATGGATTTTCTTTAATTCATTTCCATGCCACCCGCGACCGTCAGGGCGATTCCGGTCACAGCGCTGGCCCTGGCAAGGTAAAGCACGGCATCTGCCATATCTTCAGCAGTCTGGGGCTCACCCATTGGGATAAGCTGAGCGGCTCGCGTATCAAAATCGACAGGGGTATCGCTCGCTGCATTATTCTTGGGGATTAAATGATCCAGCCACATCGCCGTTCCTACGATGCCCGGACAGATCGCATTAACACGGATCTTGTCAGCGGCTAGCTCCATCGCCATGGATTGAGTGATGCCAATCGCCGCAAATTTTGAGCCGCAGTATGCGGCCATATTCGGCACCCCTTTTTTTCCCGCGATCGAAGCAGTGTTCACAATACTGGCATTTTCGGAGACTCTTAAGTGAGGAATGGCCGCCTTTGACATCAAGAAAATACCTTTGGTGTTAACGGCAAAAATTTGGTCCCAGGCGGCCTCGCTGAATTCCGTAATGGGACCTGAATCAACGATACCGGCATTATTAACCAGAAGGTTGAGTTGGCCGAAGGTCTCGATCGTGCATTGAACAGCCTGCTCGCAAGCTGCAGCATCGGTCACATCCACATCGCAAATGTCGTATAGAGGCGCATTATCGCTAGTGGCATCTGTGGCTTGCAGGGCTTGCGCGATGTCTCCGGATTGTCCGAGTTGATAGTTCCATGCCTGGTCACCACCAAGGTCGGCCGCCATGACGCGATAGCCTGCCGCGATCAAACTTTGGGCAATCGCAAGTCCAATGCCTCGGGCCGCTCCGGTGACCAATGCGACGGGATGATCGCTCATGTTTGTGACCCTTCAAATGCCGTTCTCAGCGCCAGAACGACTTCTTCAAGCAAGGAGTGACCATCATCGGTCACCGGCGCCAGCTGCATCAGTAAATGAATTTGGCCTTGCCAGTTTGAAAGCTTCACTGATGTTCCGAATTCGGTTAATCGAGTTGCATAGGCAATGCCCTCATCTCTGAGTGGGTCATACTCGCAAACTGCGATGTAAGCAGGTGCAAGGTTTGAAAGGTCTTCAGCAAGTATTGGGGACAGGCGCCAGTCGCTGACAGTTTTCTCATGATCTAATCCGGAAAGCGTTTCGCGCGCAAAAAAACGCATTGTTTCCAGCGTCAATATAGGGCTGTCAATATTTTCATTGATGGATGGGTATAGAAACGTGTCCACACCATCAAGATAAGATCGAGCATCTGTGACGGGATAAAGCAGGATTTGCAGCACAAGAGAAATGGATTCTTCCCGCGCACAGATCGCAAGGTAAGCCGCCAGGTTCCCGCCCGCTGAATCGCCGCCGATCGCGATTTTTCCTGGATCAATATTAAAGCTGTCGGGATTGTTTGCGATGTATCGAAGCGCATCAAGGCTATCGACATGGCCAGAGGGGAATGGGTGCTCTGGTGCTAAGCGGTAGTCGACACTAATAATTGTCGCTTGGCTGAATTGAGCAAGTTGCCTGCACTGATGATCATGGGTATCAAGATCGCCGATGACCCAACCACCCGCATGGTAATAGATAAGGCATGGCGCCATGGTCTTATCATGGTCTCGATAAATTCTGAGGGGTATTGACCCTTGTGAGCCTGGAATGGTGACATCACGAACGCTTTGAATATCGGGCCCTGGGCCGAATGCCGCTGCAATGCCGAGATAACCGGCTCTTGACGTCGCCGGCGATAGTGGTATGGGGGGTGCCTCGGGATCAGCACCGGCGGCAAGTTGTGCTAAGAAAGCTGCGGTTTGGGGGTTAAGCGCCATAAGTCAGAATCCTGCCTGCATGGCTTCAAGCATCGCCGAAGTCTTGCTGCAGGTCAACCAGGCATGCGAGTTACCCGACCTTTGTCGGTGGCGCTTGATGACCAATTAGTGAAGCGAATTAAAATGGCCATCAACAATGGTGAACTACCTGACGATACCGATGCAAAACTGATGACCAGGCTTGCTCAGGTGCTTTATGACTCGAAAGCTCATGGGGTAGGTCATGCAGAAGAGTAAATACCATGTAGTAATGTGCAGGACAATAGTTGGCGTTAGTCTATCTGCCTTTGTTGTGGTGTTAGCAGATGGAGCAGTTGCAAGGTTCGATGGGGAAAAGAATCGATATCAAACCAGGGAAAGCGGAAGAAGCAGGACTACCGACATCGAAAACCCAAGAAGAAGAAACCTGTTTCGAATCGCTGCAGCTTACTCAGTAAGCGCGTGGGTGATCCTTCGACGAATCGAAATAAGCCAATAACAGTGCGGAGCTGTCGCATCAGCCAACGGTCTTAATGATTACGATACTCAGCAGCTTTGGGGTTATTGCCGTACACTCTGTCTGAAATAACATCATACCGGCCTCCTATGAAGCAACGCTCTTGCAAGAAAGAATAGTCGTCCTGGACTTTGAAACCACCGGCTTGTCTGCTGGCGGTGGTGACCGCGCCATTGAGATCGGCGCCGTGGCGCTGGAAAACGGAAAGATCACAGACAAGTACCAGAACTTGATACAACCGGGTTTTAGGGTCGACAGTTTTATTGAGCACTACACCGGCATCACTAATCATATGCTGGACCAGGCACCGCAATCCGACGAGGTGTTTCCCGAGTTGTATCGCTTTATCGATGGTTCGGTAATGGTCGCCCACAATGCCGGTTTCGATCGCAGGTTCCTCGACATGGAACTCGCTCAGGTGGGTTATGCCCGCCAACAACCTTTCCTGTGCTCTATGCGCATCGCCCGACGCCTCTACCAAAATGCCCCCAACCACAAACTGGGCACATTGGTGAAGTACGCCAAAGTGCCGGTTACCGGTAGCTTTCATAGAGCGCTGGCAGATGCCGAGATGACAGCATTGTTATGGCTGGAGATGATGAACCTGCTGCGGCGCCGCTATCAAATTTCAGAAATTGGATTACACCTATTGCTGCAACTTGAGAAAAAAGCGATCAAGCAAACAGATGGCTGGTTGCGAGAAACGCAAAGCCCCTAAACGCAAAGCCCTTAATCTCCGCCTGATTCTTCTGCGGTGTTGTAGCCGAGAAACCCCAAATTTGATTCATGCTGGGAACGGGTGATTTCATAACGGGAAAACAAGTAAAGGGATACCAATGGCAGTGTGATGCTCATAACCACAATCACAACCGCCAGATCCTGCATAGAGGCTATCTTCTCAGCCTCTGACGCTGTTGCCGAGAAGCCAATCAAAGTGAGGATCAAGCCCTTGATCATCAAACCCACACCAGAGATAGCTTTTTGAATGAGATGGGGGCCAGCGAAGAACAATCCTTCTGACCGTTTGCCGGTCATTCTCTGGCTGTCCTCGACAACATCAGCGGTCATGGATCCTACCAGAATCCATGCAAGGACCCCGACGCTCGCCGCAATCAAGGAATGAACCATCATCACCCACCAGAGCGGTCCAAATTTCTCGCCATTCTCTGGCAGGATATTAAGGCCCCACCATATATCAGCCAGCCTCAGAATAAGCAGTATTGGTCCAACCCCAATCGAAATAATAAACAGGCCAATCGCCAAACGTTTCTTGTCGAAACGCGCTGACAAGGATCCTGCCATTGAGCTGATAACAAGCGCAGCCATTAGATCGATAATGGCAAATATCGCCACATCTGATGGTTTCCAATCCCAGAAGTAGCTATTGAAGTAAAAACCCAGACCACTCGTTAGGCCTATGAAAATACTGAAAACTATCCCGGAAAAAAACAACATCAGCCAGGATTTATGGTTAAGAGTGGACAGGATCTCTTCAACAATTCCGCGCATAGTCACCGGTGGCCTTTCGGTTGGCTGTTCCAGATTTGGAATCTCCCTGTGAGTACCCACCGCGAAAATTAATCCGGTAATCAGTATCAATCCACTCCCCCAGTAAGCAAGTTCGTGATAACCACTGATGTTGCTGTATGAGTCACCAAGGAAATAGGCGGAAGTTGCATAGGCGATCCCTGCACCGCCAATCCAGCCGAAGAAACTACTGATCCCATGGAGTTGTGTTCTCTGTGTGTAATCCTTGGATATCTCAGCGCCCAATGCTTCCCTTGGCACCTGATAGAAAGTCCAGGCCAATCTCAGCAATGCAATCAGCACCAGCAATTGAAAAAACAGCGCGATCTGACTCGAGCCAAAGTCTGCCATGATAAGGAAAAAGTAGAAGATAGAACCGGGAAGAATGCTGGCGTAAATATAGGGGTGCCTGCGACCAAATCGAGACCGAGTATAGTCCGACGCATAACCCAGCAAAGGGTCAGTAATCCCATCAATCACGAGTGCAAGGGCCAGTGCCAGGCTCACCAGCCAGGCTTCAAGTCCGAGCACGTTATTGTAGTAAAAGAAAATCGGAGCACCTAAAAGGTTCCCCTTGATAGCCGGAGATAAGCTCCCTATTCCATAGAACACCAGGCTGGACTTCTTAGCGAGTGTAGACATCTGATTCCCTTTCATCTGATTCCACTAGTTTCGCGGATTTCTGTCGCAAGTGCGACACATTGTATTGTGACGGCCAGTGGCCGCAGCTCATAATCGACAAAATCCAATACTACGACGCGAATTGCTTCGAGGGCCCTCTGCCAGATTCCTATCCCCCCCCCAAGACTCCGCCGAGCCTACCAGGCTTGCAGCGCAAACGTTTATGTACGGATTTGAGCAATGCCACCCGTCATCGTATCGCCCCTAATTATGTAGTCCGCTCGAAAGGACTCTTTGCACTGCGCACTTTGAAGTTATGCGAGCTTTGCAGAACGACATACAATCCATTTCCGCTTACCCATTTTCATTGTTATCCTCTCAACAAACACTTGGGCCTTACCAATGCAAAAAAATCTCAGTGCAGAGCAAATCAGTCACTATCGAACTGAAGGCTACCTGGTCCTGGAAAACTTCGTATCAAAACCCTGGCTTGATCGATTGAATGCTGTAACGCAGAATTTTGTCGATCTTAGTCGCAAGGTTTCGACCTCCGATAAACAATTTGATGTAGAGCCAGATCATTCAGCTGACACACCACGATTGCGTCGATTAAACAGTCCGGTGGATCAACATCCTGCCTATTGGGAATTTGCGTCCAGTTCCGAGATTGTTGATCTGGCAGAGTCGATTTTGGGTCCAGATATCAAGTTTCATCACGGCAAGCTGAACTTCAAGTACCCGCAGGGTGGCGAGGAAGTGAAGTGGCATCAGGATATCCAGTTTTGGCCGCACACTAATTACGACTTGATCACGATCGGCGTCTACCTCGAGGAGGTTGAGGAAGGACAGGGCGAAATGGGGTTTATTCCCAAGAGTCAGGCCAATGAACTATTCGATCAATATGACGAAAGCGGTGAACGTTGGACGGGCTGTATTAAAGATCAGGATTTGAGACGCGTCGATACTGACAAAGCTGTTTTCCCAACAGGCGGCGCAGGCACGGTAACCATTCATAACTGTCGCATGATTCACGGTTCGTATCCCAACTATTCAACAAAGTGGCGGCCCTTGTTATTACAAACCTATACTGCAGCCGACGCATTTGCTTATACCGATTTAGTTCGTAGGTCTCTCCACGGAGAAGAGTTGATTAGAGGTAAGGCGGCGAAATGGGCACGACATGACCCCAGGCCCTGCCAGGTGCCACCCACAAAGGTTGGCACTATCTTTCAAGCGCAGCAGAAAGAATCAGCGACGTGAACAAAAAGGGCTCTACATGAAGGGCTTTATTTGAAAATTCTTGGCAAGAACATCCCCGCCTCTTTACGATATTGCTCGTAGGGCTCGCCTATATCTTTAATTAAATCCTTCTCTTCAAACCACAGCCCAATGAAGATATACACGCTGAAGCCGATAGACAAAATCAAGTGCGTGACCGTCAAAGTGGGAATGAACCACACACCAATCAACACGCCGGCTTGTATTGGATGACGGGAGAACTTGTACATACCGCTTTTTACAAAATTCAGTGGTGGTCTGGGCTGGTTGCGAAAATGCAGGTATACCTGCCGCAAGCCAAACAAATCAAAGTGGTTTATCGCAAAGGACGCGGCCAAGAGGTATAACCAACCAAAGCAGAACATAACCCACAGAAAGATCACTAAAATTGGGTCCGTAGCGGACCAAATAACACCGGGGACTTCTTGCCATAACCCGACCATTAATATCGAGGTAACACCTGCGATCAGAATATAGGTGGATCTTTCGGCAGGCTCTGGAATGAAACGGGTGATCAGCACTTTGAATGAATCACGCGCCATGTAGGAATGCACCAAACCCCAGATCGCGACCAGCAAAAAGTTGATAATTGCCGGCGAGATAGCTTCAGTTGAAACAAGATGGCCCAAGGGCATCAAGCCGCTCGCCAAAACGATGATCGCAACGAGCCCGATCACCCCTAAGAAGTAGCAAATGACACCATATATGAGGACGATAAGACGTCCAATACCTGAAGCTTTTTCTGGTTTTGGTTCTACCGCATCACTCATATTATTCACCCAGAGTAATCCAATGGTGGAATCATCCTAGCGCTAGTAGGCTATTGAACCTAATAACTCTCGAGTAATACATCTGCTTGCCTGTTGCATGTCGTCAGGCACACTGAACGCCACGTGACACCACAAGTGGCAGAAAAGTTGCGCCAAGAACTCAAAGCGACCCGAAGGCTGATTATGTGCTTTGCCAACATTCATTCTATACTGCTTCAAAACCTGAAACTGTCAATAACAATATGCCGGACTCAACTGAACTACAGATCACTTATACCCATACTCCTCGCTTTCGACCCTCCGACGCGGCTGCAGTTGAGTATCTTGAAGAACATGGCTACGTCATCATTGCCAATGCACTGACCAAAACAGAAGCATCAACGGCAATGGATAAGTTGTGGTCTTATCTCGAAGCTCTTAAGACAGGCATTGACCGAGGCGACCCAGACACGTGGGATGACAATCGTTGGCCCACTGCGGTGCATGGTGGGATTCTACCGGGTCATGGAATTGGCCACTCAGAAGCACAATGGTACATAAGGAACATTCCCGCTGTTAAAACCGCTTTCGCTGCGGTCTGGGAAACCGAGGATCTGCTGGTTAGCTTCGATGGTGTCAGCATATGGCGGCCCTGGAGCCGTAAGCCTGAATGGAAAACGGGGCTCGGCGGAAGCTGGCTGCATATCGATCAGCATCCCATCGGCAGACCAGGAAAACACTGCGTTCAGGGCTTAGTCAACCTACTGCCAACTTCCGAAGAGACTGGCGGTAACGTCGTCATTCCCGGCAGTCACCACTTGCATGAAAAAATACCGAAACTTTATAGCGATAGGCTCAGCCGCATAGACAAGAGCATTGACCATTTTAGATTCCCAAAAAACGATCCGCTCCTGGCTGATATGAAACCCATTACCTGCCACCTGGAAGCAGGCGACCTGATGCTTTGGGATTCGAGGACAATTCACTGCAGCAGCCCGCCTACCAATGCTGCGGCCAAAAATCCTAACGAGAGCGAACTGGTGCGCGCAATCAGTCTGATTTGTATGATGCCACGATCCAAATCTAACCCAGCGGTCATTTCTCGCCGCAAGGCTGCTGTTGAAAACATGACATCAACAACCAATTGGAGTGATGTTTTCGTCAACGCAGATAAATTTCCGGACCTGATATCTGTTGACCCAGCTAAATATGCCCGCCCTCCTGCGCCGGTGTTAAATCAGTCGCAATTAAAACTTGTCGGTTGGACCGAAGACGAAATAACGACCCGACTAACTAGCCAGCCGGGTACAGACATCGAAAATTAGTTGCAAAAAACTGATCCTTTTCAATGTCGGTAAGTCGCTCTGTGGTTTTTGAGAATCGCCCCAGGGGGTCTCTACCGCCCTCAGCGTGAGGGTAATCCGAAGAGAAAAGATAAAGCTCCGGATTGGATTCTGAAACCAGCTGAGCGACATCCTCAAACGGGTAAGGCGTAAAACGCATCTGCTGAGATATTTGTTCTGATGGCAGCCTTGTCATTTTTTGCAGTTGAGGTTCCGAACGGGACCAGATTTTCACGGCATGATCAAGCCGGCGAATCATATCCGGAACCCATCCGGCACCGATCTCAATCACGCCGCCCCTCAGTGCCGGGTATGCTTCTAGCACACCATCAAGTATCAGCGTCGAAACAAAACGATTAGTAGCGAAGTGAATTGATGTCAAATCCTTGCTGCCGATGACTTCTGCACCACCCCGTGCAGATACAGTGTCGGGTTTTCCGTCATTCATCCAGGCATCATCGATCGTCAATGAAGCACTGCCCACATGGAGGATAAAAGGCAAACCCATTTCAGCTAGTCTTGACCAGATTGCATCGTGCGCCGGATGACCCGGAGAACGCCCACCTGGCGCATCCGCAGGGATCCAGACCGCGCCAAGCCCGAGTGCTTTCACCCGCTCAATCTCGGCGACCGCTCGTTTTACGTCCTGCAAGGGCACCATGGCCACCCCGATTAACCTATTCTCGGCATTACAGAAATTTGCCATCGCCCGATTGTGCGCAGCTGCCGCGCCATAGGCGACATCATCATTCACTGCGTCGAAGATCAGCCGGGCACAGAAAGAAGAAAATACAACCTGTCTTTGAAACCCAAGCAAATCAAGCGCCTGTGTCCTCTCCGCTGTGTTGAAGGCACCGAGCGCAGCGTGCCACTTTGGTCCTTTGGTTAGGTTATCTCCCAGAGCAACTAACTGTTCGACAACCTCAGGCGCATGACCGGCGACCCCGGCATAGGATTGCGGATCAAACTGCCCGGTCAAGGCATCCAGCAGATTCGGTAGCTGCTCGCGGATACTGGCATCAGCGTGCGCTGTCAGAAAATCAGGCAGCTCCATAAGATGGCTGTCAGCATCATTGATAAGGCGCTCACCAGCATAGGTCATTTCTGTCTCCTGTCAGGTTAATGAAGTGTCCAACGTGACCCAAATACGCAAGGTATCACCGGATGTCCTCATAACCAGGCACAACAATGTTGTGCCTGGTTGTAACGAGTTGATTGTGGCATTACCCTGATCGTGATCAACTATACAAAGGTTAGAATTCGATATCGTGATCAACTATACAGAGGTTAGAATTCGATTTGGAACCCGTATTCCCCTTATTTAGGGCTAATCCAGAGCATGTCGCAGCAACCGTATTGGTCGCACTGGCCGCTCCACGCTTAATGACGCCGGCAAAACATCTCTGACGTAAGGGTTTTCTGGTTAGCGGTTGGCGGTTAAGGACGGACACTATCCATTGCCTGTATGCTTCCGGCTTCTAGAAAGGAAAAAAATATGCAAGACGAGAGCGTTAAAATGAACCCGGCTGCTGCTGGTGTGAGTCAGGAAAAACTCGATGAGCTTCTACTTCGGGTGAAAAAAGAAGTCGATGAAGGGCTATTGCCTTCTGCCCAGATTGCCATTGCAAGAAACGGAAAACTCGTCGCTTTCGAAACTTTTGGGTCTGCGACTAACGATTCACTGTACTGCGTGTTTTCGTCCACCAAAGCGATAACGTCAGCCGCCGGTTGGCTACTCATCCAGGATGGTAAGTTAGACGTTCGTCAAAAAGTTTCTGACCTGATCCCTGAATTTGCTTCCAACGACAAACAGGACATTCTAATCGAGCAACTATTTACGCATACCGCTGGATTCCCTCACGCACCCTTTAGGCCCACAGACTGGAATGACAAAACACTCAGATACCAGCGATTCTCTGATTGGAGGTTAAACTGGTCACCGGGAAGCCGGTTTGAATATCACGCGACCTCCTCCATGTGGGTTATTGCAGAAATTATTGAGCGGCTCAGTGGCGAATCTTTTGCTGATTATGTCAGAAAGCGCATCGCGGAACCGTTAAACCTACCGGACCTATATGTTGGCTGTCCTGAAGACCAACATCACCGTATTGCCGAAATCAGTCACGTCGGAAAATCGATGACCAGCGAAGACTATGCAAACCTTGGTCTTGCTGAACCGCCGGTGACCGAGGTTACAGAGGAAGCATTGCTCGGGTTCAACAATACAGAAACTCGAAAAGTGCCTGTTCCAGGAGGTGGAGGCATTATGTCGGCAGCAGAACTGGCTCTGTTTTATCAGGGATTGATTGGCAACACGCAGAGCGGGGAAACAATCTGGAGCAAGGAGACGCTCAACATGGCTACCACCGTTTTGACCGGCGGCATGAAAAACCTATTAACCAACACGCCAGTTAATCGAGCCTTAGGCGTTGTCGTCTCTGGAGACGAGAAAAGAAATCTACGAGGCTTTGGGCACACTAATTCTGCAGAGGCTTTTGGGCACGGCGGTGCCGGCGGGCAAATCGCCTGGGTGGACCAGGCGACCGGTATTAGTGTGGGTTATTGCACCAATGGCCACGACCGAAATCCTATCCGCGAGGGCCGACGAAGTATCAGTATTTCAAACCGGGCTGCCGTTTGCGCAGAATGATGGCAATTTGATTTTGTAACCTAATTCAACCATCAGGTATTCATTGACGGTTTCCTGGTACGGCTCACCTCAGGCCTAAAGCCGTCGTGAAATCTACGCACCAAAGACTTCTCTGACGTGCATTGGATCCATGTATTCACGTACCGCAGTGAATTTGCCATTTTTGAATTCGAAGAGAAATTGGTACTGATTTAAACAGCGTTTGCCCTCGAGCGTTTCACCGTCGGAAACAGCCTCAGCCGCCACTCTGTCGCCTTTCGCTGTGATGCCGGTGGACGACAGTCGAATGCCGCTTTTAGTGCCACCGACAACGCCACTACCACCTACACGAAATCCTTCTTTCGTATAGGTGCCAGAGATGTCCGCGGAACCAGCAACCAATCCTAAAGAACGATCTGAAACAGCTCACCCTTCTTCCGGTAATCCTGGGGGAAGGTTTTACGAATTCCTGAAACCTTGACACTAACTTCCTAATAGCGATCCTTACGTGCAGCATGATTACTCCATGCTCAACAACTCTTCCTTCTTACTCACACCATCAAACATCTGAAATCCGGCGATCTTCTCTCGATGCGCCATCAGACTGAGCCTATCGGCAAGCTCATTGCCTTCGACGCCAGAATGACCTTTCACGTGAGCTAAAACGACATTGCCTGCTAGTCTCTTGTACAAACTGTACATGCTGGCTATGAGTTCCTTATTAGCTAACTCTTGATTCCCCTTACGTGCCCACCCATTCTTCTCCCAACCAACTGACCACTTGGTCATGGCGTTTACTGAATAAGATGAATCACTGAGTATCTGTATTCTTCGACTTGGGCTTAGCATCTTCTCTGCGATCTCCAGGGCCTTATAGAGCGCGTTAAGCTCAGCCGTGTTGTTAGTACCTAAAGGCTCATAGCACCCGTACCAAAGCTCTGAGAGTAAGCCTCGCTCATAGACCGCCACGCCACTACCTGCCTCACCTGGGTTTGGATCACACGCGCCATCTGAGAAGATGTGAATGTCATAGGCTTTGTCCAGGACAAATTCTTGTGGTTTTTTCCTAGTACTTGGTTCTTTCTTAGTGCCCGGTTTGGTCGAGGCCAATCTAGCAGCAGGTGCACCCGAATCGAGCGCCTTTTCCGCATCTTCCATTGATGGATAGCTTTTGTGCTTCGCGCCTGGATATCCGGCGACAAGAGGTTGTACGACCGACCAGTCAGTGAACACACCGGTTTGTTTGCCGACCCACACGACATAGAACTTTTTCTTAGCCACAGCTCAATCCTTAATCATATTTTCAAAGGTCGGTTCAGACGCTCGAGCCTGCCTGATCAACCTATACTCCGCCACAACCTTCATCTATTCCGCTGTCAACATATGATCCGCTAACTCAGATAGCGCGCTAAAGACATCCGGAAAGTATTCCGACCAAAAGTACAGCAGATCTCGATTGGTTTCGGGAATTTTAAGGTTCAGAGCAATCTATCCTGATACCTCAAGCAACAGCTCCATCCTATTGCTCACATACCGAGAAGTATCCTGTAAAGCACCAGATCTCTACGACGCTGCAGGAATGGTTACTCGTTTTTCATGCCTGAATACAGGTCTGGCCAGGCAATCTTCAGGTACTCGAACATGGACCACAGTGTCAGCACTGCCGATATATACAGCAGGACATAACCTGCAATAACAGGCGGACTTTGTTCGGGCCCAGCACCCAGCAAGAGAATAATGGCAATCATCTGGAACACGGTTTTGATCTTGCCCAGAACCGAGACTGCGACACTTCGACGTTCGCTATAGTGAGCCATCCATTCCCGCAGGGCAGAAACCACTATCTCTCGACCGACGATCACCAGTGCTGGCACGGCGAGTATCGCGCTCGCATGAACTTCAACCAGCAATACCAGCGAAGTCGCCACGATAAGCTTGTCAGCAACCGGATCAAGAAATGCTCCGAAAGGGGTCATCTGGCCCATCTTCCGTGCGAGGTAACCATCCAACCAGTCAGTAATCGCGGCCACGGTAAACACGATCGCCGCGGCAATGTAACGCCAGTCGAGCGGTGCCGTGTAGAACACAATGACCAGCACCGGAATCAGAAGAATTCTCAGCCCGGTAATCAGATTGGGTATATTGATTCGATTCACAATGAGTATCTTAATACAGTGACCATAGTTTACTGGTTGTGGAGCGTCGCATAAATATGTTCTGCCAGTATTCGGCTAATTCCCTCCACTTTAGCCAGTTCCTCCAGACCGGCACTGGCGACCTGGGCACTTCCACCGAAATGTCGTAATAACGACCTCCTCCGTTTGGGACCAACGCCGTCAATTCCTTCCAGAACTGACTCAGTTCGTTTCTTGCCGCGGCGAGTCCTATGGGCCGTGATCGCGAACCGGTGACTTTCATCCCGGATATGCTGGATCAGGTGTAACCCTGGATTATCCTGCGACAAATTGAGCTCTGGTCCCCCAGACAGAATAAGAGATTCCAGTCCCGCCTTTCTTGTTGGGCCTTTCGCAATACCCACCAGCGTCACGCCTTCAATCTGGAGTTCCTCGAAAATCTTTTCGGCCTCACTAAGTTGTCCCTTACCACCATCTATAAACAGAATGTCCGGCAGTAAGCCTTCGCCCTTCTTGATGCGTGTGTAGCGTCGACTCAGCGCCTGCGACATAGCCGCATAGTCATCACCAGGGGTGATTCCATCAATGTTGAATCGCCGGTAGTCGGACTTCAGCGGCCCATTCAGGTCAAACACGACACAGGACGCGACCGTCGCCTCTCCTGAGGTATGACTGATATCGAAGCATTCAAGGCGGCCTGGTATTTCTTCCAGTGACAATGCTTCCTGCAACGACTGAAATCGCTGCTGCAGGTTGTTACGACTCGCCATGTGGGACCCAAGGCTTTGTTCTGCGTTAGTCACCGCAAGGTCAACCCATCGTTTGCGATGGCTCCTGACATTATCCGAGATCATGACCTTTCGACCTGACTGGCTGGTTAGCGCCCCTTCCAGGACGAACTTGTCCTCAATTCTGGCATTCACTACCACTTCCGGCGGCGTCTCCCTGCCCCCACTGCCACTCAGGTAAAACTGCGGCAGGAAAGCCGCCAACACTTCTGATTCGTTCTCATCAAGCCTTGTTTTAGGAAAAAAAGTCTTGTTGCCGAGCATTCTTCCACCACGAATAAACATCACAAGGACACACACACCACCAGGATTGATAACCACAGCGTGCACATCGATGTCTCCCTGGTTTCCAACGACGTACTGTTGTTCCTGGATTTTACGAAGATGGCCGACCTGATCCCGATAGTGCGCGGCCTTTTCAAATTCCAGTTTGTCAGACGCGTCTTCCATCTTGTTCGCGTAATCCTGCATCACTGCATTGTTTTTCCCCTCCAGGAACATCGCAGCATGCTGCACATCGTCCGCATAGTCTTCGGTTGAGACCAGGTCACAACAGGGCCCCGAGCATCTTTTTATCTGGTACTGCAGGCAGGGTCGCGCCCGGTTCTTAAAGAAAGTGTCTTCGCACTGCCGCACCTGGAACACCTTCTGCAAGATGTTGAGCGAGTCACGAACACTGTACGCGCTGGGGAATGGACCGAAATAACGGCCTTTCTTTTTCTGCGCGCCGCGATGAAACGCCAGTCTTGGATATTTGTCCCCAGTGGTCAGTAAAATATAGGGGTATGATTTGTCGTCACGAAAAACAATGTTGTACGGCGGTTTGTATTCCTTGATCAGCGACTGCTCAAGGAGCAGCGCTTCTGTTTCACTACCAGTAACCGTTGTATCAACCTTCTGGATTCTGGAAACCAGCGCCATGGTTTTGGAATCCAGTGCATTGGAACGGAAATAGCTCGACACCCGGTTCTTTAGGTTTTTTGCCTTGCCTACGTAAAGAATGCCTTCTTCTTCATCGAACATTCGATAGACGCCGGGCCTGGACGGAAGTCGCTTGATGAAGGCTTTAGAGTCGAAGAGTGTCATGGGTATGCCATGTTACCGGCAGCGGTCACTACGTCCAGAAACATCTGGTACGTGAGGCGGCCTGTCTGGGTGTTGTATCGACTGCAGTGGTAGGAATCGACGAGCGTCACCTCATCCATAGCGTGAATCGCACCATGCGCAAACGGGTAATCAGACTGTTTACCACCCAGGGCACTGATCGTTGCCCTGTGCGCAAGCCCCCCTAACAGGAGTAGTACCGGGCTGGTGTTTAACTGATGCGCCTCAATTTCCCGGATAAGGAACCGACTGCAATTTTTTACTTCCCTGGACGAAGGAAGATTTTTTATTGGCAGGCATTTTACAGCGTTGGTGATCTTTACCTGCCCAGCCAGCCCTGATGCTCTGAGCACTTCGCCCAGCAGGTTACCCGACGAGTCACCAACAAAGGGAACACCCGACCTGTTAGCGCCATGCATGCCTGGCGCCAAACCTATAATCATCAGCGAACATGAATCAGCTCCTGAGCCAGGAACAGGTTTGTTCCAGTAGTCGGGATGGCTGTCCATGAGGCGTTTGAACTGATTACTCAGGCGACGGCATTTCCTGCATGCGAGCAGTTTACGATTTGCTGATTCCTGAGCTAAATTTGCGGCATTCACCCCGCCATTGTAAACCTGCGTGTGTCACGCTGCGACTTCCGCGTCGATAATGCCATACTTGATCGCGAGCCTGGTCAGGCCAACATCATTTTTGAGATCCAGCTTCTCGAACACACGATAACGGTAACTGTTAACCGTCTTCGGACTTAAGGATAGCTTTTCAGCGATATCCTGGGCATTGATCCCCATGATGACCATCAGCGTAATTTGCATTTCACGCGTGCTGAGTTGGTCAAACGGGGATGTGTCCGCTTCAGAGAAAGGACGAAGCGCGCGTTGTTGGGCAATTTCGGCGCAGATGTATCGCTGCCCGGCATGCACCTTACGAATCGCCAACAGCATTTCCTTGATGTCTGCGCCTTTGGTGAGATAGCCCGAGGCACCAACATTCAACAATTTGGATGGGTAGGGTTCATCTTCATAGATGGTGACCACGAGAACCTTTACCTCCGGGTGCGCCCGCAGACACCTGCGAGTAGCTTCAAGCCCACCAATCCCAGGCATCTGAATATCCATCAGGACAACATCGGGCTTCAGTTCCCTGACAAGCTCCACTGCTTCTTCCCCGCTGCCAGCATCAGCAATGACTTTCAATCCCGGCACATCTTCCAGCAAACGTCGAGTGCCTGTTCGTACTAGTTGATGATCGTCTACAACAATAATTCGAATCACTGCATTCTCCTTCCCGCCGCTCAGGCATCAAAGATAAACCTGACACACCAGGAATGGAAGCCAACAGACGCCGATTCCCATTGAAGGAAAATGCTGTCTTTTGTGTAGGAAAAAGCTTACTTTTCCCTGTTCCTAATTTGAAAATGCCTGCAAGCCAGTCTGGGCGCGACCCAGGATCAATGCGTGGATATCGTGGGTGCCTTCATAGGTGTTGACGGTTTCCAGGTTCATCAGGTGCCGGATCACATGGTACTCATCCGATATACCGTTACCGCCATGCATGTCCCTCGCCATCCGCGCGATATCGAGCGCTTTGCCACAGTTGTTTCGTTTCATCATGGAGATGTTCTCAATCGGGCATTCGTCATTGTCCATCATTCGGCCGATTCGAAGAGCACCCTGTAACCCCAGTGTGATTTCAGTTTGCATATCAGCCAGCTTCTTCTGGATCAGTTGGTTGGCGGCCAGTGGCCTGCCAAACTGTTTACGGTCCAATGTGTAAGTACGGGCTGCATGCCAGCAATACTCTGCAGCCCCCATCGCACCCCATGAAATACCGAACCGTGCTTTGTTAAGGCAACCAAACGGTCCTCCAAGACCCTTCGCATTCGGCAGCAGGTTCTCTTCGGGTATCTCAACGTCACTCAGTACGATCTCACCGGTTACCGACGCTCGCAAGCTGAACTTGCCCTCAATCTTGGGGGTTTCAAACCCGGGCGTTCCTCTCTCGACAATGAATCCCCTGATTTCACCATCCAGTTTAGCCCAGACCACCGCAAGGTCGGCAATTGGCGAGTTGGTGATCCACATTTTTGCACCATTCAGAAGATAACCACCGGAGGTCTTTTCAGCTCGGGTAATCATGCTGCCGGGATCAGAGCCGTGATCGGGTTCCGTCAATCCGAAACAGCCAACCCATTCTCCAGTCGCCAGTTTAGGCAGGTATTTCTCTCGCTGCTCTTCTGTACCATAGGCGTAAATTGGGTGCATCACGAGCGAAGATTGAACGCTCATGGCGGAACGATAGCCGGAATCCACTCGCTCGATCTCCCGAGCAACCAGACCGTAGGAAACATAGTTTATATTCGAACAGCCATATTTCTCTGGCAAGGTTGGGCCAAGAAGGCCAAGCGAACCCATTTCGGTCATAATTTCGCGATGAAAGTGTTCATCACGGTATGCCTGCCGGACACGAGTCATAAGTTTGTCCTTCGCATAGCTTCTTGCTGTATCCCGAATCATGCGCTCATCATCCGAGAGCTGATCGTCCATACAAAATGGGTCTTGCCAGTTAAAACTTGCCATAATTACCTCAGGTTATTTCAATCCAGCGCGGCTGGATTGGCGTGTCTGTTAAAGCCGCGCGCATTATATAGATTCAGCCCGCCAGAAGCATGAGTTGGGGGAAATCATTTCAACCCAGGCCTTGTTTCAGCTCTGAAATCAATGGTTTCTCGGCTAATCTATTTTCGATAGATATCCGGCTTTCGACTGTTTAGGTCAATTAACACCCGCATTAACTAAATTCTTTAAACCCGATTGACCCGAAGGTACCGGCATGAGAACACCTTTAACTGGATCAGCTGTCACTCTATTTGTCACGCTTTCCATTCTATTGGTTAGCCAGCTACTGAGAGAAAGATTTGAACCTGAGAACTATACAGACGAGGCCAGACACCATATGCTCGAGGTGCTTGAACAGACCGTAAATGGTGGAGATATCGTCGCGGCTCATGAAGGGTGCAAAGAAGCCACAAACCTGCCGCCAGAAAAGCTCGAGCGAAGAAAAGTCCGGCAAATAAGTTAAGAGGTAGTCACTGGGCCATATGAAGAGGTACTCGACACAAAATGTGGCGGAACTGCTAGAAATGTCCCCGGAACTCATTCGGGAAATTGCTCGCGCAGGGATTCTAGAGCCGGCCAGAACAACCGGGAATCACTATCGCTTCGACTTTCAGGACATTATTGTATTGCGCACGGCGAAAGAACTCATGCAAGCTGGTGTTCGTCGGGCAGAAATTAACCACGCCCTTTTTAATCTCAAATCCAAATTACCTTCTAACCGCCCGCTGACTTCGTTAAGAATTGCAGGGGATGGCGGCGCTGTTGTGATTCGTGAGGCCGACCAGGTTTATGATGCAGCGACCGGACAGATACATTTTAATTTCGCGGTAGCAGACCTTGCAGGAACAGTTGCACCACTCGCTCGACAGGCAGCCGAGGAAGCGCAAGCCAGCGACCAGCTTTCTTCTGATGACTGGTTCGACCTTGGTGTTGACCTGGAGGCAGTTTCTCCGCAGGATGCCCCCGCCGCCTACCTTCGAGCCCTTGAGCTGGACCCCTACCATTCTGATGCACACGTCAACATTGGACGATTGCTACAGGAAGCGGGTGAATACGAATCCGCCGAAGAACACTACAACCATGCACTGGATGTTGAACGCGACAATGTCCTTGCCGCATTCAACCTTGGGACACTGTTTGAGGATATGGGCAGGATCCAGGACGCGATCGACGCGTACAAGCGTGCCTCAAACCTGGCAGACGCACACTACAACCTGTCTCGGCTCTACGAGCTGGTTGGGGAGCACGCCCAGGCGCTAAAACACCTGAAGACCTACCGAAGTCTTATAGAACGAAACTAAACAGACAAGGTTACGCGGCAAAGAAGGCGAATTAATATCACTTTTATCACGAATAGATAGATGGTTGCTGTCAAGGAGCAAAGAACAGAAACACGAGTCGACATCAATGTCCGATTCTTTGTCCACGTTCACGAATCGGAAGATGAACCGGACATGGTCGGCTTGTCCCTGGAATGCAAAGCCATCGATTTTTCTCCCTGCGGTATGCAGTTTTTGACCAATTCAATTCTTTCACCCGGCGCACTGGTCAATGTATCAGTAGGTGTCGGCGAACCATTTTCCACCTACCTATTGAGAGCCCAGGTTCGCTGGGTAAGGCCAAAAAATGATGAGTACTATATGGGCGTAGTGCTTTTGGCCACTGACGAGACAGATCTTGAACAATGGGTCGAGATTTTTCCTGCTCTTATCCCTGCTCCTGAGTAACCAGCAAGCATCGCCTGTCACCCAGTAGCCATCCGCTGCCTTTGATGATGAACACCAATCAGGATTGACTATCGCCAGCCCCCT
>DTZW01000188.1 GCA_012961165.1 Gammaproteobacteria bacterium | reverse complement strand
ACACGAACGCATCTACATCCTGAGCCTGGGTAGCCAAAGTGCCAATTCCCATGTTCATTGGCATGTGGCGCCTCTGCCAAAGGGAGTCCCGTTTGAACAACAACAGTATCATGCACTCATGCATGAAAACGGTGTGATTGAAACTACACCAGAAGAAATGACGGACTTGGCTTTAAAACTTCAAAGCAAAATGAAGGAGATCCAAAAGGCGGATGCCTAAGGTGAACATTAAGGCACGCCTTGCAGTCGTTTGGGCCAGCCGTTGCCTGGCTGGCCGCTTATATGGCGTCAGGCTTGCATAAATACGGATTCCACTGAATCAACGGAAATTCAGATTTGCAAGGCTGTGCTCGTGGCCTTGGGGTGATTAGTTGTGTAACTGCATTCGTTAACATTCCAGGCTTTTGGAGCAGTTACCTGTTCGATATCGTATTCCCTGCTTATCTCTATATATGTTTTCGTGGACTATTTCTGACGGCTCAACACGATAGTCAAATCCTTGGTTATTTCTCGGCTGACGCGATGCTCGCCATAGTCGTAGCGGTTACCTTTATCATGGAAACGAGTCAGTATTTCGGTATATATAAGGGATTCTTCGATCCGCTCGACTATCTTGCTTACTTATCGTTACTCGTGCCACGTTATGTTTTCGATATCAGGCTATCCAGGAGGCGAAGGGCTAGAGACGTCTTTGTATCGACTAACAAATAACTCAAACCAGCCGCCCGCAGCGAGGACAAGCCAGCCATCATCCGCTTATGAGCTGTTACGAAAAATTGCATTGTGGATAACCATGTGCGACTCAACGGCAGGTTTCAGCCATTGCTTCGCTCCGCCGGGAGGTATGAATATTCATGGGTTTGCCCTGCTTGAGCAACAGGAATAGTATCGCTGGTGTTCATCCTGGCTATGGCGTTAGATACTATGGTGGTATTAGAAAACCTCTGACGAGAAGCTTCGCTCGTGTCAGGCTTCTGATTTGATACATATGGAAATGGAGAATTTATGAGTACGTTTGAAACTGCTACAAAGTTTTTTGAAGCTTGTGATAAACCTGAAGGATGGGAGGGCTGTCAGCAATATGTAGAAGACGGTGCGACGTTTAGTGCCCAGTCTGAACCACTGGCGGACATTGATACCGTCCAGGACTATTGCGAGTGGATGTTCGGGTTCGGGACCGTAACGTCGCCAGAAGGCAGTTATGTTTTACATACATCCAGCTTCGATAGTGCAACGAATACCGCAACGTTCTTTGGAACCTATCATGCTAAACACACCGGTGATGGTGGGCCAGTGCCACCTACCCAAAAAGAAACTGACACGCACTATGTGTACATCGTAAAGATGAGTGAAAATGACAAGGTGTCAGAAATGACGAAAGTATGGAATGCACCGTGGGCCATGAAAGAGCTCGGTTGGATGTAATCGGGAATTCCTGCCGCGAAGTTCGTGCGCTACTTTTCGATTGTTCGCACAACCCTTTGAGCACAACCCAGCGACTGTTGTTTGGCCACGGTACTGAACAACTGACTCAGCAGATATATGGTTTATTCTTCCTATACACAGGGAGGTGCCGTAATTGAGATACCAGTTCAAGCCGCTGCTATTTGTCGCTCGGACATTGCACACCCGTTCAGCTCGTCGCAGCAAAACATCCCGCGTCCATCGGGTCTTCAAGAACCTTCCTTCTCGGCTCCTAACAGATTATTTCAACTCGTGATCATGGGACTTAGTGTATGCTAGCCAGTTGGGCCTGAGTGTGGACTGGGTATGACTCAAACATTGTTTTGCCGTGCAGAAATGAACTATGTGAAAGGTGAAGAACCCTGCACACTTGAGGTGGACATCCTGGATGGACGCAAGCATCCACTGCCTGGCTGGCAGGAGCGCGGTTTTGAACTGATGCAACACAACTCTGCAGTTGAAGACTGGACTGACGAAGTACAGATCCGGCAAATACATTATGGTGAAATCGCTGACCTGGCAAGGGAACTATCGGGATGCGACCAGGCACTGGTGGGTTCGCATATTAAACGCAATCCCGAACAGGCGAAGCTGCATGAAGACCTGGGGCCGATCACATTCGTCCATTCGGATTTCGCGGAAAGCTACGGCGATATGATGAGACAATTCTATACTGGTTCCTCCGATGAGGCTCAACTCGGTCTTAACAGTGTGGGCATTACGGCTGATCAGTTCTCAAATGCCAGGCGCCTACTGGTTCTGCAGTTCTGGCGCAACCTCGGTCCGAAGAAAATGGATCTTCCCATTGCATTTTGCGAGGCAGAGTCTGTTGCCAGAGAGGAACTGTTCACTTTTCCCGTGACCAACTACGCTGGTGCCGGAGGATTGGACTTCGATACATTGGGGGTGGAGGCACCGGAAGATGAACGTCACAACTGGTTTACATTTCCGGAACTTGGAATTGATGAGATCGTTGTCTTCAGGACTTACGACAGCGAAAGAGTTCAGCAGCGACGCCCTTTCTGGACCCCACATTCTGCTTTCAGGGATCCGTCAGTGGAGCTCGGATCACCGAGTCGTTCCAGCATAGAACTGCGAGCGACCTGTCTCTTCCTCTGATGAAAAAGCTCGATTCGGAGGTTAAGTAGCATTAACCCGCTTTTTTGTCATGTATGGCAGCATTGATGGGCCGAGACGACAGCCGTTCCAGCGCAAAGGCGCCGGAAACGTGGGCCGCCGGGACGAGCAAGACGATCTTTATGAGTTGCAGGCAATGGGCTGGCGCGTATAGCCTAGAGCAAGGAGGAGACCACACTTGGACCGCTTGAAGAAATCGACGCTGGCCTATTACAGCCTGGCCGACCTGCCTATCGCCATGTCGCTGTTTCCGGTGGCGGTATTCATTCCGCGCTTTTGGACCACCGACATGGGGGTGCCGCTCATCACGCTCGCATCTATCGGCGTGCTAGTGCGCGTCTTCGACGTCATCACCGATCCGTTGATGGGCTACGTCAGCGACCACACCCGCAGCCGCTTCGGCCGCCGCAAGCCGTGGATCTTCCTGGCCACACCCATCATGATGCTCTCCGTCTATATGCTCTTCATGCCCCCGGAGGGTGCGGGCACTCTGCACTATGCGATCTGCAGTGTGGGCCTTTCCATCGCCATCACCATGATGCTGATCCCTTACTACGCCTGGGGTGCCGAGCTCTCTACAGACTATAATGAACGCTCCCGGATCACCGGCGGACGCGCCATGGCCGGCATCGCCGGCAGCCTATCCGCGCAGCTGGTGCCCGGGGCGGCACTGCTGTTCTTCGGCATAGGTGGCAGCAACGAAGTGCTGATGATGGTGGGCACCACCATGCTGGTCCTCATGCCCGTTTGTGTGTCGCTTTGCCTGTGGAAGGTGCCGGAACCCCAGACCTACGAGAAGTCCGTGGTGCCGGTGTTCAAGGGCCTCAAGCTCATGTGGCAGAACCGCCCGTTCAAGCAGCTGGTGCTGGCCTTCATGATCGGTTCCATCGGGCTCAGCATCACCACGCCCTTATATCTATTCTTCATCGCCGATGTGCTGAACGCTGAAGACAAAGCCATCTACATGCTGACGTTCTTTTTCCTCACGAGCTTCGCCGCGGTGCCGTTCTGGGTCTGGCTGGCGGGGAAGATCGGCAAACACCGCGCCTATCTGGCGTCTTTCTTTGTGCTCGCCTTCGCGCACCCCCTCTACCTGCTGTTGGGCGAAGGCGACTTCTGGTGGATGCTCCCCATCACCATCCTCACCGGCTTCGCCTCGGGCGGATTTTCTTCGACCCTGCCCAACTCGATGAAGGCCGACGTCATCGATCTGGACACCCTGTACAGCGGCGAGAACCGCGCCGCACTGTTCTTCTCCTCCTGGTCGTTCGCTCAGAAAGCCACTGGCACCATCGGCGGGGCCATCGCGCTATACGGTTTGGCCATGTTTGGATTCGACCCGGCGCCAGAAGCGGTCAACGGTCCGGATGAGTTGTTCGGCGTGCGCTTTCTGTTCTCCACCTTCCCGTCGCTGTTCTTCCTGACCGGAGCGGCCATCGTGTGGAGTTATCCCATAACCGAGCAAAGGCAAAAAGAGATTCGTCGGGAGATCGAAGCGCGCGACCGGGCTAACGACACGCTACCGGCCAGCTCTTCGTAAGCGCGGTAGGCGCCCGGGGCTACTTTCCGGAGCGGCAAATCGTGATGGTTCCTATCAGTAACATCGCTATCGGTGGCGGCGGTATCCACTGCATCAGCCAACAGCAGCTTCGATATTGACATCAATGACCCTGAGATTATCCAGAGAATCATAGATCAGGCTGGGCTATCCATCCCGCCAGCCCGATTGGCGCGACTAGTCAGAAGGCGTCAGGCGCTCTATCGTGATG
>DTZW01000187.1 GCA_012961165.1 Gammaproteobacteria bacterium | reverse complement strand
GTTTTCTTGGTGTATCGACACATACACCAAACCTGGAAGAAGTGGCTAACGCCGCGATCGACAGTGGCAAGATTGATGTGATGATGCTGGCCTACCATCATGGCGCCTGGCCCAAGCAGCAGGAAATTATTAAAAGAGCTGCCGAGAAAGGTATTGGCATCGTAGCAATGAAGACCCTGAAGGGCGCCAAACACAGGGGTATGGTTGAGTTCCGGGATGACGCCACGTCTTATACTCAGGCAGCGTTCAAGTGGGTCAACTCAGATCCCAATGTGTCTTGTCTGGTGGTTTCGTTCTTTGAAAATGAGCACCTGGATGAATACCTGCATGCCTCTGGTCAGTCATTGACGGAAGCAGATGTTGCTGTACTGGATAAATACGACGACCTGATCGCGGGCACCCATTGTTTCTCCTCCTGCGGCGACTGCCTGAATAGCTGCCCGGAGTCTTTGCCGATCAATGATGTGCTGCGTCATCGTATGTATTTCGAAGATTATGGCGACGAGAAAGAAGCGATGTTGCTTTACGCAGCCCTGGATAAACAGGCAGATAAATGTGTCACCTGTTCCGCACCATGCACCGGTGCGTGTCCGGAAGACATCGATATCAAATTCCGTATGGTAGGCGCGCACGAACGCCTGACCATGATCGCCTGAATGTAAACGACTAATGTCAGAGCAATTGCTGATTCATCCTGATCCGCTTAGGGACTTCCGCATGGAGTCGCTGACTTGCTTGCCCCTGTGTTGTCCCAGCCATCTTTGCCGCTTGGTAAAAAGGGTGGCATGCACATTGCGCCCGATGAGCTTCGGTGTATCAAGGATCGGCTTGAAGATGAGGATCTCACGGTACTTGGCTACTGTTTTGAAGGAGATAGTTTCTGCAAGAAAGAGCGGTTTGATGACTACCAGGCGGCACTGGGTGATCGATTCAAAGGCACAATGCTGGCTGCGAAATCAGCGAGGCCGGGAACCGGCCAGCCTCCGCATAGCGTCGTCACCCGCCACCTGATCGACGAAGACGGTGAGCCCACCCGAGCCGCCCTCGATGAAATTATTGCCTTCTATAACCTTCGATTGAAGTAGATCGCGAGTATGAGATCTCTCCATTCCGGCGCTGCGCGCCTCCAGTCGAGATGACGGGTTAAGGACGAAGGAGGCGTCCTACAAAGCTACGATGAGCGTCAGAGCGAGGCGCCTTCGGCGCGGGCATAACACTAAGTGAACCAGACATCTGAGCTACGGCTCGTGATAACTTTCAAGAAACAAAGGATATAAACAAACAACATGATAGTAGGAATACACCATGTCGCCCTGGGCGTCAGCGATTTTGAAAAAGCGCTCAAGTTCTACACAGAAGGGCTGGGCTTTGAAGTTGTCCAGGAGAGCGAGTTCGATAGTTCGCCAGAAGTCGATCGTGCAGTTGGACTGCAAAACGCGAAGGCTCGTATGGCGATGTTAAAAGGTCCCAATGCTTTTCTTGAACTCTGGCAGTACACAAATCCTGAGCCAAAGGACCTGAGGTCCAGGCCCTGTGATTATGGTTATCCACATTTCGCCCTGCAGGTTGATGACATTCAGGTGGAGTACGATCGACTAAAAACACACGGGATGGAGTTTGTGGGTGAGGTGGTACATTTTGGGGATACGTCGTCGGCTATTTATGGTCGTGACCCCTGTGGCAATGTCATTGAACTCTATGAAATCAAGACACCGGATATTGCACAACTGGAACGTTAGGAGACGATTATGGCAGTAACATTCAAAGATAAAGTTGTCCTGGTGACGGGTGGAAGTCGAGGGCTGGGTAATGCATTTTCAAGATGCCTTGCGCAGGCAGGTGCAACCGTTGCGATCAATAGCTCGACGGAAGATGACAGAGGGACGACTCAGGCGATCAATGATGCTGGTGGTCGAGCGATTCACTTCCCGGGCCGTGTTGAAGACAGTGCAGAGTTGGTAGAAAGGGTGGTGGCTGAATGCGGACGCGTTGATGCGATTATCCACAATGCCGGCTTTATCCAGGACAAGACACTGCGGAAAATGCCTGAAGCGCAATGGGACGCAGTGATGGATGTTCACCTGAAGACATCCTTTAAACTCGCCCAGGCCGGATGGCCGCATTTCGAGGAGCAGGGCGGTGGCAGAATTGTGTTGATGTCCTCTTCCGCAGGGCTTTATGGAAATTTTGGCCAGGCGAATTACGCGGCTGCGAAAATGGGGATGTATGGCCTGGCCCAGTCAATTGCACAGGAAGGCGCAAAAACCAACATCACCTGCAATTGTGTTTCGCCGTTTGGCGCCACAGAGATGAACAGTGCCAACTTCCCTGAAGCACTGAAGACCGCGATCAAGACAGATTATGTTGCACCGCTGGTTGCTTATCTGGCACACGAGGACTGCAAAGAGTCTGGCAGTATGTTTGAGGCTTCGGCCGGGTCCTTCAAAAAACTTCGCTGGGAACGGACGGTGGGACTGAACCTCGATCCAAGAACGGAAGATGTGAGCATTGATGCGGTCGCTGAAAACTGGGACCAGGTTGTCGACTTCAGCGAAACGGAACATCCTTCAGGCATGGGCGAAGCGTTGCAGTTGATGTACGCCAGGACGATGACTACACAATAGCCTTTAGTTCGTTACTCGGGGATAGTGAAGTTAACCTCACCCAGGTCACCGTAGTCTGCCCGATAAGTCCCTGGCAGAGCGGCTACCACCTGCCCACATGCCCCGGTCATTAGAAGGGTGCTGTCCGGGATTTCAAAGTTAAATCGTTTAGCTTCCTGGACGATCCACTGGACTGCGTTTGCGGGTCCACCTAACGATTCGGTGATGGGGGCTTCATTGATAAGCGCATCGTTGCGGTAGAACCGAATGATGATGTCATCATAGGATTTTCTCCATGGATGCTGTTCTCCGGTAAGAAACTTGTCAGCCGCGACGTTGCCAGCGGTCAGGTTTGGCGCTGTAGCGTCTGATGGTGACGAGAATGCGGCAAACGCGAATTCAAGTGCTACGCCTGCAGAAACTGGCTGGCCGTCTGTATCAACAGTGATACCAATTTCACATTCAATCAGCTGTTTCTCAATAAAAGGGAGTATTGCACCAGATTTCAGGTGGCCATGCCGGTAAAGCCGACCAAGAAGCGCGTGATCAATGCCGAAGATGGCCTGGAGCTGTTTGCTGGTAATGCCTGCCTTGATGCCAGCGAAACCGCCAGGTGCAACGAGGTTTGCCACCTCAAGTTGGATTTCGTAGCCGTTGGTCAGGCTTAGGCCTTCAGGGAATGCTGGTAAGGGTTGATGAGTGCGGATAGCTTCCGCAATCTGCTCAGCGAGAATGCTCATGCGACAATCTGTTCAGCGATAGTCGTGCGGTGAAGCAGGCGGTCGTAACCATCGTACCCGCCGTTCGCTTTGTGGAGCACAGAGCGGTTGTCCCACATTACCAGCATGTTCTCCTGCCAGTGATGCCTGTAAACAAACTCGTCGCGAGTTTGCCAGCTGTAAACTTCCATCAGCAGGTCGCGGGATTCATCATCGCTCATTCCCTCGATGCCAACGATATAGCCGAAACAGCCAAACAGCCCTTCAACACCAGTTTCCGGATGACGACGAATGATTGGATGCCTCAGGGTATCATTTGCTTCTTCTGAGACAATAATGCGCATGCTTCGGTCTGCTTCCTGTTCTTCGTTTCCGAAGTATCCGTCCGGTGAGTAACCGGCTCGGGCAGAGTGGATGGCGGTTTTGCCCTCGATTTTCTGCCGAAGCTCTGCGGGCATTTCCGCCAGGGCTTTGTGCTGGTTTATATATCCTGTGTCTCCGCCTATTGGGGGAATTTTAATACTGTACAGGCATGTGCCTGCGGGAGGAACTTCCTGGAAGCTCCAGTCGCTGTGCCAGACCTCTGCGAAGACGGGTGCCTGTTCTTCAGCCTTGCGTTCAACTGCTACCACATGATCCCTGCCGTCTATTGGCGCAATAAAAGGTTCGTACCCGAAGTGCCCGAAATATAATGAGTATCTTTCGAGATCATCATCGGAAAGCTCCTGGTCTGGAAAGATCAGAACATGACTGCGCAACCATTCCTGTCTGAGAACCGTAACCTGTGAACTATCGAGTTGTTTTGTGAGGTCGAGCCCTTCGACAATTGCACCGCAGGGTGCGCCGCTTTGAGTCACGCAAAAGGTCATCGAAGATCCACCTGATTGTTAGTGACGCTATTGTCATTTATTTTCAGCGGAAACAAAAACGCCCTCATATAGAGGGCGTTTTATAGTGGCTTCCGAAATAATCTCAGATACTTCTAGGTGCTCAGGATCGTGACACCTGAGATACCCGGGGCGCCATACACATGGGTGTAGGCAACTTTAGGATCGTTTGGAACCTGCCGTTTACCAGCATCGCCCCGAAGCTGAAGCACATTTTCGTAGACCTGGCGTAAACCGGATGCGCCTACTGGTTCGCCGTTTGCGAGACAGCCACCGTCGGTGTTGACCGGTAGGCGACCTGTAATTTCAGTATCACCGTTCGCCAACATGGCTTCCTGTTCGCCATGCTCACAGAAGCCGTTTTCGGCCATGTGCATGATTTCTGCACCTGACTCGGTATCCTGCAACTGTGCAACATCGATGTCCTTGGGACCAACACCTGCCGCTTCGAAGGCTTTCTGCGATGCGTCTACCGTCGGGCCATCTGCGTAATCAAGCGCCAGAGATGGAGCAAGTACTTCAAAACTTCCATATCGGCGTGATCGCACAACGGCTGACTTCAGGAAGATCGGGTTTTTGGTGTACTTGTGTGCCTTGTCCGCTCTGGCAAGGATCAGTGCGACTCCGCCCTCCCCCGGTGAGCAGAACATGTACTGGGTCAACGGGTAAGACAGCATGGCTGACTGTAGCACTTCTTTTTCAGAAAATGGCTGTCTGCGCCACGCATTCTCGTTCATGGAGCCATTACGAAAAGCCTTGGCAGAAACACGCGCCAGGGCATCCTGGGTAATGCCGTAATCTTCCATATAGCGATTGATCTTCATGCCGAAGAACTGGGTGGTCAGCGCCATACCACTGCCGCCGTACCAGTCCCGCTCCCCGGACTTACCGGTGTTAACCCTGAAGGCTCCTCGTTCATGTTTGTCGAAGCCGATCGCAAGGCCTAGATCGAAGGCGCCTGATTTAATAGTGTTATAGGCAGAAATTAATGCGGAACCACCCGTTGCACAACCGTTCACGACATTAATGAACTGCAAGCCAGTCAATCCCATCTGGGAAACCATTGAGTCTGGATTGCCTGCGGCAACACTGCCGCCGAAGGCAAATTCCAGGTCGGCCCACTTGACGTTGGCATCTGCACAAGCAGTGCGAATCGCAGCTGCGCCCTGTTCCATTCCGCTGACGCCTTCGTGGCGGCCAAACGGATGCATTCCAATTCCAACAATTGCTACATCATCACTCATAATGTTTTCTCCTGACTAACTTAGACGGGTGCGAAGGCGAAGGTGATCAGGTCGTTACCCTCTTCGTCTTCACCGATTTTTTCGCCAACCAGTTCCATTTCCATGCCTGACTTAAGCGCTGTGGGATCTGCAACAGTTAACCGTGATTCTACTTTTAATTCCCCCGGGAGTTCTACATAACCGACGCCGTAGGGTTCGAACTTGCTGGGATCTGTTTCACCGAGGTAGGGTGGTGCTTTGGGGGGGAATCCCTGGATGGTCCAGGCCCATAGCGTTCCTTTGGTACCTAGATGGACCTCTTCGACGTCGTCAGAAGTACATTTTGGGCATCCCTTTTGCATGGGAAACACATGATTGTTGCAGTTTTTGCAGCGCATGCCCTTGAGTCGTGGACCTTCCGGAGTCAGGTCCATCACATTTTCGTTGATTGAAAGTTCTGCCATCTAGGTCTCCTGGCGATTACCCAATTAAACATTCTTGAAAGGCTAGAAAAGGTACCAGCTTTTTGTAGTGCGCGCCAGTTTTAAAGGGGGACAGTTTAAAGGGGGACGGAGGGAATTCCCTCCGTCCCCCTTTAAAACATCAGTCGAACTTGTTGGATTCCTTCTTTTTTGCCTGCTTTTTAATTTTCTCGCCACCTTCTGGTTCGACAGCCGATTCGTGGATCAGGCGCTCGTGGGCATGTCCCATGTGCTGCAGTGACATGGCGGCCTGCAGAGAGGGCCACAGGCCTTGTGCGTCCTGCATCTGGTTCACGGACTGCTTGGCTAGTTTCAGGCCAAGCATTGGCTGCCGGGCAATATGTTTAGCCATTTTCATCGTGAATTCCTTCAGCTCTTCTCTGGATACCACATGATTAACCATGCCCAGTGTTTTACATTCTTCTGCTGTGAGGGCCTCCCCGGTGAACAACATTTCCTTAGCTTTTCGGACACCTACTTCCCACGGATGTCCAAAATACTCGACTCCGTTTACACCGAACGCCACCACAGGGTCAGAAAAACGTGCATCGTCGCTTGCGATGATAATATCGAACGGCCAGACCAGCATCAGGCCACCAGCGATGACCCGGCCCTGAACCTCGACCATCGTGGGCTTGGGTATATTCCTCCAGCGCCAGCAGAGGCCAAGATAGAGTTCTTCCTCAAATGCCCAATGTCCCTCGATCCCCGGCTGGCCAAAGCCGGCCCAGGTCCCAACGGGTTTGCGTGTTAGCGGCTCGCGGTCTTTCATATCGTGGCCAGAAGAAAAATCGGGGCCATCAGCGGCGAGGACGATCACCTTACACTCGACGTCATGTGATGCCATATCGAGTGCGTCATTCAGCTCATACAGCATGGACTTGTTCTGTGCGTTACGTTTTTCCGGACGGGCGAGCACTATCCGTGCAACACCATCTTGTATGCCTTCAAAGCGAATAAACTGGAACTTTTCAGTCATTTTGGTTCCCCATGAAAAATTGGTGCGTTCACTGTATGGGCTGCACGGGAAATATACAAATTCGTAGGGTGGTGAAGACAGTCACTTATGTGGTTGTATTGAACCTGTAAATTTCCTCGGGGAATGGTTCTTATGATAGATGTCACAGAGGCGGCTGGTGGCAATGAAGCTCTGGTTTTAAAGCTGGTCAGGGCAATGGAAACCGGTGATTTGCCTGAAGTCATTAAGGCGGTGTGTACTGAGGGGTTTGTCTGGGCTAATAGCGGTCTTGCTGTGATTAATGGCCAGGCGGAGCTCTTCGAGCAGATGGCGCGTGGTGGCTTCGCCGGTCAGATCCCGATTCTTAAAACCATGACGCACTTCAGTGCCGAACTGATTCACATAGCCAGTAAGGGTGATATCGTTTTTACCGAACGGGTGGATCATCACTGGGACGAACAGGGTCGAGACTTGATGACACCACATATCTGTGGGGTTGCGGAAATACGCGAGGGCAGGATTTCTGCATTCCGTGATTTCTATGATGTCGTCTGTTACAGCCAGGCACCCACTGAAGTCCAGGGGGGATACGACCTGGCTTCGTTCAGAGAGGCGCAATTAAATGGCACAAAATAAGAACAGTATCTGAGCCATCTACTCTCTTCATGATCACTGATCAGCGCAGGGCGACTGATATCGGGTTCATGGCTAGCCAAGTTGTCCGTGCCTGGCTAATTTCTTAGTGACTGGTCATTAGCCTCAGGAAAGGGGTCCCTCATTCCGGGTTCCAGGGGGATTTCGAATGCGTTCAGTGTTAATGAGATCAGGCAGTAGTAACCGACGGTCGCAACCAGTTCAATCATTGCAGTTTCTCCGAAAACTTCCAGGCCATGCGCATAGGTATCATCCAGTATGCGATGTTGGTTGAGCATCTGAGATGCGATCGAGTGGGAAAGCTGCTCATCTCCTGAGAAGTCAGGATGTTCTCCTGCCGTCAGTTGGTCCAGTGCCTGCTCGGAAACACCTGCTTTGATGGCTAGCGTCCGATGCGCAGAAAACTCAAAGTGGGATCGATGGTGAACCCCCACAGTGCAGATGGCGACTTCCTGAACATTCGGCGCGAGTGATGTGTTGAACCGGATCGCTTCGCCTGCCCCCTGGATTGCCTGGCCGACACTGGGTGCGCGCACCCAGGCTCCAAAAGGACCAATCATCCCTATACCTGGTCGGCCCTTCCCTCTTGGACCTCTTTCGATTGCTTCAAGCACCGTTCGCTGCTCATCGTTCAGGTCGTCTCGCTCAATCGGTGATAATCGCATTTCGTTTCTCCTGATGGTTATCCTGATCTGGTCAGGCAGTTATACATTGAGTTGATGTACAGTACGAGGGTTCCAGTGAAGGGGCCGAATGACCAGAGGGGTTTCTATGAAGATAGCTATCAGGCAGAAGGTGTCGTGAGCATAAGAATGCTCAGGGTGTTGGGCGTTGACTACCAGCCCTGCGCTGGAACACACTCCGGTAACACAGCGAGGTCGGGCAGGTCCCGGTTCGAAACATTGAGATCAAGGGCAAGCAAAATAGATGTGTCCGTAGAGTATTGGAGGACTAATGGCCTTACCTGAATTTCCACAAGGCTTTACACCAGAGTATCTAACAAAATCCCTGGGGGGGACGTTTCTTCCCGAGGGGACTAGCGTTTCTAAGGTTTCCCGATCCCCGTTGGGCGAGGGGACTGGCATGATGGCGGACATTGCGAAGCTTGAACTTTCCTTTGAGGGGAACAGCGAGGGTTTGCCACATAGCGTTATAGCCAAATATGCATCCGAGAACCCAACTAACCGACAGGTTGCGATGTTGTACAACCTGTACGAGCGGGAGACTCGCTTCTCCGAAGAGTTGGACCCATTGACCGAAGCGCGTTGTCCTGAGTTCTACTTCACCGGTCTTGAAAACGATAATTTTGTCATCCTGATGGAGGACATGACCGACTATGAGGTTGGTAACCAGTCGGTAGGCGCGACCCTGGCTCAAACTGAATTGGCGATAGATGAACTGGCGAAACTACACGCATCATTCTGGGAGAAAGTTGATCACCTTGAATGGGTTCCGGGCATTGCAGACAGCTACCATGCGGACAACATGAATAACCTCGCCAACTCAGGTTGGGACACGATGGTTGAGACGTTTGGTGATTTCATCCCGGAGCATATTCGAGCGCAGCGTGACCGATTTCTAGCGGCCATACCAGCGCTTCAGGCTGAGCGAATGAGTGCACCTATTACTCTCTGTCATGGTGACTTTCGAATGGAGAATCTGCTCTATGGCATTCAGCCGGAACATCAACCGGTGGCTGTGATTGACTGGCAGGGACCACTGAAGGCGCGGGGGATGTTCGACGTTGCACTGTTCCTTGGGCAAAGTACCAAGGCGGAAGTCAGGCAATCGCACGAAAAGCAGATATTGGAGAGATACCTTGATGGCCTTGTTAAACGAGGGGTTTCCGGGTTGAGCTTCGACGACCTGTGGAAAGACTATCAAAGCTGCATGTTGTATGACTGGGTTTATACGGCGGTTGTTGCCGGTACTTTGGATAGCACTAACGAAGCAAGTTTTGCATGGATGTCACAAATGATTGCCAGGCAAGTTGCTGCCAGTGATGACCTTGATGTATTTGGTTTGCTAGGATAATTCCGTTACCCTTCGCGCGACCGATCTGGTTGTTTCGCCAGACACCCATCTGATTAGTGTTCTGTCACTGAACTTCGAACTCATCAGGTCATTAAGAAAATGTACCTGGAGAGTATATGAAAGTTGAAGAACATGCCGTGGTGTTGATCCACTATGTGCTGACCAATAACGATAAAGAAGTGCTGGATTCCTCAGAGGGCCAGGACCCCCTTGCCTACCTGCATGGCACTGGCCATTTGATTCAGGCCTGGAAGCCCAGTCACTGGGTAAGGTAGCGGGCGTGACCCTTCACTTCGCTGTCGATATCATTGAAGTTCGAGAGGCTGCTGCTGAAGAGCTCGAGCATGGGCATGTTCACCAGGCCGTGTTTGCTTAGGATGGATATTCTTGCCCGCTGGTCCTGTGCAGACTAGTCGGCCAGCCTGACAACAATCCCGGCGTTGGCAATGATAATCGCGTCC
Source organism: Gammaproteobacteria bacterium (assembly GCA_012961165.1). Classification (GTDB taxonomy): domain Bacteria; phylum Pseudomonadota; class Gammaproteobacteria; order Pseudomonadales; family Azotimanducaceae; genus UBA9659. The sequence continues at coordinate 16,249 of DTZW01000187.1, read as the reverse complement.
TTGCCATCGTCCCCGGGGATCTCTAGTCCGCCTTTCTGGACTGTGATGCTAACCGTACCGTACGGTAATGCCGCTGCAACCCTGTCTGCATCTACCTTGTCTGGTTCCGGTACACCGATCAGCAGATCAATGAACATGTCGTCGGCGGTTTTCTCAAGGGGTGCAAAAAAGTGAAGGCTGGAATGATGGATTGCATCGAACACGGCTCGTTCTGCAGCCTGGGTATAGTCCCCGCCATGCACATCGGTGCCCATGCCCATTTCAGTAACGTATCTCGTCTTCATCTGTAAACTCTACTATTCTTGGGTTGTTTCTAACCCTAATGCAGCAACCTGCAAGGAGTAAAGGTAATGAAGATTGGTGCAGTATTTCCCCACCTGGAGATTGGTCATGACCCGGTAGTCATTCGTGACTGGGCACAGGCAGCAGAAGAAATTGGTTACTCCCATTTGTTGGTGTACGACCATGTAATAGGTGCGGTGCATGAAGGGCGGGAACCCAGACTCTGGGGACCTTATACAGAAGAATCATCTTTTCATGAGCTCTTTGTGTTGTTGGGTTTTTTTGCAGCCTGTACGCAGCGGGTAGGTCTCGCGAGCGGCGTATTGATCCTCCCTCAGCGTCAAACTGTGCTGGTTGCCAAGCAGGCGGCTGAGGTCGACATTCTCTCGGGTGGTCGGTTGCGACTTGGTGTCGGTACCGGTTGGAACTATGTCGAATACGATTCTCTTAATGAGAACTTTGCCAATCGCGGTCGTCGGCAGGTCGAACAGGTCGAGTTGTTGAGGAAGCTCTGGCAGGAACCCGTAGTTAGTTATGAAGGTGAATATCACAACGTGGAGAAGGCAGGGCTGAAGCCATTACCCGGCAGGCAGATCCCAATCTGGTTCGGCGGATTTTCCGATGTAGTGTTCAAGCGGGCGGCGGAGATAGGTGACGGGTTTATCTTTGGTAGTGGCCAGAAAGAGAACCTTGAGGCGATGAACCTACTACAGGCCCACCTGGAAACTAACGGACGAAACATTGATGAATTTGGTGTTGAAGCTCTCCTTAACTACCAATCTGGCCCTGACAAATGGGCAGAGGAAGTCCGTGCCTGGCGGGATATTGGTGCGGAATATGTTTCGATGCGGGGTATGGCCCTGCGAGGTCAGGGTGAAGGCCTGAAGTCCCCCCAGGAGCATATCGATATCCTGTCAACCTACTGGGACGTGGTCGGCGAACTCTCGGACTAAAACGAGGGTAAAGGGGACGGAGGAGATTACTCATATTAGTGTAATTCCCTCCATCCCTTTTAAAGAGTGACCCCGGACTTCAGTCACAATGTCCTCAGACTTCGACTTTAGATACCGGCGGCGGGGTGGGTTGTGCCAGTTTTGGTATTCGGCGAAACAGATTGCCTAGATCATCCAGGATCAGATATCCGGAGGGTACGACCAGCAAGGTCACCACCGTGGCAAACATGACCCCAAATGCGAGCGAAACTGCCATGGGGACAAGAAACTGGGCGCCGACACTCTTGTTGAACATCAATGGAGCAAGGCCTACAAACGTGGTGAGGGATGTCAGCACAATCGGGCGGCAACGTGAAACGGAAGCGTGCAGCACCGAGTCACGAATACTTTCGCCGATCGAACGACGATAATTTACGCTATGGATCAGCACCAGGCTTGAGTTCACCACCACACCCGTTGCCGCAATAAAACCCAGGCCAGACATCATTGCCAGGCCGGAGACAAAACCAAATGTTTTCATGATCAGGTGCCCCCAGATTGCACCCATAAAGGCAAATGGGATTACGCTCATTATTATTAACGGTTGTAGATAGGAGCGAAGTGGAATCGCAAGCAACGAGAAGATGACGAATAGCGCCATGGCGAAAAGTGGTACCAGGCTCGATAAGGTATCCGATTGCTCCGCCTGGGCACCTTCCATGCTGTAAGATACGCGTGGATACGGCGCCAGGATTTCCTGAATGGATCCCGCCCTGAGATTGGCCAATACCTCATTGGCCGTAACCTGCGTCCGGTCGACATCAGCGATCACGTTCACAACTCGGCGGTTATCTGCGCGACGTATGGTGGAAAATCCTCTGCCCAGGTCTGCCTTTGCCACTGTCGCAAATGGAACTTCTGAGCCATCCGGTGTCCGGATTCTCATTGAGTCCAGGGACCCAAGAGAGCGCCTTTCCTTTTCCGTGTAGCGCACCATCACGCGCACATCGTCCCGTCCGCGTTGAATCCTTTGTGCTTCTTCACCGTAGAAAGCCTGCCGAACCTGCACAGCCAGACTGCCCAGCGTCAATCCGAGTGCTTCGCCGGAAGGGAGGATGGAAAGCTTCATCTCCTGTTTACCTGAGCGGAACGAATCTGTGATGTCGATCACGCCTGGGTACTCACCGAGCTTGGATCGTAGCTTCTCTGCGATAATCCTGAGCTCCTCAACATTGTCCCCTTCGAGTTGAATATCGATGGCATTACCGGCAGTAATAAATGAATAACCGAACTTCAGTTCGACCGCCTCTGCAATGGAACCAGTCGACTGTCGCCACATGTCTGCAATCTCACGTGTCGACAATGCTCTTGTTTCTGAGGGTGTCAGTTGGAGGATAACTTCTCCTATATGACCTTTGGAGGTAAGAACTGGACTACTACTCGTGGTTGGTGGACCGTTGCCGGCTGAAGGGTGATCGCCTACTGCAGACAGAATTTGTCTGACAGGTGGAGCTTCAGCGTATTCAACGTTTAACCGCGATTTTAAGTTCTCTGCGGATTGCTGGATTTTGAGCACGGCATCGGCAGTGTTGAACGCGCTGGTGCCAAGGGGCATCGTCAGGCTGGCGATCACCTGATCTGAGGAGAGCGGTGGAAAGAACGAAAAAGGCAGGCGACCACTCGCAACGATGCCAAAGGCAGATAAAAGTGCTGCAAATGCGAGGGCGACGGTAATGTACCGGGCCCTTAGAGCTACTTCTGCCGCAGCTCTAAACTGATTATCGATAAAACTTTCCAGTCCATCAGCGAAGAACTGCTGGAATCGCATAATCCTTGTAGCAATCGGTTCAAAATAGCCGGCCGCATGTATGGCAAACAAAACCGAAGCAACACCAACTGCAAGAGCGATATAGGATCGCAGATCCCAGGTAATTGCGAGCAGCAATACTGCTACAAACGGTACGAGTATCAGGCCGACTTCACCCGCATTGGTACTGACCTTGCTGTGAGCAAGGTGTGCTGGCAGCACCAGTTGCGATTCGATTAAGGAAAACATCAGACAACACATGACGGTTGTGGCGATCACACCCATGATTTGGCCCATAGTGCCAACGCCGAACAACAATGGCATAAAGACGGCTACGGTCGTTAATACGCCGAACGTAACGGGAATGGTGACACGCTGGGCACCTTCAATGGCACCGGTGAGTTGGCTGACCCCTTCCTGATGCCGCGAGTGAATGCTTTCTCCGACAACGATGGCGTCATCTACCAAGACGCCTAGCACCAGGATTAAACCAAACAATGTAATAACGTTGATGGATAGGCCAATGGCGTTGATCAGGAAGAGTGCACCCAGGAAAGCAACCGGCACACCAAGACTGACCCAGAACGCCAGTCGCGGACGAAGGAAAAGCGACAGGGCAATTAGCACCATTAGAAACCCCTGGCGCCCGCTTTTTAGCAATATATCCAGACGATCCGTCAGTATTAGAGAACCGTCATTCCAGATAGTGAGGTCCACGCCCTCGGGTAGTCGATGCCGTACGTCTTTGATGTACTGCTTGGCGGCGCCGCTGATTGTCTCGAGATCCTGTTCGCCGATTCTCGCTACTCGAATCATCGCTGCCGGCTTGCCATTGAAACGCAGAGATTGATCGGTATCTGCGAATCCATCAATAACAGTTGCAACATCCTTTAGCAGAACTCTCGTACCGTCTGCGCGCCTGGTGACTACAAGGTCCTCGAACTCATGCCCCCAATAGGCCTGACCTTTTGTACGCAAAAGGATTTCACCGGCATTGGTTTTGATAGACCCGCCGGGCAGGTCGAGTGAGCCCGAGCGAACCGCGCCTGCTACCTGGTCGAACGTAAGGTTGTATTTTCGAAGGGAAGCCTCTGATACTTCGATTGAAATTTCGTACGGTCGGGTGTTGGCGACTGTGACCTGAGTAACATCTGGCAGTTGTGCTATGTCATCGCGCACCTGCTGGCCGAGTTGTTTCAATGTTCGCTCATCTTCAGGGCCGGTGATGGCGATATCGAGGACGTTCCTCACTGGCTCGACTAGATTGATGATCGGTTTCTCGGTTTCCTCGGGGAAGGTGTCGATAGCATCTACACGATTTTTTACATCGTCGAGCGCCTTGGACTCATCAGCGCTCTCGTACAATTCAACAGATACAGAACACAGGCCTTCGTTAGCGTTGGATCGAATTTGTTTAACACCTTCAATACCTTCCAGAGCTTCTTCAATTCGGATACATACGCCATCTTCGACTTCTTCAGGTGCGGCACCAAGATACGGAACTCTGATGCTGATGACGGGAATACTAATATCCGGAAATGATTTTCTCGGCATGTTCGGCAGCGTCACTAGTCCAGCGAGAATGATCAATCCCATGAGAAGGTTTGCCGCGACGTGGTTGTTCGCGAACCACGCAATAATGGGTTTCATGAGGACAACACGCCTGTTTCTGTCACGGGTTCTACCAACATCCCCTCAACTGCGTTGCTAATCGTCGACAGGCATATAGTCTCGCCAGATTTGAAACCGCTCGTGATGTAAACGTCTTCTTCCACTGTACGCAGGATATTCACGTCTCTAAACTGCAGCCTGTACTCGCTGCTTAGAACATAAATCTGTTCATTGGCCTGCAGTGCTGATCTGGGCACTATGTAAACGTTGTCCACGGTGTTGCCTATAATTTCAGCTTCAACAAACAAACCAATGGCCAGTGGCGGTCGGTTCCCTGAACGTTCATAGGGTGCCTCAACCTGCGCGACTACGTTGATCATGCGGGTTTTGGGATCGAGTTCTCCCTCTGTCCGGACAATTTTGCCTTCCCAGGTATGGTTTGCTCCAGCAAATCGGGCTCGCAGTATTACCGTGGGTTGATTTGGAGACTCCTGTCCCGCAAGGGGCAGATCCAGATGGGCGAGCTCTTCATCATGCAATGGTAATCTCACTTCGGCGAAATCAGTGGCATACAGGCTCGCTATTGGTGCGCCTCGATTCACAAACTGACCAATGTCCACGCGCTTAGATCGGACCCTGCCGTCGTAAGGTGCCTTGATCTTCGTTCTGGAAATGTCACGTTCTGCGCGGGATAGTCTGGCCGCCGCTTCACGAATTGACGCCTGTCCGAATCTCAACCGGTTGAGCGCATCATCCTGTTGTGACTGGCTGGCCGATTGTTGCTTTGCAAGGTCCAATAGTCGTTCGTAGGCTTTCTTCGCGTTGGTAAGTTCGCTCTTGGCTGCGGCGAGGGATGCCCTCGCCTGTTCCAGTGCGACTTCATAGTCCAGGGGGTCGATCTCCAGGAGTATTTCTCCTTTTCGGATAAATCCACCACTCACCATCGATGGTGAGATTTTGATGACTCGCCCGGAGACTTCAGGAATAAGCTCGCTTTCGGTCCTGGGCAGAACAGATCCATACGTCAGAACGGAAAGTTGCACAGTTTCACTCGTTGCGATCCAGGTGCGTACCAGGGGTGCGGTACTGGCGGGAGGTTTCTGCTCCATTGTTGGACCGGTCTTGATAATGATCCCCATCGTGATGAAACCCGCAGCAACGATAGCGAGGGGGAATAGAAAACGCCTAATCATGTCTTTGCCTTTCATTCGGTTGTGTTAATCCAGCTTCTGCGTAGTCGAGCATCCGGTCGATGCCGGAAATGAACGTTGAGTAGGTAGATTCAGTTCCAAGTGGAGCATTGAACTGAAGCAGGTGGATCATGGATCCGATCATGAAATGGAACCTCCAGCTCAGTTCCTCGGTTGGTACATCAGGGAATACCTCTGAGATGGCCAACTGGTAGCGCGCAGCAATTTTGCCAAATTCCTGTTCCAGGATCGGTTTTGTCAACGATTCTGGTTCGGCATAAATTCGTCCGATCAGGGCAGGTACCCGATGGTTTTTGTATACTGGCTCTACCAATGGAGCGAAATAAGATTCCAGCACCGATCTAATAGTTAGTGGGCGCTCACTCTCTGTTAGCTGCTGTAATAGCAGGAGCCTTTCCTCGTTTATCGGCTGAACACAACGGTGGAAAACCGAGGCGAACAGGCCCTTTTTGGACCCAAAATAGTAGTGAGTGGCCGCAAGATTAACCCCGGCCGCAGAGGCGATTGCCCGTAGCGAGGTAGCTGCATAGCCATGCTCCACAAACAAGCATTCGGCCGCATCCAAAATTTTTGTTTGGGTGTCGGTTGACGCTGTGTTTGCGGCATTGTCTGTCATCATTTGAAACAAACGATCGTTTGAATCGAGCAATGTATACATTGCTAACATCTAACGCAAGGTTTTTGTCAGGACAGCGTGGTTTTGGATAAAGACCAGTTTAGGGGGTCAGTCGGGTAGCACTTTCCTGATATGGTGTTGGTCATACGTTGAAGCTGGAGAAAAAGATGGCCAAGAAGCAGCTGGTTCTTGTGTTGACCGAACCGACTGAGGGAGAGGCAGACGAATTTAACCGATACTATGAAAACCTGCATCTTGATGAGGTCCTGCAAACAACCGGATGGAAGACGGCGCAGCGCTACCAATTGGTCGAGCAGGCAGGTCAGGAGTGTCCACTCCCTTACCTGGCTGTTTATGAGGCGGAATCTGTTGAGGGAAAATCTGCTATCGCCAGGATGAATGAAACCCGGTCGCAGCGACAGCAAAGTGGAGCGCTAAACCGGCGGACTGCTGGCGCCTGGATATTCGAGGCCATTGGTCCGGAACATAAAAAAGAGCGCTAAATGTCAAATATGAAGAATGGACGATGGCTGGTGAAGTCCTACCCGGAAGATGAGGTTAGTGTTGATAATTTCGAGCTTGTCTATGCAGAGGTCGCTGAGCCAGGTGAGGGCGAGGTTCTTATTCAGACGACTTCTCTGGTCATGTCTCCGCCACTTCGGATGGCGATTGGAACCGGAGGGATTACGGGAAATCGTGTGAAGATTGGGGCCATGATGAGGGGGTCGGGGCAGGGTGTTGTGGTGAAATCCCGACATCCCGACTTTACAGAAGGTGATCTGGTCGCCGGCGCCATGGGTTGGCAGGAATATGCCGTGACTGATGGTGAGCGACCCTTCCCGCTGGAAAAAATCTCCCCCAGGGCCGGGCAACCGATTACCGCCAACCTGCATGTCATGGGTGCTAGTGGTGCGACCGCTTATGTTGGCCTTTACGACATCGCAAAACCTAAAGTGGGTGATATCATATTGGTGTCTGCGGCCGCAGGTAGCGTTGGCGCACTGGTGTGCCAACTGGGCAAGTTTTCGGGTTGTCGTGTAATAGGAATTGCCGGAAACGAAAAAAAATGTCGTTGGCTGAAAGATGACCTTGGCCTGAACGAAGTGATCAACTACAAAACCGAGAATGTGGCAGAACGCCTACGGGAGGTTTGCCCCAACGGCGTCGATATCTATTTTGACAATGTCGGTGGTGAAATCCTGGATACCGCACTGGGGCAGATCGCCCATGGGGCAAGGATAGTGCTGTGTGGTGCTACATCCCAATATGAAGGTGACGCGAACTGGTATGGGCCGAGTAATTATTTCAACCTGGTGTACAAGGAAGCAACCATGCAGGGGTTTTATATCTTCAGCTATGCGCATCGATTCAAGGAAGCCCATCGACGACTGGGTGAGCTGATCGCCAACGGTAACCTTGTATACAATGAGGATGTTCTCGAGGGCGTTGAACAGTTGCCAGCGGGGCTTATGAGGGTGTTATCGGGGGAAAATTTCGGCACCCAGTTAGTCAGGCTATCCTGATCATATCCCCAGGGCCTTGTCCCAGGACAATCTCCCCCCAAAGGCAATGCCCTCCCAAAAGGCAATGCCCAAAAGGCAATGCCCTAAGACAATCACCTAAGCCAGGAGAGCTGGCGCCAGCGCATCTTGTGATCCCGCCGCAAACTCCGTTAGCTGGACTCGACTGATCCCAAGGTCGTTTAGTGATTCCAGGGCGAAAGCCACATCGGCGGGGTGACCCATAAAGTTTCCCAGGAAACCATTACCCATCATAGCCTTCATGCCATTAACGGCTTCGTTGTCGCCGGCTGCTGTCAGGATAAAAATGCCGATAGGGATATCGTTATTGATTTTTCGTACACGCTCGATGTTTCGCTTCACCTCGTCTTCCGTGACGGTTGCCATGATCCCAAGGTCAATAGCACCTCCCCTGGTAGAGCGAGCGCTGGCCTTGACTTCGATTCGATCAACCAGCGGCGTTATTTCCCGAATGCCCCTTGGGCCACCTGCAGAACCGACCAGCGCTGGTGGGTTCTCTAGTCTGGGGCCAACAAAGTTGTCTCCTGAAATATCGATCTGGTAGTAGTCGCCGGAAAACTGACATTGGTTGGTCTTAATAATCTGGCCCGCGATGTTCATTGCTTCTATATACATACCAATGCGTTCTGGCGGCCCGGGGTAGGGTATACCAATGGCTTTCATTTCTGCTTCCGCCCAACCGGCACCGAGCCCGGCTTCAAATCTCCCCTGGGCTGCCTGTTGCACAGACAATGCACCCTGGGCGAACTCAACCGGAGATCTGAACAGATTGTTGCAAAATGAACTGGTGATTTTTATCTTACTCGTGCTGCAGGCCATCTGTGTTGCCGCGACGAACACGTGGGGATAAGGATGATCCGTTACCCAAAAGTGGTCAGATGCGCAGACGCCGTGCCAGCCTGCATCTTCCATCTCTCTTGCCCAGGTATCAGGTTCGTTGAAACGGCTACCCGGCATGTTAACGAAATATTCCAAGTGAAACTCCTGATTTGCCCCATTGGGGTAGTTAAAGGATGATGTTACAACTTTTTGTCACGAAACCGTTTCTATGTTGGTTCCAACGATTGATCTTAAAGCAGCCGAAAAAGATGTCACCGCCCTCATGCCTTTGGATTCAGCCTGCCGTGACCACGGGTTTTTCCTGTTGCGTAATCACGGCATGGATACAGCAATTGAACAGATGTGGCGAGCTGCATCGGGTTTCTTCGACCAGCCCTCAGAGGCTAAACGCGAGGTATTACGCACAGAAAGTATTCCGCTTGGGTATTTCGATCGGGAACTGACCAAACGTAAGCGTGACCTGAAGGAAGTGTTTGATTACATGCAGCCACGTGCTGATGGGTCAGACCTTAATCAATGGCCCGCAGGCCAACCCGAGTTTTATAAGGCGATGAATCGGTTTTTTACCGAGGCAAGTTCTGTCGCAGAGCGAACCCTTAATCTTGTCTATCGTGCGCTTGCCGGCGATGCAATCAGTCGCCTGTCGATGCCGGAAGGTGATCCCAGAACCAGCACCGTTCGGCTTAACTATTACCCGGTTGATGATCCTCTGTCAGATGATGAACAGTCAGCAGTGGCTGGTCTTGGAGATATGGCCCTGCATCATCACACCGACCCTGGGGTATTAACATTACTGCTGCAGGACATGACGGGCGGGCTTCAGACGCTTTCTAAACAAGATGGCTGGATCGATGTGACGCCAGAGAAAAGTACGATCGTGGTCAACCTTGGGGATTCGCTACAGGTCTGGAGTAATGACAACTATCGAGCAGCGGTTCATCGGGTGGTGCCGATGGCAACGCTGAAAAATGGCAGCGGCGGGCGGTTCAGTACGCCCTACTTTTACAATCCCAAAAGTGATGCGGTACTCGAACCATTAAGTGAATTGTCCGGTGATGCGCCCCTGTATCGCAGTTTTACCTGGCGCGAGTACATCAAGGGCAGGGTAGACGATAACTACGCTGACCTCGGTGAAGACGATATCCAGATCGCCCAATATAGAGCCTGAAGTTCCTGACACCCCATTTCATCATTTTGGCCAGAGATCCCGATTTGTGATCTTGATCGAAAGGAAAGGATCTCGTTTTCACTGGTGCGAAAGATAAATCTCTAACAGTTCGGTGGTAACTGCCGGCTCGAACATCTCCAGTAGCTCAGGTGAGGATTTGTCGTATCCCAGAGCTTCCTTGCAGATGAGATGCAGGTCATCTCTGCTACACAGTGCTTGAGCAAGAATGTCCTTGCCTGGAAATATCATCGCGCCTCTGAGTCGCTTCAGAATTAACGATGTTTTGTCCTTTGAAACATCGCCAACTTCCTCAATATTCCAGTCTGGAGAATTGAGCCTGGATCTCTCCTGAAGCTCAGGCGCGGCGCGATAGCCCCTGCCAAGAACCTCCAGATTACAACTGGCGGCTGCCATTACCGGTAAGCCAACAAGGTTCATGACTGCAAAAGGTCCAAGACCGATGCCCAGCCGGTTTTTGACAACGGAGTCAACTTCACCCGGAGATGCAATGTTCAAGCACCGACAGGCCTCGTTAATGTACGGTAACGACTGGCGGTTTAGGATAAAACAGGGTGTGTCTTTACATTTCACCGCTAGCTTTTCTGTGGATTTCATCCACTTAAGGATAGCGTCTGTATAGCGTGTCTCCGTATGATCACCGGGAATAACCTCGACGACCGGGTTCATATCAGCTGGATTGTTATAGTGCACCCCTATAAATCTATTGGGGCTGGTAACAGCCTCCTCCAGATCCCCTATAAGCAGCGAACTGGTGTTCGATGCAATTAGACAGTCAGGTGACACTGCTGAAGAGATTTGACTGAGCACCTGCCGTTTTACATCCAGGTCTTCGAACACTGCCTCAATGACGTAATCGACCGCGTTGATGGCGGTCATGTCAGATGTGTATTGCAGGTCCGGGTTTTCGTTGGCTCGCGCCGCTCGTGCCAGTTGTTCCTCGTTGTTATCAACCAGGGTCACCTGGATACCATGGCTTGCCATGTGTCTGGCGATGCCTGAACCCATTAGTCCTGCGCCGACTACCGCTGCCTTGTTGATCATCATGCCTACCAGCCCGGCTTTATTGAGAGACCACAATCCACTGTCAGCACGGTTCCTGATATAGACGAGGACATTCGGCTGGCAAGGAATACGCAGGTGCTTGCTATATCGTTGGGGTCTACCAGTCTGCCGAGCGGCGCAGCCGCTTTCCAGGCAGCAACACCTTCAGGCCAGCCCTCTTCAATGCCGACGCGATTGATCAAACCTGGTGCGATGGCGTTGACACGAATTCCACGGGGCCCGAACTCCAGCGCTGAGGCTTTAGTGAGCATTTCTAATGCCGCTTTTGAGGTGGCGTAATGACTATGTCCTGGCGCCGGGCGAGATCCTTCGATGGACGAAATGTTGATGATGGACCCTCCGCCTTTCTTGCCCAGTGCTTCTTGAGCCGAGAACAATTGGGTAAGTAGCATGGGTGCATCCAGATTGGTCGTCATGGTGTTCGACCAGAGGTCGCCTGAAATATCTGGTAGATCAGAAACGTTCTGGGATTCAGCAGCGGCGCAGTTAACGAGTACGTCCAGTGGCCCAAGGGCTTCCGACGCCTTTTTAAACAGCAGGCTGACATCTTTCAGGTCACCCAGCTTCGCCTGGATAACAACTGATGGATTTGATAGCCGGCTGGCTAGTTCTTCTGCGCCGCGTTTGTTGTCATGGTAATGAACGGCAACCGACGCCCCGGCCGCATCGAGTGCTTCGGCCAGAAAAGTGCCTAGACCGCTGCTGGCGCCTGTAACCAGTGCGTTGCAACCGTCGAGTGAAAGTGTGATGCCGCCCATGTAAACCCCTAATGTCTTTTGATGTCGGATCATATCATTGCTAGGGTATCAGCAAAGGAGCTGCCTTCTCTGAAACCACACGGGCTCTAAACTGATGGGCAAACCACATTGACGGACTACTTTGTAAAGAGTGATGAGGCCGCAGAGTTCTGGACAGATGAACGTTGTTTTATCACGGAGCTGTGTAATACCGGTTATGCGCCGGGCGGTTCACTTGCGATCGCTCGAGTGGAACCTGGTGTTACGACACAACTACATTCCCTAACCGGATTGACCGAGACCTACGTCGTGATTGAGGGCAGTGGCCTGATGGAAGTTGATGGAAACCGGTTTAATATTGCCGCTGGCGACCAGGTGGTGATTCCGCCGGGAGTATCCCAGCGAGTGACTGCGCTGGGTGAGTCTGACTTCAGGTTTTATTGTCTGTGCACGCCACGCTTTTGCGCCGACAGTTACGTAAACCTGGAATAGGGAATCCGCATGGCTATGGTCGAGAATCTGGAAAAAATGCTGGCGAAGGGTCGTGATGATGCGATGCTTCGCTTTGGGCTCGGCAGTGCCTACTTCAATGACGGGAAATTTTCCCTGGCTGTGACTAATCTAGAGGCATGCATTGCCCAGGATGACAGTTACTCTGCTGCCTACAAGCTTCTTGGAAAGGCATACCTGAAGCAAGGGGAGCCCGGGAAAGCGATCAGCACGTTTGAGGCGGGCATGCCTATCGCCGATGGGCAGGGTGACAAGCAATCCCGGAAGGAAATGCAGGTGTTTCTGGGTAAAGCACACAAGGAGATGGACAATGGCCAGGCTGACCTTTGAGTACGAACACGGCGTCTTTCGTCCTGCCGGGATCTCGGAAGATCATCCTTGATTACTCAGTTTGAGCTTGGCCAGCCTGGCTGGGCTACGGAAGAATTAGAACAGCTCCCTGAATATCTTCCTGATATTCAGGGGCGTATGGATGCGGTGATCAGGTTTTCCCGCTTGAATATTGAGTTCGGGACCGGCGGGCCGTTCGCCGCGGGTGTTTTTGAAACGCTATCCGGACGTCTGGTAACCATTGGCGTTAATCGGGTTGTTCATCATCAGTGTTCTTCAGCTCATGCGGAGGTTATGGCGCTTTCCCTGGCGCAGCAGATACTGGGTAGTTTTGACCTGGGTGCAGAGGACATGGCGGAACACCAATTGGTTGTTAACTGGCGCCCATGCGCGATGTGTTATGGCGCACTGGTCTGGTCAGGCGTCCGTTCACTTGTTGTGGCCGGAAGTGGTCCGGAGTTGGAAGAGATCACGGGATTTGACGAGGGTCCGATCCACCCCGACTGGATGGGTCAGCTGGAACACCGGGGGATAGTCGTCACCGATGGTGTTAGGACTGATGCAGCGATTCAGGTATTTAAACAGTTTCGCGATAGCGGGGCGCTGGTATACAACGGAAGACAGGGAGACTGTATTGTCTGAGTTTGAACGGGACACGCAGGTTGAACGAATTGATGATCATCACTTTAAAGGGCTGGTTGATGCGGGCTGGAATATTAGTGTTAATCCTAATGGTGGTTATCTGCTGTCGATTGTCAGTGCCGCGATAGCGGAATCGGTGGATCATCCAGACCCGCTTTCATTCACTGCACATTACCTGCGGCCTGGCGTTTCGGGAGTCGAGTGCGAAGTGATTGTAGATGTTGTCCGGCAGGGCCGGACACTATCGACGGTTCGGGCCTCGCTTTGGCAGGAGGGCAAGCAAAGGGTCGAGATAATTGCGGCTTATGGCGATCTTTCCAGCCCCGTTGGTATCGATAGCGATATTACGATCGAAATGCCAAGGTTGCCGCCCCCGGAATCGTGTATCGCTAGAAGCGGAGACATACAGGGCATCGATATAGCCATGATTAACAAGCTGCACGTTATGATGCACCCGGATCAGGCCATGCCAGGGCAGGCGGGTGTTGCCGAGATCTCCGGGTGGATCCGGTTCACGGATGAGCGCGAACCTGACACGAGATCGCTCCTGCTGTTTTGCGATACCTTTCCCCCTTCGCCATTCGGGAAACTCGGCATGATCGGCTGGGTTCCAACTATCGAACTAACGGTTCATGTAAGGCGTAGACCGGCGCCGGGATGGATTCTTGGAAGATTCCGCACAGATGACCTTGTTGATGGAAGAATGATTGAAACCGGAGAGCTATGGGATTCCACGGGTGCACTTGTTGCAGACTGCAGGCAGATTGGTCTTGTCCTGCAGAAGGCGTAGTTCTGTTGGAGGATTAACTGACCAGTGCTGTAAGAGCGATCAGCAGGCAGTTTGAAACAGCAGTCTTAACCTTCTCCTGGTGTGGGTCGTAGGTTTCCATTGAGCCATCGTCCTGTTCCAGGGGGTTACCATCGATAGCGACGACCGCCCCTGTCTCAACGCCATGCAGGCCGCAGATAACGAACAGTGTCGCGGCTTCCATCTCAACCGCCTTAACCCCGGCTTTCTGCCAAAGCGGTAGGTCGCTGCCGAGAAGGTCGTGAGGGTAGAACATATCGGAAGTCAGCAACAATCCTTCATGAAATTCGATTCCAAGGGAGATGGCCGCAGCTCTCATTGCCATTAATACGTCTGGCGTCGCGACAGCGGGGTAAGTAGGTGGGACCAGCTTGTGGGAAAGCCCTTCTTCGCGAACCGCTGCCGGGGCGATGACCAGATCGCCTGCGCCAACGTTTGGCTGCATGCCGCCTGCAGAGCCTGCACGAACAATCCTGGTTGCGCCTGACTGGCACAATTCTTCGAAACAGATACCCGCGCCTGCTGAACCAACTCCGTGGGAAACAGCCCCAATGACCTGGCCATTGAACGAGCCCCGTATGCTGCAATATTCACGATTGTGGCTTATCTGTTCAATATTCTGAAGCGACTCGGCAACCACGTCCAGCCGGTTAGGGTCGCCAACCACAAGGATTTTTTCTGGCAGGGTTTCGGATTCGGTATTCAGGATAGGGAGGAATGCCATGTCAGGTCGGTGGGAATTTCACGCCGTCAAAATTAGTCTGTTTTAAGTCTATGACCAGTAGCGCTGTGTTCACGATCTTTTGTCTCGCTTTATCTCTGCCATCAACGTGAATATTTCCATCGTGTTTGGGGTCGAGGTGTCTCCGGAATACTCGCGGTACAAAGTGTCTACGTTCACTGCAATACGCTCAGCGTCAGTCCACGATTCAAAGTCTGAGATTGAGATATCAAAAGCAGCATCCTTTGCTGTCATGCCTGAGTCGAACCTCTTGCGGGCTTCAACATCGATGTAGGAAAGATAGTCCTTGACCCTTTGTACACCTGCGACGTCGGTAATTGGGCCATGCCCGGGAACGATCACTTCAGGATTGCGATCGATAATCAGGTCGCATGCCTTGAGCCAGTTACTGACCGGCCCGGCCCACATGATAGGTGTTCCATCGATAAACAGGATGTCTCCCGTAAACGCGGTACTGTCCTCGTCAACAAATGCCAGGATGTCGCCCAGGGTATGCGCCGGCCCCACCTCTTTTAGTTCGACTGTTTTGTTACCAACCTTAAGCTTTAACTCACCGGTAAACGTTTTGGTTGGCAGCTTTTCAGCCACATCATCGAAATGAAAGGGTCCGAATATATCGATAAAGTATTGACCCGTATCGCCCAGATCAGGCGCCATCTCCATCATGGCCCTCAGCCTCTCGGGGCCAAAAGCCTCCATCTCTTTTGCGCCAGCTTCACTGGCGACAACCTCAGCGTGTGTGCAAAGCCCATTTCCGTGGGTGTGATCGCCGTTAGCATGCGTGTTGACGACGGTGTTGATTTGATCTGCTCTAATGCCGGTTGCGTCCTCCATGATCGCCAACATTTCGCGAGTCATTGGCGCGTCAAACAGCGTGTCGACAAGCAGCGACTGCCCGCCATCTACAATCAAGCCTGAGTTGGACCAGCCCCAACTTCCGTCTGGTTGTAGATAGCTAAAAATACCGTTGCCGGTTTCCAGTAATCCCTTTTGGTAGTTCCAGGCGGCCATACGAAACAGTCCAATTCATACGAGCAATGACGATAGCATGTGAACGCAAGTGTCACTAGTCCGGCTCTTTACATGGGGGGTAAGGCGGTGCATCTTCTTTGTTTGCAAAAAATGAGTATGAGTATGAGCATGAAAGAATTTTCTGGAAAAGTAGCCGTTGTTACCGGTGCGGCCAGCGGTATCGGCCTGGCGACGGCCTCTCGGTTTGCTGAAGCCGGAATGAAAGTCGTTATGGCGGATATACAGGAAGATGCCCTGGAAGATGCGGTTAAATCGTTGGGCAACATGGGTCATGAGGTTCTGGGCGTACCGACGGATGTTTCCAAGTGGGATGCGATTCAGGCGCTCGCTGAAAAAACAATGGCTGAGTTCGGCACT
>DTZW01000186.1 GCA_012961165.1 Gammaproteobacteria bacterium | reverse complement strand
CCAAGCCAATCTAGCCTCGGGATAATGAATCTCGGAATAAATCCAGCATTAAATCAAAACGTCGACCGGCAAGATTAATTGTATCGAGAAGATCAGGGTCAAGCTCTCCTGCCACTTCATCGGCATAAAGGTCTATCTCCTCTGATTCATCTACATGCTGAATCAGGCCGCGTATCCGGTTTGCGAGCAACACCCCAATACCGCGAAAAAAGCGCGCACCAAACTCTGCGTCGCGGTCTAACTTGCCCTCGATATCGTGCCGATCCATCGCGAGCACACGTACCGGCGTGACCGCAACAACAGTAGTACTGGGAGGCCGGCTATCCAGGAAAGAGATCTCTCCAAAGAACTCTCCATATTTCATGCGGTTCACTTCCTGGTCGCCGCTTGTGCCCACCCGGACTGAGAGCTCTCCTTCCATCAGAAAAAAAACGTCGGTAAGAGGAGTACCAGCAACGACCAGCGTCTCTCCTTCATCAAAGGATAATGCCCTGCCGCTGGATACCAGCCATTTGATATCAAGATCGCTGAGACATCCCAAGAAATATAGTACGGCTCTCACAACTTTCTCCCAACTGGTTTTAGCCAATATGAACCGATCTTTTTAACACATTTTGACTCGACTAAGGCCGGCATACTATTTACCGTGGTTCAGCGACTTTTGCCGACATCTTATCGAAACGCCTGAGGCCGTCATTCAGAGCTTGCTCCATGAGGCTAACCAGTTGTTCTTCAGGGGGCATTTTCCAGTCTGTACGGGTACCCGGTGTTGACTCGATATTCCATGAAAACCCACCTACTTCGTGGCGCACAAAAACCAGTATCTCATTTGAGTCAGAAGAGCTGGGGCCCGCCTTATAAGGACGCTGAACGCTGGCGTCGAGAATCTTGAACGCATCGCGGTCACGAAAGCGTTGATCCATTTTTCCCCGGTACACAAAACGTATCAGCGGAGCCGGAAACTTCGAGAACAGGGTTTGAATTTCTGGGTCGCAACACAGATACCGTAAGAGCCCAAAACCCGATCCACCTTCAGGGACGTTATTAATCGCAGTTGTAATCTTGTCACAGGATGACCAAATGGAATCACCTGGATCCAATTCAAACACAACAGGGAAATGCATAGTGAACCACCCAACCGGCATACCACTTATGCCCCACTGACCCATTTGTTGCCGCCCGTGCGACTCCAAGCTAACCGCACAGAGTGCATTGCCAGACGCCTGATACCAGGCCCGTAAAAATGCCGTAAGGAATACATCATGCTGCTCTCTCAACGATGCAAAGCGATCAGACAAGGCCAAACTGAGAAACGGGTTCAACCGACCAGGATGTTGGTGAGGTCTAGATACCGCCCGCAACGAACTTTCTTCGCGATTGCCACGGGGCTGTAAATCAACAAGTGAGCCATTGATCTTTTTCTTGATATCCATCCAATAGTGCGTCTGCTGGCCTGCCACATGACTTTGGGCGTGGGCGTGAAGGTAGCAGTTCCAATCGAGACCTGATTGATCCAGAACCGGGGAGTGAATCTCTGCCGTATCGCTTCGCTGAGTCCAGGCCTGCTCTAGTTCGTTAGAAAGTATCCATAGCGATATGGCATCAACGACGGTGTGGGAAAAAGACAGTACCAGCATCCCACTCTCACCTGGCCCTTTATCGACAAACACTGCATGGACCAACGGGCCTTGTATTAAGTCAAATGGCTCCCATACGAGGGAGTCCAACTCCTTAGAAAACCTTTTTACTTGCTCCTCCTCCAAATCGATTGCTTTCAGCACGGTAAAAGAAAAGAGGCTCGTGGTTTCTGACGGAACAAATCGCCAGTGTTGTCTCTCGGAGTTCTTGCGAAGATAAAAGACGCCGTGCTGGGCGAGTACGTGAGACAGAATTCGCTTAACGACATTCTGGTCCGCCTGTGGTGGTAACCGGATGTATACGGTGACGATCTGCCTCTCAAGGTCAGCACCCGAGTCCAGCAACTCAAGGTGTATCGGACTCATGGGAATATCCCGGTTGCTAGCGTTGTCTCTGTCTACGCCTGTGAGCCCTTCGCTGACCGGATCATGACTCAATTGAACAAGAATCTCGTGAACCAAGTCATCAAGCGACAGATCTTTTTCGATGAACAAGCCCACAGCACAATCAAGATCACGCCGGATTCGGTGGCCTAACTCCACCAGAGAAAGAGAGTCCACACCCGACTCGATCAGCGGCCTGTCATGCACCACTGCCTGGGGCGATAGGTTGAGAAGCGAACTAACAACTGTCGCAAGATAATCTTTGATTGCCTGTGTCTGATCCTCGTGCGATAAACCTTTTAGTTTTTGTCGCGTCAGGTTCTGCGATCGACCCCTTTGATAGCCTGCTGAGATCAACACATCCGAATCAGGATTCTTTTCACCTTCGTTTGTCGCGTGCTGGTAAATCGGATTCCACCCCTTTGCGAAAAACAAATCTCGACAGGCGTGTCGTCGAATTTTTCCGCTTGTGGTAAGGGGGATCGTTCCGGGCTTAACTAAACTGACAACAGCAGGGGTCACATTATGCTCCTGAGTAACTGCCTTTCGTATCAATCGCGTGACCGTAGTAGTTTCAAGATTTCGCCTATGTGCTCTTTTAATCTCGCAGACAATCGCGAGGTGTTCGCCCATGCCATCATCAATTGAAAATGCACAGACGCGATAGTGATCTATTGCAGGATGTGCATCTCCGGCTGAAAGCTCTATATCCTGCGGATAAAGATTTTTGCCCCGCACGATGATCAGATCTTTTATCCGGCCTGTAATAAATAAATGGTCATCAAGGATGAAACCCAGGTCGCCTGTTTGAAACTGCATCTCACCTGGGTAACGTTGGCTTAAACAAAAAGCGGTCGGCGCATCAGCATCACCCGATCTGAAGTATCCCGATGCAATACTTGGACCCTCTACGTATATCTCGCCTACCATGCCTGGGCCAAGTGGTTCCGATGACTCTGAATCATGTATCGTGATCGTATGTTCTACCAACGGCGTGCCGCAACTGACCAACGATACTGTCGCGTTCTCGCCTGCTGGCGGAAGCGCAACACCTGAAGAAAGCGATTCTTTATCAAAGGCGCGCGCCACTGCGGGCTCCCTTGCCCGAATACCGGCAGCCATAAGGGTTGTCTCTGCCAATCCATAGACCGGCGAAAACGAATCTGGGTTGAAGCCAACTGACTTAAAGCGTGCAGCAAAGCGCGCCAAGGTGAAGCTGCGGACCGGCTCGGCCCCGTTAAATACCGCCTTGAGGCTGGACAGGCTGATACCCTCTATCTCTTGATCTTTTATTTTGTCTACGCATAGGTCGAAAGCGAAATTAGGACCTCCGGTGATCGTGGCGCCGAAACGGTCGATAGATTCAAGCCAGGACGCTGGCCTGCTGAGGAAACGACTGGGAGCGCACAACACAGAGTGATACCCAACACAAACTGGCAGAGTAAGGCCGCTGATCAGGCCCATGTCGTGATAGGGAGGAAGCCACGAGAAGCCCACTGAAGTACTATCGAAAGTACCATGGACCTGCATTCCTCGTGCATTGTTAACGAGATTGTGATGCGACAACACCACTCCCTTCGGCTGGCTGGTCGAGCCCGAGGTGTACTGAATGATCGCCGGAGACCTTGGCTGAATATTCTTAAGCATCGATTCCGCCGTCTCGCGACAGGCACTATCAGGGCGCTCTTTAACGGTTAATACCGGTATGTGCCGCCATCCAAACTCGCGTATCAGTGCTGTGATGCGCGCGGCCAAGGCCTGCGTTGTGAGGATGGCATCTGGATCTACGTCTCGAATCAGCAAATTCAGTCTTGTGGTTGCCCGTGTAATCCGGGAGCTGTTCGGCGGGGAGGTGGGGACCACAACCCGACCAGACAGAATGCATGCATAAAATCCGGCTATGAATTCAAGACCTTCCGGGGCCAAAAGCACGATCCGCTGGCCTGCTCGAGTCTTCTCCGTGAGCGCCTGTGCAGCAGACCATGCCCAGGATGCGAGCTCAGCATTACTTAGCTGGCTGATCTGCCCTTCATCGTTTTCAATAAACGAAAATGCCGGGTCACTGGGAGCGTTATCAGCCCGGCATACAAGCGCCTCGGCCAGAGTATTCATAGCAGGTCAAATCTCGTAATCAGTTAAGTTCAAGTCGAGCAACTTTTTACCCAGAGCTCCTTCAGCTGTGAGGCTAATAATAGATACGTTTAGTAGAAGTGGCTACTGCTGAATGACAGTCAAAGACCGCACGCTTCTCAAGACAACGCACACTTAGCGCGTAAAGATCCGCATATGCTGATGCGCTATACCCATTTAAGGGCGGAGGATTTGGTGAAGAGGTTGGAATGAATGAGGGAGC
>DTZW01000185.1 GCA_012961165.1 Gammaproteobacteria bacterium | reverse complement strand
ATATGTGCCTAGTTTAGCGCGTTTAACTCTCGTGAATGACATTTCATGCGTTTGCATGATCATGTGTATTAGTTGATCCCGGACAACAGTGCTTGCGCATAACGGTCGGTAATGAAGAAGAGAACAATGCCGTACTCGACACGCTAACGGGCTATCTGGCATCCTGATCATGAAATCATGAGACGAATTCGAGGTTCACGATGAGCCCCTCAACAGAGAGAGTTTGAATGAACGATGCTTCTGTATTTGAATCGGTACTCGAGATGTTGCCAAAGAACGCGCACCATCGCAGGGGATGTCTCGAACTGGTGCGTTGCTTCGCGAGTATTGAACGTGGGCTGATGCAGCACTTCGCCCATGAGCTCAATTCGAGCCTGCCGCGCTACGATGTCTAGACGGCGCTCGAGCTAAACCCTAAAGGACTGACCATGGGAGAGCTGGCATCTATGCTGACGGTCACGAAAGGAAACATCACCGGCGTTGTACGTCGTCTCAAAGAGAACGGTCTGGTGCGAAAAGTCATATTAAAATCCGATCGACGAATGCAATCGGTCACTATCTCGGGCAAAGGGCGGCTATGGGGCAGGATGCACGCCGATTACGACAGTATCATCTCCAGGATTCTCTCCGCTCAGACAGAGAAAGAGCTTCGGTCCCTGACGCGTACACTCAAGAAAACACGTGCCGCCGTTGAAGAGATTTCGTCCGAACTGTGGGGTTTGGATAATATTCATGGGTGAAAGGCTAATCGAGCGACTGAGCAGCGCACCGATCGTGCAGCTCATACACACCTGGCAGAGGAAGCACTGTCGATTGCCAGATCGAGCAAGGTCCTTGACATGACCGAATACGTATTATTCGGCGAAATCATGCTGCGCCTGAAATCGCCGATATGGATATAAAACTCTTTCTACCGGGGTTGTGTGCTTCCCGTTCTGCCCAGGCCGTCGAGCCCGCAGGCAAATAAGCAATAACGAAACGGTCAGTTGCTGCAGGCAGCAAGCGACGAGCCCTGATGATTGCGATTCAGTCGATTTTGCTCCAGTCATAAATGATTCCCATGACCTTTCCGCGTTGTTTGTCCGCGAGTGCATATGCTTTGGCACAATCCTCGGGAGAAAATTCGTGTGTTATCAGGCCGGACAGATCGAAACGCCCGTCGGCAACGCAGCTGAAAAACTTCTCATCGATTCGACGCTGAGTCCAGCCGTCGCGATCATGGCTGTCATGAACGGCCTGGACGGTCAGCCCTTTCGACATGACATCCGATGTCAGGCATTGCCTGCCGGGATAGCCCGTATCACCTAGCAATACGACTTTACTGAACATCGGTGCCACAGAAAGCGCGTGTTTGAACACATCTGGGTTGCCGGTTGTATCAATGATGATCGAAGGCCCGTTGCCGCCATCAATGGTCCGATTTATCTCAATGTGATCGGCGACATCGCCGTTGATCACTGCGGTCGCTCCGCCACGCGTTGCATGGTCGAGCCGAAACGCCGACAGGTCGACTACCGTGATTGTCTGGACGCCTTCAGTTTTCGCCCAGCGGATCGTCATCTGCCCAACCGACCCGGCACCGATGATCAACGTGTGGCGACCTGGTTCGAAAGGGCCCGCCCAGGCTGCTCTGAATGCAGTCTTTGCAAGGCCACACCAGCAGGCCGATTTCGGATCAATGTTGGTCGGGACCGGAGAACACATCGCCGCTGGTAGCACCTGGTGCGATCCGTGCGCCATGCGCATAAAGATCCGGTCGCCGACACTAAAGTCGCTGACTTCCTTTCCGACCTTTTCTATTTCACCAATTGCCTGTACACCGGTTTTCAGTTGTGGAAACGAGAAATTCTTTGCGAAGTGCGTATCGGGATCGTAGCGTTGATGTAGGATGATGGTTTCGGTACCAATGCTCATCAGACTGCACTGTGTCCGGACCCTGACATCCTGTGATCCCAGTACAGGTAACTCGAATGTTTCCAATGCCACCTTGCCCTTCTCGGGAAAAATAATTCGACTCGGCATCGGCGTGGCTTCCTGTTGCAAATACGACTGCGGACAGGTTAGCCTAGCTGAAATATTAGTACATATATAAACTAATTTGTGCTGAAAACACAGAGAACAAATTTGATTAATCGCCCAAGAGTCGTAATGGTCACTAGTGGGTCTGGTATTGGTAAAGCGTGCGCGATTCGGTTTGCGTGTGACGGAGAGCGTGCCGCCATGCTCGACAACTGGCCCAAATCGTGGCAATCGGCTTAGGCAGAATTTAAAGAGAAGGTGTCGAGTCACTCGGTATTGTCACTGATATATCCAATCCCGTTGCATGTGACAACGCGGCGCAGGGCCTCTCGCCGTGGCTTCGCCGGAGCTCACGATCCTCTTGGAGCCCCTGAAAAAATCTTCGTGCACGCGCCGCTATTCACACCAACCAAACTAAAGACATTACAGATAGTGGAGACCATGGATGAGAATCGACGACAGATCGGGATGCATTACCCGATGGAGACACAGATGGCGGTCATAGTAATCACAGGTTCAAACAGCGGATTTGGTTTACAGGGCGCACTGGCCTTTGCCCGCGACGGCAACTCCGTCTATGCGGGCATGCGCGATGTATCAAAAGCCGAAGCGTTACAAAGCGCGGCCGATGCCGAGAGTCTTTCAATCAGAGTCATTCCATTGGACGTCAGCCAGCCAGAGACATTCGAACCCACTATCAGCAAAGTGATCGAAGAAGCGGGCAGCATTGATGTTCTCGTTAACAACGCAGGTGTATGGCGGGCAGGCACGGCGGAGGACACATCCGAGGAATCGCTGCGAATGGTGATGGAGACCAATTTCTTTGGCCCGGTTCTGTTGTCACAGGTTGTTCTGCCGCATATGCGAGCGCGTGGCAAGGGATACGTTATCATGGTCAGTTCGCTCTCCGGGCTGGCGGGATTGCCTGGTGATTTTTCTTACACGGCCAGCAAATTTGCGCTCGAAGGTGCCACCGAGGTGATGCGGCACGAGATCGATCGATGGGGCATCAATGTAGCGCTTGTAGAAGCCGGTATGTATGCCACCGGAATACTCAGTGCCAGTGTCTCCGCCGATACGATCCTGCCCGACTACTATTCTGATGACTCGCCGTACCGGACGCTGATCGAAGCTAAACTCGCCGAAATTCGTACCCGCTTACCCGAGGCATTCGATCCGCAGGTTGTTGGCGAGTTATTCGTCGAGATTGCCAAATCGGACGGAAGACGGTTGCGCTGGCCGGCAGATCCCGTGGCGGAAAAAGTACTTGCAACGATGTTCGGACATGACGATGCTGAACGTGACGAATTTCTGCGGGACGTGTCGGGTACGCAATGGTGGAGTGACGGCAAGGTTGGCCCGGATTGAATCCGGGTGCGGAGTTTTAGCTGAACGAGGTTGGCAAATAATGATCACAGGATTGGCGCACATCTGCATAGAATCGCGTGACCTCGAGGCTACGGAGACGTTTTATCGTGTACTTGGGCTCAAGCGGCAATTTGATTTTCGTAACAAGCAGAACGAACTGGTTGGTTTTTATCTTGCCTTTGCCAACCGTACGTTTATCGAAATCATCAAGAACACCACAGTCGGTGGCGAAGGGATCATCAAGCACTTCGCGATCGAAGTAGACGATGCAGATGAAGCATACGAGAGCCTGAAAAACGCTGGCTACGCCGTAACAGAAAAAGAATTCGCCGGAGACAACAACTGGATGATCACCTGCCACGACCCCAACGGTATTTTCATAGAGCTGCAGCAATATACAGACAAGAGCATGCAACTGGTCGGTGGTGTCTGCGAAGTTGACTATAAGCCCTGATGATTGCGATTCAGTCGAGAAGATAGGTATTTTAAACCACATCTTTTCCAGATTGCTAAAGCATCTTGAAAAGTATCTTGAAAAGTATCTTGATCGGAATTTTTTTGTATTAATAACTCAGGGTGGCAGCTTTCCCGGAGCGAATGGTCAATGTCTGACTGCTCACTAATCTACATGAAGATAGTTATTTTAAACCGCATTTTTCCAAGATTATAAAAGTATCCTCTTTGGAGATTCGATCCTATAAAGTTAAGCAAACCAGTATGTTGATATTGGGTGGTCAAACTCCGTATGCATGCTGATCTTCTGGCCTACACTCAAGTGGGTTGATTGCTGAGACGAATTTCGCCGGGCGGGGCGACTTCGCCCGAATCGGAAGCGGCCCCAGGGTTGTCTGATTGTCGCAAATTTACATGGTGCTAGCCGTGCTTCGATATGATCAGGAAGCTCACCGGGTAGGCAGGCGCTGTAAGGCATTTTTCCTTGAAATGTTGGCCATCCTGCTGTTTGGCAGTTAGGCCTGACAGAGCGTGGGTTGTTCCGGACATCCTTGATGCC
>DTZW01000184.1 GCA_012961165.1 Gammaproteobacteria bacterium | reverse complement strand
TCACCGACTGGATCATTCAACGCCGCAACCTGCCTGAGACCTGCAACCATTGTTTCAAAACGCTCGTCCGTGAAAGTCAGCCGATCCAGCATTGGCTCACTGAGGCCATTCTTTCGGCCTGATTCAAGGTCCTGCTCATTGGCAGACATGAGCGCACTGCGGTTGGCCAGGATAGCTTCCCCAATCGCCAGCAGCGCCCCGTTTTTTGTTTCTGTAGATGCACGACAGATTTCCACAGATGCTTTCCGCGCCTCGACACCTACAGTGCGCATGTACTCTGACTGACCCATCACTTAAAATTCTCGGGAAAACGCGGATTATACCCTGCTTCTATCATGATAGTGTCACCCACTTTTTTTGACCGTGAACCCCTGGAACTCGCCCAGTCATTGATTGGAAAGCTCCTTCGGCATCGAATTAGCCACCCGGCTCACGGGGATATCTGGCGGTCCGCTAAAATCACTGAAACAGAGGTCTACTACCAGGCAGAACGAGGAAGTCATTCATCCCCTGGGTTTACCGAGAACCCCACGTCGGGTGAGCACACCATCATTAATTGTTAGTAATGTATTTTACGAAGACTTGCCCAGGGGTTCGCTGGATTTCTGCATTCGTTCGACCAATTTATCGAGTTCACCAAGTCGCACCAGTGGGTCTTTCATTTCAAGCATTCGCTGCTTGAAATGGTTAGGGCAAGGTAAAAGTTCCGTGAGTCTTGCGCCGACTTCAACCGCTTGACCAAGATCACAATCCAGGCCAAGTCTTTGCACCGCTTCATGGACCATCAACGACTCGAGCAGCCCAGAAAGGTGTTGCCTTTCTTCCGGAACGGCAACTTCGGGTTCAACGGCCAGAAACTCAACATTTGCCATCATCAACCTGTCAGGTTGTTCGTACTGGTCACGAATAACGAACTTTCGATCACCTTCAACGACAATACTCAGCATCCCGTTTGAAGACTGATCGAAATCAACAATCGTAGCGTAAGTGCCACAATGGGATATTTCCGGCAGCTGCTCATCCGGGCTAGCCAGAATCCGGTCACCATCGGTAATCATGACAATGCCGAAACCAGTCTGTTCGCGAAGGCCCTTCTTAACCATATCAAGATAGCGAGCTTCAAAGATCTGCAACGACAGTTTACCACCGGGAAACAGCACCAGCGGCAAGGGAAATAAAGGAACTTCTTTCATCGCCGTATTCTACCCGATTAGCACTTTATCAATAGTGTCTTTAAACTGCCTGCCTCGAATAACCCCACAGGTTTCACATTGGATCCAGTACATGCCCTAGCGCTAGCGCTGATACAGGGGATAACCGAGTTTTTGCCCATCTCAAGTTCCGCTCACTTGATCCTTCCAGGCAAATTGCTAGGTTGGCCGGACCAGGGACTTGCTTTTGATACAGCGGTTCACCTGGGATCACTGACAGCCGTCGTTGTCTATTTCCGCCACGAACTCCATCGCCTGACCGCCGCGGTCCTATTGCATATTCAGAGTCGCCAGCCTAGTGCTGATAGTCACTTTGCCTTCAATCTTATGCTCGCCAGCCTACCGATCATCCCGGTGGGGTATTTCACAAGATTTATGGTCGAGGCGGAACTTCGAGGGATAGAGGTGATAGCTTTTACCACGATCGTTTTTGGTATCGCTCTGTGGCTCGCGGATTATATGAGGGGCGATACAGCAAAACCCTTAACCCCTGCTCGATCAATCGCCATTGGATTGGCGCAGTGCCTTGCCCTGATTCCTGGCACCTCACGCAGTGGAGTCACTATTACGATGGCACTATTACTGGGTCAATCCCGTGAGCATGCTGCCAGAATTTCATTCTTGATCGCCATTCCGGCCATCGCCGGAGCCGCTGCAATAAAATTCTGGGACCTCCTGCACACACCAATCACACCGGACTGGTTTACGCTTGGTATCGCCATTGTTGTAGCAGGGCTCTCTGCTTACTTTTGTATCGTGATCCTGTTGAACATCGTAAACAAAATGGGCTACCTACCATTCGTTATCTACAGGCTTGGCCTGGGCGGCCTACTGCTCTGGATGATTTACTAGGGAGCCCGCCCTTAAAGAAGCTCTTTGTATGGACAGAGCGAACGCGCCTGCAGAAGAATCACGAATAGGCTTTAACTTCGTGATTCTTCTGCAAAGGTTAAAGGCAGGCCTCGTCGAAAAACTGATGTGACATTCCGACCTTTATCATGGGTTGCCTAGAACGGAATATCATCGTCGAAATCATCAGATGGTGGTGGTCCGAAGTCATCTCCAGCGGACGAACTTCCGCCGCCACCCTGGCTGCCACCTGATCCACCGGAAGAAGATCCGCCGCCACCACCCTGGCTGCCACCTGATCCACCGGAAGAAGATCCGCCACCGCCCATTTCGCCGCGACTGTCCAGCATCTGCATCTCGCTGGCTACGACCTCTGTGGTGTAATGTTTCTGACCGTCCTTCTCCCAATCTCGGGTTCGAAGTTCGCCTTCAATGTAAACTTTAGATCCCCGCTTCAGGTACTCCCCTGCGATTTCCGCCAGCTTGTTAAAAAAGACGATACGATGCCATTCGGTACGCTCCTTTTGCTCACCGGAATCCCTGTCTTTCCATCCCTTTGATGTCGCAATAGATACATTCGTGACCGCCCCGCCACTTGGCATATACCGCGTTTCTGGATCCCTTCCCAGATTACCGACCAGGATTACCTTATTTATTCCGCGAGCCATCTTATTCTCCTATTCCTCTCAGGTTGTCACCAACCATCTGTATTTAATATGCCACCAGGGAATAATAACTCTTCTACAGCCCTTTGGCACAATTCTGGAACAGATAAGTCGATTCAATCAGTAAAAAGACCGATGGGCAGAGCTCAGAAATTGACGAACTTTTTTGCTTGATGTGCCGCAAACTTATAACATCACTGCCCGGCCCGATACCGGCTGGCTTTCAGACTGAGTGTCAACGTTCATCTAAACTTCCGACCCGTCATCAATGGAGCGGATCACCGGGTGACGCATCCCGCTGATAGAAGAATTCACTGAAATCGCACGTCGATTTCATCGATTACCAGAGCCGAGGTTAGGCCTTTGATCACTTTACAAGGTACCCCTTCCTGATGGATACAATTTCAATCCATGGTGCCAAGACACATAACCTAAAAAATATCAGCCTCGACATCCCAAGGGACAAACTGGTTATTGTCACTGGACTATCCGGTTCCGGTAAGTCCTCCCTGGCTTTCGATACGCTATACGCTGAAGGCCAAAGGCGATATGTCGAATCCCTGTCGGCTTACGCCAGGCAATTTCTATCCCTGATGGAAAAACCTGATGTCGAGCACATTGAGGGTTTGTCACCTGCCATCTCCATTGAGCAGAAGTCAACGAGTCACAATCCGCGCTCAACCGTGGGTACGATCACAGAAATCTACGACTACCTCAGATTGCTGTTCGCAAGAGTAGGTGAACCACACTGTCCAACTCATGGCATAAAGTTACAATCGCAGTCGATCAGCCAGATGGTTGATCAGGTAATGGGTTTATCTGAAGACACTCGAGTCAATCTGCTTGCCCCGATCATTCGGGAACGCAAGGGCGAGCACCTGCATCTGTTCAAACAACTAGTTGCACAGGGTTTCGTGCGGGCTCGCATCGACGGCATCATTACTGATCTTGATAGCACACCCGACCTCGACAAAAACAAAAAACACACCATCGAGGTTGTCATCGACAGGTTCCGAATTCGCCCGGACCTGATGACTCGTCTCGCGGACTCTTTTGAAACAGCAGTACAGGTCGCAGATGGTATCGCCGCTATCAGTTTCCCAGACGATAAAACAGAAGACCTGTTGTTCTCATCGCGGTTTGCATGCCCCCAGTGTGGCCACTCGATTCAGGAACTTGAACCACGATTCTTCTCCTTTAACAATCCTGCTGGCGCGTGCCAGGGTTGTGATGGGCTGGGCTTGCGCGAGTATTTTGATCCGGACTCAGTGGTACAGGACCGGGAACTGTCTCTGGCAGAAGGCGCAATCCACGGCTGGGACAGGAGGAATATCTACTATTTCCAAATGCTTGGATCAATTTCAGGACACTATGGTTTCAACCTCGCGACACCATTCAAGGAACTTTCGAACAAGCACCAGGAAATCGTTCTTCGCGGAAGTGGTACCGAACAGATTCAGTTTCGTTACGTCAACGATCGCGGAGACGAATATACCCGAGGCCATGCCTTCGAAGGGATCATCCCCAATATGGAGCGCCGCTATCGTGAAACCGATTCCCAGATGGTCAGGGAAAGTCTTTCCAGGTTTCTTAGAACGCAAAACTGTCCTGAATGTCACGGCGCACGTTTAAATGCAGACGCCCGCTCGGTAACGATCAACAAGAAGTCACTCACTGATATTACTTCACAATC
>DTZW01000183.1 GCA_012961165.1 Gammaproteobacteria bacterium | reverse complement strand
ATTAGCGTTGCGCAGGAAACCTTGGTCTTCCGGCGGGGGGGTTTTTCACCCCCCTTATCGTTACTCATGTCAGCATTCGCACTTCTGATACCTCCAGCATGCCTTACAGCACACCTTCAACGGCTTACAGAACGCTCCGCTACCGCGCCCCCTTTCCGAAGAAAAGGAGCACCCGCAGCTTCGGTACACAGTTTGAGCCCCGTTAAATCTTCCGCGCAGGCCGACTCGACTAGTGAGCTATTACGCTTTCTTTAAAGGATGGCTGCTTCTAAGCCAACCTCCTAGCTGTCTGTGCCTTCCCACATCGTTTCCCACTTAACTGTGATTTGGGGACCTTAGCTGGCGGTCTGGGTTGTTTCCCTCTCCACGACGGACGTTAGCACCCGCCGTGTGTCTGCCATGATTGCACTCATAGGTATTCGGAGTTTGCATCGAGTTGGTAACCCGGGATGGGCCCCTAGCCGAGACAGTGCTCTACCCCCTATGGTGATACATGACGCTCTACCTAAATAGATTTCGCGGAGAACCAGCTATCTCCAGGCTTGATTAGCCTTTCACTCCGATCCACAGCTCATCCCCCCATTTTTCAACATAGGTGGGTTCGCGCCTCCAGTTGATGTTACTCAACCTTCACACTGGCCATGGATAGATCGCCTGGTTTCGGGTCTAAGCCCAGCAACTAAATCGCCCTATTAAGACTCGGTTTCCCTACGCCTCCCCTAAACGGTTAAGCTTGCTACTGAACTTAAGTCGCTGACCCATTATACAAAAGGTACGCAGTCACACCACGAAGGTGCTCCTACTGCTTGTACGTATACGGTTTCAGGATCTATTTCACTCCCCTCTCCGGGGTTCTTTTCGCCTTTCCCTCACGGTACTAGTTCACTATCGGTCAGTTAGGAGTATTTAGCCTTGGAGGATGGTCCCCCCATGTTCAGTCAGAGTTTCTCGTGCTCCGACCTACTTGTTGCAAACTTAGTTCTTGTTAAATGTTTTCGGGTACAGGGCTATCACCTTCTATCGCCGGACTTTCCAGACCGTTCCCCTAACATAAAACATAAAGATTGCTGGCTGTTCCCCTTTCGCTCGCCGCTACTAAGGGAATCTCGGTTGATTTCTTTTCCTCCGGTTACTTAGATGGTTCAGTTCACCGGGTTCGCTTCGTGCACCTATGTATTCAGTGCACGATGACCCAAAGGGCCGGGTTTCCCCATTCGGAAATCTCGGGTTACAAGTGCTTGTTTGTCAGCTCGCCCGAGCTTATCGCAGACTACAACGTCCTTCATCGCCTCTAACTGCCTAGGCATCCACCATATACGCTTATTCGCTTGACCATATAACTTGAACGACCTGGATAACGGAGTGTTATTCAGGAAACTAAATGCCTCTCACCTTTTGTGAAGCAGAGACTGCTCAAAGCTATTGGTTTATCACCGGATAATACGCTTGAAATATACGAACTCTCGACCACTTTTCTGACTGGAAACCGAAGTTTCTTGTCTTCAACGTGATCTTGAATTTAAAAAAACAAATGAAGATCAGTTCCCTCTGCCCAGAGCGACACTGCGAAGCAGTGTGTTAAAGAGCCATACCACCAGTGCGCGTTTGAATTAACACTGCTGATATTAAAGAACATCTCTTAACAAGACTCGACCTGGCAAAAGGTCTTGTCCTGGTCATTGAACTTGCGTTCGCTGACTCATTTGCGGATGTCAAATTTTGTAAACAGCTGATGTCATCACAACATCTTCTGATTACAGACTTTACTAAATTCCCCTTGGTTTTTGCCTTCGAGCAGGTCGTGGTTTCTCATGGTAGAGGCCCCTCGGCTTTGCTCGGGGCAAATTTCCGCGGGAAATTTGCTTTATCACTTATACACTTTTTTAAAGAACACCTGTTGGGACTGCCAACAGACTTGTTTCCGAAGAAACGGTTCTGGCTAGAGCGCCAGAAGTCAGAAGACTTTTGAGAACAACATGAGTACTACTTAATCTCAATCTCAGGGTCTTCTGACTTCTGATGTCTATGCACAGGCGCCAACAGCAACTAACGAGTCGCTAATGACGTGGAATCAAACAATAGGTTGTGAGTGCTTGCAGTAGATGCTTTAGGTTAAGGAGGTGATCCAGCCGCAGGTTCCCCTACGGCTACCTTGTTACGACTTCATCCCAGTCATGAATCACACCGTGGTAACCGTTCTCCCGAAGGTTAAACTAGCTACTTCTGGTGCAACCCACTCCCATGATGTGACGGGCGGTGTGTACAAGGCCCGGGAACGTATTCACCGCGACATGCTGATTCGCGATTACTAGCGATTCCGACTTCACGGAGTCGAGTTGCAGACTCCGATCCGGACTACGAAAAGTTTTCTGGGATTTGCTCCGCCTCGCGGCATTGCGGCCCTCTGTACTTCCCATTGTAGCACGTGTGTAGCCCAGGCCGTAAGGGCCATGATGACTTGACGTCATCCTCTCCTTCCTCCGGTTTGTCACCGGCAGTCTCCTTAGAGTTCCCACCATTACGTGCTGGCAAATAAGGATAAGGGTTGCGCTCGTTACGGGACTTAACCCAACATCTCACGACACGAGCTGACGACAGCCATGCAACACCTGTCACTGAGTTCCCGAAGGCACTAAGGTATCTCTACCGAATTCTCAGGATGTCAAGGCCTGGTAAGGTTTTTCGCGTTGCATCGAATTAAACCACATGCTCCACCGCTTGTGCGGGCCCCCGTCAATTCATTTGAGTTTTAATCTTGCGACCGTACTCCCCAGGCGGTCTACTTATCGCGTTAGCTTCGCCACTAAGGGGTCAAGCCCCCCAACGGCTAGTAGACATCGTTTACGGCGTGGACTACCAGGGTATCTAATCCTGTTTGCTCCCCACGCTTTCGCACCTCAGTGTCAGTATCAATCCAGGAGGCCGCCTTCGCCACCGGTATTCCTCAGAATATCTACGCATTTCACCGCTACACTCTGAATTCTACCTCCCTCTATCGTACTCTAGTCCGTCAGTTTGGAATGCAATTCCCAGGTTGAGCCTGGGGCTTTCACATCCCACTTAACAAACCACCTACGCGCGCTTTACGCCCAGTAATTCCGATTAACGTTTGCACCCTCCGTATTACCGCGGCTGCTGGCACGGAGTTAGCCGGTGCTTCTTCTGTAAGTAATGTCATATTACCGAGTTATTGGCTCGGCTTTTTCTTCCTTACTGAAAGTGCTTTACAACCCTAAGGCCTTCTTCACACACGCGGCATGGCTGTGTCAGGCTTTCGCCCATTGCACAATATTCCCGACTGCTGCCTCCCGTAGGAGTCTGGACCGTGTCTCAGTTCCAGTGTGGCTGATCGTCCTCTCAGACCAGCTATGGATCGTAGCCTTGGTGAGCCTTTACCTCACCAACAAGCTAATCCAACGCAGGCTCCTCCAATAGTGAGAGGTCTCCGAAGAGAGCCCCCCCTTTCCCCCGTAGGGCGTATGCGGTATTAATCCGGGTTTCCCCGGGCTATCCCCCGCTACTGGGTAGATTCCTACGCGTTACTCACCCGTCCGCCGCTCGTCAGCATCAAAGTCACCCCGAAGGGATCCTAGCGATCTGTTACCGCTCGACTTGCATGTCTAAAGCCTGCCGCCAACGTTCAATCTGAGCCATGATCAAACTCTTCAATTTAAGAGTATTTCTCTAATCTCCCTTGTTACACCCTTTTGAGGCTCCCTCAGGACATTAGTAGTGGTATAAGCCACCAATCTTTTATAGCAGTGCTTTCCGAACCCTAAAGTTCATCGGGCAACCCGGCTCTCGACATTTTGCTTACGCAAATTGTCTGTCACCGCGTATTCGTCTATGACGAATCCGCTAGCTCAGTCAAACAAGAATCGAACATCCTAGGATGTTCTATCATCCGCTGCGTCGGCCCAACGATGTTTCCATCAATGAACTGGCACAACAGAATTACTGTTACTTAGTAAGTATTGCGTCAACACCTCTTTGCCTTGCGGCTGTCCATGATTGCCTTGCGGCAAGCCATGTACTAGAGCTGTCTTTCGCTTCTCAAATATAGTGTCAGTAACTTGTTGCTGAATATTTTTCGCATTCAATCAACAAGCACCCACACCTATTGTTTGTTTCCAACCATGTTAAAGAACAACTCCGGCACCAACTTACCCACTGTGTCATACACGTGGAGGCAGAACTTTCTGCGCAAAAGACCCCGCGTTGACGGTTATTTCAACGGGAGAATTCTAATCCTGGTGGTCCGAATGGCTTAACTACCCTTGGGTAAAAAGCCCTGAATTACGGCCTGTAATTCAGCCCCGATCTCGCTGATCGAGGAGGCGCATTATACGCCTTAGAGGCCCCATTACAACCACCTTGGTGGATATTCGATAAATATTTTCGAACTACTTATTTACCTGTGATGGAGCCCTGATTCTATCCCCGCCCGAGGGCGAAGAGGCGCGCATTGTAGCAGCGTTTTCTGGAATGTCTATTAAAACTGGAGAGTATTTAAACGGGTCGTTTAAGCGCTTCTTGGAATAACGCGAGCTTGTCCTTAAAAACACGGGAAAGCAGTAAAACTGCCACTATTACGCCATAGGCTATGGCCTCTGAATAACTGGACCTGGCTAGCCACGTCACATGCACCACAACAAGGATAGCGACACCGTATACAAGTCGGTGCAGCACCGCCCAGCGATTTCGCAGCAGTCGTATGGCAAAGCTATTAGAGGTAAGTGCCAGGGGTACCAGCAGCAGGTATGCGGTAAACCCAACAGTAATATAGGGCCGTTTTAGTATGTCAGCGCCCAGGTTGCGGAAATCAAGCTCGAGCAGCAGGAACAGATAGGCCAGCAGATGTATCGAGGCATAGGCGAAGGTAAACAAGCCCAGCATCCTCCTGATCTTCTGCGCCTGGCGCCATCCAGTAAGCCTTCTTACCGGCGTTACCAGAAGGGTGAGTAGAAGAAACCGTATAGCCCACTCACCCTGGAGCAGCACCAGCTCCTTCGCCGGGTCGGCCCCTAAAACATTAGCCCCACCTGTTTGCAGCTGATAGACCTGGTAAATCGAATACTCAAGGGGCAGGAGGCACAGCAAAAATGTCAGGAACTTAAACATCGGAAGCTTAAACACGACAGAAACTCAATATCGGGGATCTAACCACTAGTACTGCTTTCGCAAGTCCATGTCTTTATAAAGGTGCGCTACCAGCGGCGCATAGCCATTGAACTTCAGGGTCTCAACGTAATTCTGGCTAAAGATAGAAGTGGGTAATCTGCGTTCTCGCGCCTGACTCCAGCGTGGATGGTCAACATCCGGGTTTACGTTGGCATAGAAGCCGTACTCGCGACTATTAGAAATTTCCCATGTCGTCTTCGGGCGACGTTTCGTGAACTCTATCTTGACGATGGACTTAATACTCTTAAAGCCGTATTTCCAGGGGACAACCAACCTGATCGGCGCGCCATTCTGGTTAGGCATTGCGTTGCCATAGACCCCCACAGCCAGAAACGCGAGTTCATTCATTGCCTCATCGATGCGAAGCCCTTCTATGTAGGGGTAGTCAATTGCGGCAAAGCGGGATCCCTGGGCGGGCATCTGTTCCGGGTCATGAAGTGTTTCAAATCGAACGTACTTTGCATTTGAGTTTGGTTTAAACCGCTTTAAAAGATTAGCAAGCGGAAAACCAACCCAGGGTACGACCATTGACCAGGCTTCTACACATCGAAGCCGGTAAACCCGCTCTTCAAGCGTATGAAGATTTACAATATCTTCGAGATTATACGTCCCCGTCAGCTCTGCCTCACCAGCCACCTCCACCTTCCAAGGATCAGTGACGAAGTTCTGCGAGTTATCCGCAGGATCCGTTTTCCCTGTCCCAAACTCGTAGAAATTATTGTAAGTGCTGACATACTCAAACGGTGTTGCTGATTCCCGCGTTGAATACTGACCTGGCGTCAGTGTTTTTAGTTTGTTTTGCAGCCAGGCTGGCCCCGATAACGGTGCCTGGGTGGTATAGAACTGGCGCTCACCTGATGTTGCACCACCGACAACAGGCGTACCCAGCGCAACAGCACCAAGCCCCATCGCCTTTATAATTTGCCTTCGTTCGTGAAAGACGGTTTCGCTGGTGATTTCTGATGACCGAATGTCACCTGCTCGCGCTCGTTTGATCAACATAACTGACTCCGGTTTGTCGCTTTTCTACTTAGGTAACAGACGAGCCAAACCAGACTACGTTACACCTCAGGCGCATTATCCTTTCGGCGGACCAACCTCAGCAGAGCCTGGATTGGTCCAGACACACCATAGGCAAGACCAACGCAGAACAACATACCTGGCGGGTAGATGGCGACCACAATGAACAGCAATACCGCCCCCAACATAATAGGAAATGGCACCCTGCCCTTGATGTTCTTTGGGCTGAAGTACTGAACGTTGCTTACCATCAAGAACGCGACGACCGTCGTAAAAAGGCCGACCAACACAGAAACCTCCATACTCTCCATTGGTGGAAAGTTATCAACCCAGATCCAGACCAAGGTGGACATCGTACCGGCAGCACCCGGGCTTGCCAGGCCGTAAAATACCTTAGTGTCAGGGGCGATATTGAAACGCGCCAAACGCAGGGCCGCGCAACACATATACAGGAAGGCAATAATCCAGCCGATCTTGCCAAGATCCTGCAGGGCCCAGCTAAACAATAAAATCGCCGGCGCAACACCAAAGGCAACCAGGTCTGCCATGCTGTCGTACTGCACTCCAAACTGGCTGGTGGTATTTGTTAACCTGGCGATTCGCCCGTCCAGCGCATCAAGGAACCCGGCAATCACGATCGCGATACACGCAGTTTCGAATGCACCGGTCATTGCAGCGACAATCGCATAGAAACCCGAAAAAAGTGCGCCGGTTGTGATGAGATTAGGTAGCAGGTAGACGCCTTTTTTAAGGCCTTTGCGTTTTGGTAGCTGCGTTACGGTTCCCTGCTCTGGGGTTACCGGTTCCTGGTCTGTCATTGTCTCGCCTCAATGGTGGGGTCGGAGTAAAGTGCCAGAGTAAATACTCTGGCACTTTACTCCGACCCCATTATTCCGACCCCATTATTCCACCGTTAAACCCACCATTACAACTACGTTGTGAGCACTTTCTCGCCCCGGGAGAGTCCGGATACACCGGATCTCACGACTTCCATCACACTGGATTCGGGTAACGCTCGAAGGAAGGCATCGAGTTTTTCGGTCGTACCGGTCAACTGGATTGTGTACGTACTCTGCGTCACATCAATAACCTGCCCGCGGAAGATATCCGACGTGCGCTTTACTTCTGCACGCTGGGCACCGGTTGCCTTCAGCTTGATTAACATCAGTTCACGCTCGATGTGCTCACCCTCGGTCAGGTCAACCAGCTTTATGACCTCAATCAGTTTGTTGAGTTGCTTGGTGATCTGCTCTACCTGTTCGTCACCCGCAAGAGTAGACAGCGTCAGACGGGACAGGGTCGAATCTTCGGTAGGCGCTACCGTGAGTGTTTCGATGTTGTAGTTTCGCTGGGCGAACAAACCAATCACTCGCGATAAAGCACCAGGCTCGTTTTCCATCAGCACGGAAATAATTCTTCTCATCAGGTTCGTACCCCCTTACTGAGCCACATATCGCGCAACGATCCGTTCGGGGAAATCAGCATTGGATAAATGTGCTCTGACGGGTCAACCAGGATGTCGACAAACACAAGCTTGTTTTTGATCGCCATCGCCTCGGCCACTACCGGTTCCAGTTCGTCCCGCGATTCGATCTTGAATCCCACGTGCCCGTAGGACTCAACCAGTTTTACAAAATCTGGCAGCGAGTCCATATAACTATGTGAATGGCGACCTTCATACTGCATATCCTGCCACTGCTTCACCATACCCAGTGACCCGTTGTTAACGTTGATAATCTTGATGGGCAATCCGTACTGCGAGCAGGTCGAAAGCTCCTGGATATTCATCTGGATACTGCCTTCACCCGTGATACAAACGACCTGCTCATCCGGGAAGGCAACCTGCACGCCCATGGCCGCTGGCAGCCCAAAACCCATCGTCCCAAGCCCACCCGAGTTGATCCACTTTCGAGGCTCATCAAATGGGTAATATTGTGCTGCAAACATCTGGTGCTGGCCGACGTCGGACGTCACGTACGCCTTTCCGTCGGTTGCCTTATAGACAGCCTGCACCGCTTCCTGCGGCTTTATAATATCCTCACTTTCGTCCCTGATAACCGCCAGGCAATCCTGTTTCCGCCACCCTTCGATCTGTTCCCACCATTCCTTCAACATTTGTTGCTGTATCTCAGAACGCTCAGCAACTTCAGGTTCCAGTAGTTTGATCATTTCATCCAGGACTGTATCTACCGGCCCAACGATAGGGACATCAGCATTAACAGTCTTGGAGATCGATGTGGGATCGATATCGAGATGGATAATTTCTGCATAAGGGCAAAACTTGGAAACAGTATTCGTTACCCGGTCATCAAAGCGGGCACCAATGGCAAACACCAGATCGCTATGGTGCATGGCGTTGTTTGCTTCAAATGTGCCATGCATACCAAGCATGCCCAGAAACTGTCTGTCTGTGCCAGGAAATGCACCCAACCCCATTAAAGTGTTGGTAATCGGGAAACCCAGCAGCCTTGTTAATTCGATGAGTTGGCTGGAAGCGTCTCCCTGAACAACGCCCCCACCCGCATAAATCATCGGCCGCTCACACTTCGCGAGCAACTTGATCGCTTTCTTGATCTGGCCCGTATGACCTCTGGTTGCAGGTGAATAGGACCGCATCGTTACCGTTTCCGGGTAGCTATAGTCGAACAGGTTTGTCGGATCAGTCAAATCTTTAGGGATATCGACGACCACAGGCCCCGGACGACCAGAAGTAGCGATATAGAACGCCTTTTTGATCGTTTCGGGTATTTCCGACGCTGTGCGGACCAGAAAACTGTGTTTCACGATGGGTCTCGAGACACCCACCATGTCTGTCTCCTGGAACGAATCTGTACCAATCAGGTGACTTTGTACCTGCCCGGAAATCACCACCATGGGAATTGAATCCATATAGGCCGTCGCTATACCCGTGATCGCATTAGTAGCCCCCGGGCCACTGGTCACTAAGACTACACCAGGGCGGCCCGTGGAACGCGCATAGCCGTCCGCCATATGGGTTGCAGCCTGTTCATGGCGCACCAGCACATGCTGAATTCTATTTTGCCTGAACACAGCATCATAGATATGCAGCACAGCCCCACCAGGATACCCAAAAACGTGATCAACGCCCTCGTCCTGGAGGGCCCGGATCAACATGTCCGCGCCAGATAACTTTTCCACGATATACCTCTGATTTTTCCGTAAATTTCGCCCCAAAAGGGGCGGGCATTCTCATGTATCCTGAATGCCTAGTCAAACCTGGCTAAACCGAGCCTGAAAAATGACTATTTTCATCGGTGCGAATAGTGCACAATCTTACAGTAATATTCTTGAAATATTGTTTTTCTGTGATGGTTTACATGAGAAAGTTAGAATCTACCGCAGGTCTGATAGGCCTGCTCGTTCTACTCTATGCAGCATCCTCTGACGCCGAAGATGAGTACTACACTTGGATCGACGAGGATGGCGTCGTGAATTATTCGGAACATAACCCGCAGGGATTCGATGCTCGCTTTATCACCCGCGGCCAGAGATTCGGATACCAGAGCGACGAGCCGCTAGAGCAAGAAGCACCAGAGCAGACCGCAACTCAACAGACTGCTGCACCAGCAGCGGAAGAGGAGCGCGATATTGATGTTGAAATCGCCACCCAAATAGCCCGCATAGATAAGGAAATCGCCGCGGCCAAGAAGTCCAACTGTAATATCGGGAAACTAAACCTCGCACAACTCCAGAACTACAATCGCATCAAGGTTCAGGGTGACGATGGACAGGTCAGGGTACTCTCGGAGGAAGAAAAACAATCCAGGATTGATACGGCAAAGACAACCATCAGGGAAAATTGCAGCTAGGCTGATCTTTCAGGGTGAGTCAGCCTGGGCGCTTATTCCATCCAGATAAACCCGCCCATGCGCCCGGTCACCCCATCCCTTCTGTAAGAAAAAAATCTTGACGAATCACAATAGGTGCATAGACCACCGCCGTAGACTTCAACGCCCAGACTCTGCAGCTGTTCGTTTGCAATCGCATAAAGGTCCATCGAGAACTTACTCTCGGCACTATTGGCATTCTCAGGACATTTAGCATTCTCAGGACTCTTATTCTCAGGACATTTATTCTCAGGACTTTTAGTAGCAAACCCTGTGCCAGAAGAAAAACTGGCCCTGACATCCTCCCCCACTGTGTAGTGACAAGGCCCTATTGCGGGACCCATCCAAGCCTGCATCGAACCCGAACCCAGCGCCATAACCGTCGAAGACAAGACACCATTAGCAAGACCTCTCCAGCCTGCGTGGGCAATCCCTACAATATCGCCCTCACGTGAAGTAAACATAACGGGCAGACAATCAGCCACCATGATTGCCAGCACCTTTCCCTGCTCCCTTGTGATGCTGGCATCACCCAACCGGTCGGTTGCATCTATATCCGCATTAACGCAGATATCAGTATGGGTTTGTTCCAGCCAGTACGGTTCACCGGGAACATCGATTGATGCTCTGTTTCGCGTAACCAAAGCCGCGTCGTCGCCGACATGAGATCCGAGATTAAGACTGGCATATGGCGCATGGCTACAACCACCGCGGCGATCTGAAAAGAGCACCTTGATGTTCACGGGCGCCGGCCAATCCGGCTCCAGACTAGCCATATGGCGATTTATCCATAGAGAAGGTCCAGCAACTCCGTGAAGTCCTCAGGCGGCTTTACAGTCCACGTCATCTTTTTGCCGGTTGCAGGATGCTGTAATGCAAGTTTTTTTGCATGCAGCGCCTGGCGTTTGAAATCCCGGAGCGTATCTGACAGCCATTCATCCCCGGACCTTGGTCGCCTGTAATGCCCGCCATAAGTCGGGTCACCAATCAATGGATTGCCAAGGGATTGAAGATGAACCCTGATCTGGTGCGTTCGACCGGTATCCAGTTGGCATTCAACAAGGGCGTGCTCGTCAAACTGCTCCAGGACACGATAATTTGTCCGCGCTTCTTTGCCGTCTCTGCGGATCGCCATTTTTTTTCGGTGAACAGGGTGTCGGCCAATCGCACGATCCACGCGACCCCGCCTCCGGGTGACTACACCGTAAACCAGGGCATCGTATATTCGCGACACAGTTCTTGCCTGAATTTCCTTGACGATATGGTTCTGTGTTTCCAGCGTCTTGGCAACGACCATCAAACCGCTGGTTTCCTTATCGAGCCTGTGAACAATGCCGGCCCGGGGGATCGAGGCAAGCCCTGACTCATGATGAAGCAATGCATTTAGCAGGGTGCCGCCGGGGTTTCCGGCCCCTGGATGGACTACCAGCCCTGGCGCCTTGTTGACGACTAGCAGGTGCTCATCTTCGAACACGACATCTAACGGTATATCTTCTGCGCGGTCGTCGTTGTCTTCCTCAAAAACGGATACCTGCACCTTCTCTCCACCGACCAGACGATCCTTTGATTTGGCCGGTTTGCCATTGACGGTCAGATCGCCTGCTTTGATCCATTGTTGCAGGCGAGCTCTCGAGTACTGAGGCAGCAATTCCGACACAGACTGATCCAGTCGCCGAAGAGTGTGTATCTTGGGAATCACTAACTCATGATGTATTTGAAGGGGCACAAGCGCTACTAATTGGGCTTTGCGCAGAGGCTATGGTTTAATTAGCCGATTTTCAAGCACTCAGATCCTACTCATGCGTTATATTACTGTAATCCTACTCTCTCTTGCTCTCATAACCGGTTGTTCTAAAGATGAGGTAGAGGACGATCTGGAAGCTACTGAACTGGCTTACTACACCTCTGCGCAGGATAGCCTCAGGGCCGGCAACTATGCAGGCGCCATCCAGAAGCTCCAGCTACTGGAATCCCGCTTTCCCTTTGGCCGGTACGCAGAACAGGCTCAGCTTGAGATTATCTTTGCCTATTACAAAAGCGCGCAGCCTGAAGCCGCACGTTCCGCTGCAGATCGATTTATCCGATTGCACCCCACGCATCCCAATGTCGACTATGCGTATTACCTCAAGGGCATGGTGTCCTTTGAACAGGATAAAAACTTTCTATCCAGTTTCATCCCCATGGACCCGTCTACCCGTGACCCAGGTGCCGCCAGGGAATCCTTCCAGGATTTCTCCCAGCTAATCAATCGATTTCCGAACAGCGAGTATGCGCCCGACGCCCAAGAAAGAATGAAATACCTGCGCAACCTGCTTGCTACAGCCGAAATACATGTAGCCCGCTATTACATCAAGCGCGGCGCCTATGTCGCCGCGGCGAACCGGGGCCGTTATGTATTTGAAAATTTCCAGGGGGCCGTGGCGGTACCAGATGCGCTGGCAATAATGGTAGAGGCCTACCAATTGCTGAAAATGAACGATTTGGCAGAGGAAGCCTTGCTGGTACTCAATAGCAACTACCCTGAACATAAATCCCTGGACGATCAGGGAAACTTTAAAAAGAACAAAGGTATTCGAGCCAGGGGTCGTGGCTGGCTGAATGTGGTGACTTTTGGGCTCTTAGGCTAGCAACAGACCATGAAGCAGTTCGACCAGTCATTCTTGGAAGAACAAAAAAAAGCCCAACGGGCCACAATATTCCGGATTTATAATTATTACCGCGTATTAATCTCTTGCCTGTTCCTGTTCCTGTTCCTGGACCCCAATCTTAATGATTTTGTTGGCAAGGTAGACCCGGAACTTTTCAAGATCACCATCGTCAGTTACATCATTGTTAACGTGGTGCTCGGCATCGCTACGCTGTTCGCCAACGTTAACTTTCTGTCAAAACCGATGACTGCAATCTTTGTGATTATCGGGGACATCATCGCCCTAACGCTACTGATGTCTGCCAGCGGCGGGGTCAGTTCCGGGCTCGGTAGCTTCCTGTTCTTTACCCTCGCTTTCGCCGGAGGCATGGTTTACGGCCGAGTATCGACCGTGCTACCCGCGATCGCCTTTATCCTCACAATCTATGGCGAGTTCTATCTATTTTTTCTTAATGAAAATGATATCCAAAGTTTCTTCCAGGCCGGGCTCCTGGGAATCGTCTACTTTGTAACCAATATCCTGTTCCAGACCCTGTCACGCCAACTACAAAAACGACAGTCCGAGGTTTATACGCTGGAACAAATCAACCAACTGGTCATCGGTGGTCTTCGGACAGGTGTTGTGGTGCTGACTAACAATAGTAAACCAAGGCTGATGAACCAGTCCGCAGAGAGGTTTCTTTCTACACCCAGTCAACCTGGCTCTGATTATGAAAGTGTTCCCGATAACCTCCTTCACGCTGTCACCCGCTGGCGGGATGATCCTTCGCACGGTGAAGTAACCTTTAACGTGACTGCGACAGGCAAGGAGCTTGTTGCAACATTTTCGGAACTGCATACACCCTCGCCGGAAGCCGATACGCTCATCTTTCTTGAGGACAGCACCGAAGTTCAAAAGCAGGCACAACAGCTCAAGCTGGCTTCCCTCGGCCGACTTTCCGCCAACATCGCCCATGAAATCCGAAATCCGCTCGGCGCCATTAGCCACGCAGCTCAGCTGTTAGGGGAATCAAAAAACCTGGACAAAGGTGACGCTCGCCTGTGCGAGATCATTCAAAACCACAGTGTCAGAATGAATGGCGTTATCGAAAACGTACTACAGCTGTCGCGAAGAAAATCAGCAGAGCCGCAAATAATTGTGCTGGCCCAGTGGCTGTCGAACTTCGTGACAGAGTTCGAAACCGATGGGCAGGAAAAACCCCAG
Organism: Gammaproteobacteria bacterium; assembly: GCA_012961165.1. GTDB lineage: Bacteria > Pseudomonadota > Gammaproteobacteria > Pseudomonadales > Azotimanducaceae > UBA9659. The sequence goes on along the minus strand of DTZW01000183.1, from coordinate 12,700 downwards.
ATCACGGTACTGCTGAATCCCAACGATACCGTCATAACAGCAGACCCACTTCATTTGTCACAGATTATGGAGAACCTTTGCCAAAATGGCATTAGATACAGCAAAAAGAAAACAAGCGAACCGAGACTGGCGATACGGGGTGGAAGGGACCCGCAGACACGCTTACCGTTCCTTGAAATTATTGATTACGGACATGGTGTTGATGAGGAATTAGTGTCCAACCTCTTCGAACCATTCTACACTACAGAAACGACCGGAACGGGTCTTGGCCTCTACTTGTCAAAAGAACTATGTGCCGCGAACGATGCTCGACTTAATTACAAACGAGCAGACACGGGCGGAAGTTCGTTCAAGATAACTTTCACGGAACCATAAAAACCAATGCCAAAGAAGAACGCACTTATTGTCGATGACGAACCTGACATTCGTGAGCTTCTGGAGATCACACTGGGTCGTATGGGCATCGAAACATTAAGCGCAAAAGATGTAACCTCTGCCAAGGCGCTATTACAAAACAATGAATTCGACTTCTGTATGACAGATATGAACCTGCCGGACGGTAACGGCATTGAGCTCGTCCAACACATTAACAGCAACTATCCACAGGTACCCGTTGCAATAATCACCGCACACGGCAGTATGGATTCTGCGGTTGAAGCATTGAAAGCGGGTGCATTCGATTTCGTTTCCAAGCCAGTCAACCTCGAACTCTTGCGGAGTCTTGTCGACACAGCGCTGAACCTGAAGCCCCTGGACACCAAAACCGGCATCGATTCACCCAGCCTTCTGGGTGAAACAACAGTAATGATCGCGCTGCGCAAGCAGATATCAAAACTGGCGAGAAGCCAGGCTCCTATCTATATCAGTGGCGAATCCGGCAGTGGTAAAGAGCTGGTGGCAAGATCGATTCACGAAAATGGTCCGCGTGCTGGGGGTCCATTCATTCCCGTTAATTGCGGCGCAATTCCCAGCGAGCTAATGGAAAGCGAGTTTTTTGGTCACACCAAGGGAAGTTTTACAGGCGCGGTTGCGGACAAGGAAGGCCTCTTCCAGGCTGCCAATGGAGGAACGCTTTTCCTGGATGAAGTAGCAGACCTCCCCCTTGCAATGCAGGTGAAGCTGCTCCGCGGTATTCAGGAGAAGGCGATCAGGCCGATTGGTTCGCAGCAGGAACTAAGTGTTCATGTGCGAATTCTGAGCGCAACTCACAAGGACCTGACAACCGAGGTTGAGCGCGGGACCTTCCGGCAAGATCTTTTTTACCGTATTAATGTCATAGAGCTCCACGTGCCAAGCCTTCGGGAGCGCGCTGAGGACATTCCAGTTCTTGCCGAGGATTTACTCAGCAGGATTGCAGATGACTACCAGGTCCCGAAGCCCAGGCTCAGCAGCGAGGCGATCAGCGAACTCACCGGGTATCATTTCCCTGGGAATGTTCGAGAGCTTGCGAATATCCTGGAAAGAGCCATCACGCTGTGTGAGAACGATATCATCATGCCCGACAACCTGCAGTTGACCCTTACGTCTCCGACAGACGAGCAATTCACCAAACCAGTATACGATGGTGAGGACGACGCGCGGGAGCCAGAAGAGGCGATCGATAAAACACCTGGATCAGCGCTACCGAAAGATGAGGAGTCGCTGGATTCCTATCTGGAAAATATTGAAAAGAGCCTCATCGTTGATGCCCTTGAAACGACTCGATGGAATAAAACAGCAGCGGCCAGGAAGCTGGGTATTACCTTCCGCGCGTTACGCTACAAGCTGAAAAAACTGGGTCTGAATTAGACTCACCTGTTGACTGGTTAAACGCTCGCACACCTGGACGAGAAGTCCTGCATTAATCCCACAGCTCCCGCTCTAATCTGATGCCAGATAGCATTATTAGTAACGGGACACTGTTATGCGCGGCCTTCGATCTGGATATTCCACCTTCGAGATGATCACTGTTCTGGGGATTAGCCTGACGTTGATGGCATTCGTGATTCCGCCCATTAACGCCATGCTCATTCGCAGTAAAACGACATCCTCAATCAATCGACTGGTCGCCGCCGTCAACTTTACCCGTCACACAGCGGTGCAATACCACACGGTCGCGACATTATGCGCGACAAAGGCTAACGGAAAATGTGGCGCTTCCTGGGCAGGTGAACTTTCGGTGTTCCTGGACAGGAACAGAAACGCAAGGCATGAACCTGAAGAAAAACTCATCGCTCGTATATCAAACAATAACTCTGATAACTCAGTTACCTGGCGTGCATTCCAGAACAAACAGTACCTACAGATGACGTCGATGGGATATACGAAATTTCAAAACGGGAATTTTGTCATCTGCCCGGCCAACGCCAACCCGAAGTATGCACGCCAGATCGTGATCAATGTACAGGGCAGGGTCAGGCAGAACCGTTCGGTCGATAAGGCTGGACACCCCATCGACCGGAAAGGTCGGCAGCTTAGATGTTAGAATTCAACTTCAAGGTTTGGGTCAAGTTCTTTTATCGCCGTCGCCAATCTTGCATGGCCAAGCTCGAAGTACTCCATCTCTACTTTCATCCCAACGGACAGAAGTTCGAGTGATCCAGCCGAGGTTCCATATAACGAAATGTCCGTCACATTTTCGCCAAAAGCGGGGCTGACTTGGTAGTCATAACCGCTGACCTGGATCGTTCTGGTCACATAGTTCAGCTCAACAATAACGCCATTTTCAAACCTTTTAAAAGCCTGACCATCCAACCCTTGCAGCATTTCATCGAAGGTCTCTGCTAACACAACTAACGGCATCATCAAGACAAGTAACATCAGTAACTTTTTCACCCTATTTCTCCTAATCTACCGTTTCTAGTCGCTTCCATGACAGCCGGCCTGTGTTCCCGCTCACCGAGGTATTCGTTGAAATAATGTGCAGCTCGCGGCCATACTGGGTCACTCGTTTATTATCGATGAACGTCGAGTCTGTGGGCGGCGCAGGGTCCTCAAGGATGATACCCGCAGCCGTCTGAGTGCCGCCTATATCGTCGCTACCATCGAAGGTACCGTCGTCGTTCAGGTCAAACACCGTTCGATTAAAGCAGATTGAACCACCGGTAGCCGGGCAGAACGACAAGACTGCTCCACCCGCCAGCCCAACGCAACTCCCAGGCGCCCTTGGGAAGATAGAGTTCACGAACGCGATGCCACCACGCAACTGTATGTTTCTTACAGCTCTCTCACCAGGAAGCTCGGCTGGAGAACCTGGCAAAGCGCCTGCCGCTGGAGAATCAAGATCGTTATACCAACCTTTTTGAGAACCAGCGACAGTATAGTCAACATCATCATCTGAGAGGGTTCTTAACTTGCCCAACACATCGTCAACATTGGTATAACTTTGAGGCTGAAGTTGGGACTTCAATACAAGCGCCGACCCAAGCCGATCCCAGATACCGTAAATAGACTGGGTTTCTGCATCGGTAGAGTCGCCGTTTCGCAGATAAGCACCTGTGCCAAAAATGATTATAAAGCCTTCATCTTCCGTAGGGTGAACGATGGCAAGCGGTTGAGTGGTGATCGGCTGGTTTTTCTCATCTGCTGTACCTGGCTTGTACTGGGCCTTAAAAATCTTGGTCACACTCCAGTTATTGAAATTAGCGTCAGTGATGTCAAAACGGAAGAAGTTACCCTGCAGGTCACCGGCGTAAGCATAGTCGGCAGTGCCGTTGCCATCTGCATCGATGAGTCTGGGTTCACCTAGACCGTTTGGAACACCTGTTAGCGCACCGAACCCGGTATCCAATTTAACAAAGTCCTGCTGATCGCCATCCTGACAGTCAGCGGGATAGCTGCCATTCGGGATAACATTATGGTTAACGTCAGGGTGACACCACGTGCCATCTAATCCACCTTCAAGGAACATAACCAACAACTTGGCAATACCTGCGGTAGAGTTGTAACCATTACCCGCTATTGCGACCCAGATGTTTTCAAAGTCATCATCCAACAGGTTACTCATCACGATAGTCGGCACACTCAACGTGTAGCCAAGGTCTTTGACGGGCTGTGGCGGTGACAACCGATCCTGACGCTGGTCATCTACATCACCGTCCCCGTCTGCGTCAGTAAGCAACGGGAGACCCAACCCGTCAGTCGGGTAAGTGTCATCTTCATCAGTGAACTCCCACAGCACTACCTGCTCTGACGTAAGATCACCAAACGCGGTTGGATCAGTAATGTCCAGCGCAAAGTAAGCTTTACCGCCACCTCCCTGGCCACTGACCAGGATGGTCCGCCACTCTTTATCACCATCACCGTCGACATCTAAGTAGACATCGTTGATGGCTGGTGTCGAATCCACAAAGTACTTATGGGTATATTGGTAATCGAGCAGATTCGTAACGCTATTACTGTAGGTGCCTGTAATCAGATTATTCGGCAAATAGCCGACCACTTCATCACCAGTTTCAGCATCGAACCCATGCAACATGCCATCATTAGCGGCAACATAAATTACAGGCTCGCGATCCTTATTGTCGAACCGAAACTGTGAGTAGGAACCCACACCCTGAGGGAATGGCTCACTGCCTCTGCGTAACCTCGATGGAGGACCAATGAAGGTGGGCGCTGAGTGCACAATATCACCCAGGCGACCGGCGATGCCTGGACGTTCCCGGAAGTTACCAACAGGACGTTCGTTAGCATTGTCACCTCGCAGGTACGACACTCGCTGGCTTATCACCGTGTCTATTGGATCGCTACCAGGTGCCACGCTAAAGGCTGCCTTTTGGTCGGCGTTGAGAGCAGCCGGCCTAAAGGGTATTCCATCTTGGCCGTTATAGGTCAAAATCACGCGGTCGCTCGACGCTATTGCATCTAGTTGGGTGGCCGCCTCCCAGACAGGCTCCTCCGTTACGACGCCATCAGGGGCAATTCTCTGCGCGATCAGATCGCCAGTATTGTTCTTTGTGTTATAAAAAGAACGGAATACCAGCGTGTCCTCGAGAATTTCCTGTGAGTTAAATGAGACTGCCGATGCTGCGCCACTTCCCTGCTGGAACTCCGCAAAAGCTTTCTCCAAGGCCTCTGAAAACTCCAGGGGATTTGCCGCACTGAGATACTGACCACGCCCGTTGAGTGCAGCGTGCCGCATATCATCGATCTTACTCTCCGAATTGGTTGGGTTGCCCCAGTTAAAGGTAGTGGTGTAGTTCGTTGGTACGTCTTCTTCTTCGACAAGACCGTTTACACCAAAACCAACCGTGAAAGTCTTCATATGCTGGTGCATCAGGACATTAGAATTGTCCCTGAACGCATCTTCCGCAGCGCCAGCGATATCCCTTGCCGAAGTCTGCACTTCATCCTGAAGCCCTGGGTGTATATCCTCTTCGTAGTACTTCATCGCAACGTCGGCCAAGGTATCGGAGGCTCCGCCAGCGTATACGCCACCATCGAAATCTGTATTGTTATTGTTGTCAGAATTTCCGATCGAAGGGCTGCTTCCGTTCCACGCACCATCAGAAATCAACAGCGTAAAGTTTTGCTGGCAGTTACCGTTGGGCGCTGCTAAAACTGGGCACGCCGAATCTCCCGGGGCCGAATTACTGGTTGAACCATAGATGTCTCCACTTTTGCAGGCAAAATGTCGACCCGCTCCCCTCAGCGCTTGCCTTAGTGGCGTACCACCACTAGAGTAAGTCTCGTAAATTGTATTGAGTAAGTCTGCCTTGGCGCCCGTTCTCTCAGAACTGTTCATGGTCTTGATTGGCTCACTGGGTCTAGTCGAGCGAAGGGTGGTGAAGCCCACCCGAAGGTTCTCGGACCCTGCTATTACCCTGCCGAGGGCCGACTTAGCGGTAAACTCTCGAGTTCGTGAGTAGGTGAACCAGTTTGCAAAGTTCTGCAGTTCCTCCTGAAAGGAACAGGAATTATCCGAGGTGACACAATCCGTTCGGGATTCCGGTCTGGGGTAGCTATCTGACCCACCTTGTGACGCAGGCTTAATCTCAATCAGAAGCCCATCAGATAGGCATCTCGCTTCGTTAACCGCATCAATCGGCCAGGTTCGCACGCAATAGCTAGCGTCAGAGCCCTTATAGGGAGAAGGTGTCGCGTCAAGGTCCGGGTTAACTTCTGAGGTATCCTTGTTTACCCAGACATAGTAGCGCGGCAGGTAAAGGTTAACGTTCGTGTAATTGCCGTTACTCCCGTACGCGGTATACTGCTGATTGTTGAGCAGGTTAGTCCAACTCCCATTGGGCGAAACCGGATTATGCAATGCGTGTGCAGGGTTTGAAGGAGGGTAACTAAGCCCACCCGGCGCCAACCCTACCCATGGCTCGTAGCGGGTGTTCGGATTGTAGTACACCTTGTTATATCGCGAATTTCGCAGACGCCAGTAACCCGTATTAGTCCGTGCTTTTTCGCTCGCCGCAAGGTATTTGTAATTATTACTCGTTGCCTTACTGAGAAAAAAAAGCGCTCTATTTCCACCAAAACGATATTTACCCGACTCTCCTTCTGTGAGGATATCCCAGCTCATAGAGCCTGAATCATCGTGAACCACCAGGACATTCGCCTCGGTACCCAGCAACAGTTCGAGCGGGATCTCGGCAAGGTCAAAATCAACCTCGACTACACCGTCAGTCGAACCCGTTGGCGCGGAGCCTCCTTCATTAACGATGATCGTGACATAGTTGCCGTCAGTACATGTCTCCGCAGATGGGACCGCCGAGTCACATACAGTAAAAAAGAAACCCTCCGCCCCGAAGAACGATGCACTCGGCCTAAACGTGAATGTACCGTCACTATTAAATGCCTCCAAAACACCGCCCTGATCAGTCGTTAAGCTAGTGACGGAAAAGTACAAGGTATCCGACGTTCGAGTGCAGCTTAGGTCACTTGGATCGCAGGCCAACCCGTCAATCACCGTGTTATCAATACGATCCACAACGCTGCCGAGCCCGTTACCGCCAGAAACGAAAAGGCCGTCACCCTGATCCATGGTGTATACGATTTCCGTCGGCACTCTAGGTAAATCGTTAACTGGCGTCACCCAAACTGTCACCGTTGCGCAGCTGTCATCCACTGGTGAATGGACTGCATCTCGGATGCAATAGGTAAAAGAGTCCTCACCATTAAAATTTAGCCCGGGCCGGTATATGATGGAATTTTCTAAAATCGTAAATCCGATTAACGTCGAGTCAGCTGTCTGCCCTCCCAAGCATTCATCGCTCGAGCAACTGACCTCCCCATTCATCGCAATGGAAAAGTCCCCCGTGTTAGACGTATCGACCAATCGCGAAGTGGTTCGCCATGCACGCGGTATACCCTCGGAATCCGCGATTTGCTGACCTACTCTAATCACATAGGCAGGCTCGTCACCCAGCTGATCGTTCGACAGAACGTTGAAGGTGATGGGGTCACCATCTTCTTCCATCACCAGCCCAGCAAAAACACTGTAATGATCGTCAAATGCCTCTGGCTGCGCTGCGTCAACAGCCGGTATCGTGATTGTAATGGTGACAGTGGCATCCCCCGTGTTAGCCCCTGAATCGATCACTTGAAAGGTAAACGCATCCGTCAGGTTAGCCGATCCATCGTGGGTGTAGCTAAAGGTGCCGTTAGCCGCCAATACCAAGGTACCGCTACTGGTTCCTGACACCGGCGTCGTATTCACTGTGTGAGTGTCGCCCGAATCCGCATCGATTAGCCCCTGCAAAAGGCTGGTTCCCGTATCAAGATCGCTCTGGGTCACTGATTCGCCCTGGTTCACCGTGACGCTATTGGCTTGCGGCGCCGGATCGTTATCATTTACTTCTGTGACCGTAATGATCACCATGGCGCTGCCCGTATTACCGGTCGAATCGATCGCCTCAAAACGAAAGCTGTCACTGAAATTCTCGGAACCGTCGTGAACATAGCTAAAGGTACCGTCGGCCGACAATGACAGGGTGCCGTTACTGGGACCTACCAATGGCGTTGTATTCACAGTATGCGTATCAGCCACGTCCGCGTCCGTTAGACCCTGCAAGAGATTAGACCCTGTATCTAGATCGGTCTGATCAGCTGATTGACCCTCTGCGACGGTCAAACTATTTGCCTGAGGCACCGGGTCACTATCATTTTCTTCAATAACGGTTATCGAGACCGAAGCGCTACCTCGATTATCACTCGAATCAATAGCCTCAAAAATAAAGCTATCAGTAAGGTTTCCAGTACCATCATGGGTGTAGGTAAATGTGCCGTTTGCCGATAGTACCAAAGTGCCGTTGCTAGGACCTGACGCCGACACCGTGTTCACAGAATGGGTATCACCTGCATCGTTATCGATTAAGCCCTGCAACAGGTTATTGCCTGTATCCAGGTTACTTTGGGTCACCGATTGCCCCTTAACCACGGTCACACTATTCGCCTGCGGTATGGGGGCATTATCGTTCAAGCCATTGATTACCAGGGAGACGCTTTGGACCGCAGACTCATTGCCACCGACGTCGGCAACCTTCACATCAAAACTATATGAGTCCTTAACTTCGGCATCCGGATCGCCCACTAGCGTCACTTGCCCATTCGATGAATCTATTGAAAAAGAAGCGTCATCAGCGCCCCCAGCAAAACTGTAAATTAGCGGTTCTGTATCGTACAACCCAGCGGTAGCATTAGCAGTTACGGTATAGATAACTTGACCCGCGCCGCTGTTTTCATCGATCGCTGGCGCCGTAGGACCCGATGTTACGGTGAGATCGGTCGCGCCCACGGTAACCGTCAGAATCCCACAGGAGTCATTATTGATACCAGGGCTATTGCAACCGGCATTATTGTTGTCTTTGTTCCTGGTAAAATTCTTTCTGTCGCCATCTTTGATTCTATAACGGATGGATCCAGTACCCTGCGCCCCGGGCGTTAGCGAAATACTCACTGCATTGAAATAATCAGACCTGCCCAGAAACGCATCATTACAGCGCGCCTCGTTAACCAAAGAGGCACCTGACATCGGGCCATTGTCGGGAATCTTAAAGGAGCCATTCTTATTCTGCGTCGTCAAAGGTGCTTCTTTTCCGTTCAGGTTATCGTTGTCTTGATGACAAAAAATGAAACTGGTCTCACCTAACGGCACGGTAACCTGGTCATCAACCGCAAGAACGTGGGTACCATCAGAGTTCTTGTGCGCTAACGCGAAGGAACAACAAAGTTGGACCGTGCAAAAAACACTTAACGCGAATAATCGTGACGCCCATTTATGTCGTCCAAAGGTAAAATAGTTGCGCATAGGTTTTCTCGATTTATCAGTTTTACGTGCTGCTCCGTTCTACCGAACGAACGCCAAAAATAATATACAGGCAAGATATAGCTTGTAGCCGAACCATTGACTCAAGGGTCGAATTAACTGAACGAAAGGTTCTACTTCGCTCTTTTAACGACCTAAAATTGCTTCCCGTAGGTTCCTTGAATCATGACTTGCGCATCTGCAGTGGCGCCATATCCCCGAGCAGTAACTCGAAAAACCTCAGTTTGACCAGCCCCTATATCGTCGCCAATATTATCAAGATTCAGTGCATCTGCATCTGCAATGATTGTTTGTACGTGCTCGACGATATATTTTGGCGGAGTTGCCACACCGGTAACGTTGATTGTACTAGCTATAAAGCCAGTGTCGCCGGTCCAGTCCAACTCCTTCCAGTTTGGAGCGGCACAGGGCGCTGCCTCAAAGTAATAACCTTGGACGCGTATTACAAAGGGTGGGCATGCAACGCCAGGGGGAAGGGGAACGCCAAAATCAGTCAGGCTGTTAAGATTCTCCAGAAGATTTTCTCCGTCTCGCAGCGCCACTTCCGCTACCTGAAAAGCGAGATTCCCATCATTGGCGTTGCGCGCCATCCGTAGCTGCAGTGACGTCGTCTGAATCGATGAAACTCCTAACATTGTCAGTAACAGCAACATGACCAGGCTCATGAACAAGACGATACCCGCTTGACGTCGTTTGCTTGGCAGGACTTGGTGGTTTCGCTTCATCATCATTAGCTTCTGTTTCTGAGCATAAAAGTTTGGGTGAAAGCTCGGCGTATCAAACCGTCTATCGCTGCTTCACCTTTACCTGTATAGCAGTTTTGGATAGTACAGCCGTGTGTTGGGGAGCTGGAACCGCCAACATCATCAATAGAGTTAGCGATCACCGTGACCCGAATGGTCACGACATCTTTCAGGCTTACATCGTTGATTGAGCTCACGTATTGGTTTGGAGTAAGGTCATCGTCGGTCGATACACCATAAAGAATTTGCAGATTTTCGATCCCCTCAACAAGTTCAACCGGGGATGTTGTTCCGGATTTTCTCCACAGTGAGAGCGGCGCTTGGCCACTATTGTTTTCCCCTTGACCGGGAGCAATAAAGTAAGTGTTCGTCTCAATGGCACTAACATAAGCGTCGGTACCAAAGCTGTTTTTAATCGCCAATCTCGAAAAACTATTCCCCCAAGGGACCGCTATGTCAACGTCGTGCTCAATAACGATCGGATCCGACTCGGTTGATAAGCCGGGCACTGGGCCAGTCACCTGAAATATCGTCGCTTTCTCGCAATCGTGAATCATTGCAAGATCACCTACATCGAAACCAAGTTCGGTGCCATCGGCGGGCTTCACGACTTTAATATCATCGGTGGCGTTTACAAGCTCCTCTGCCAAACGGGTTTCAACGTCTCGTTGCGAAAGGCTCCTGATTGTTATGACATCTGTGCCACTTACAATGTTGTCTGTATTGATGCCAATGCCGCCCTCAAACACATTGGTATCCGTCCCGTTAACTGTCGTTGGCAGATCGTCCAGAACCGGATCCCAGAAACGATCTACGGCAGGAGCGTTATAGCCCTGGAGCCCTCTTCTTAAATCAAATTCATAGGGTATGTCGTCACCACTTGCCGCGGTCCAGAAAAGCTGTTCATTACTCGAAAAACATCCAAAATAACCTGCCTTGTAGATATCACGACCAATAAAGTCGAGCGAAAACCGGGCAGATTCCTGCATCCGAGACTGTCCTGTCATCACGCCATACGTTTCAGAGTTGGCACTGAATAACTGCACAACCCCAGCAGTAATAACTGACCCGACGGTCAACGAGATCATCAGCTCGACGAGGGACAAACCTTTCTGCAGCGATCGATACATCAGTTGATCCTTGCCCGAAGCGTGACCGAGCTATTGGTCGGGTTCTTAGATTGACTCTCAACCCACTGGACAATCACACAGGATTCCCCGGCCTCAACGCTGCAATTCGTTTCGTCTCCGATATCCGCTATTTCTCCTTGTCCTCCAGGCAGTGACGAACCTGTCACACCCAAGGTGACGCAAATTTCAAAAGGATTGTTACTGGCATCCAGGTGATTGATCGAGCAGCGCCACCATGCAATGTCGAAGTCTTTCATCTGGGCAGCGGTACAGCTGTCAGCAACACAGTTGGACGCCGACGGCGGCGGCGGATCTAGAAAATCGAACCCAGCATAATTCTGAAGCGGGTTTGCGCGCATCCGGTCGAGTATGTCACCACCCAGCATGAGTGCTTCTGAACGAAACAATGAGCTCCTGTTTTGTTGCAGGCTTAGCACCTGTAATCCTGCGACACCAAGAATGCCCACGGACATAATAACAACCGAAACAAGCACCTCGATCAGGGAAAACCCTTTTTGTCGTTGTCGGGAAAGTAAAAGCGTTTTCATATCAGCAATCCGGCTGCACTGAAGGGACTGGATCACCGGGTTCTGCTTCTCTCCAGACCTTTGGTCTACCAATCATGTTTATCTCAATCCGGCGGCCGAGCTGCCCCTCCAGACATAGATCAAGGTATTGGTTGCTTGTTCCACTCAACCCTCCCCGTCCGTTGAACTGTATCGAGGTCCGAGGTACAGCCCAGCCGCCTTCTGGTTGCCCCGCTAGTGTTGCTGTTCCCGGAATCGCCGCAAAACGCCTAAAAACCGTGCCGTTGCAGTTACCAGGATTGCCGGTGACAATGCAGTATCCTCCACCGAACTCATTGCCGGAGTCACCAACAGCGGCCTGCAGGCTGACAATGTTGCCAATTCTGCTTGCCTCGGACCTGGCCAGGTTTATGGCCATCGTCAAATCATTAGCTTGAGTTGCCAGCCGGTTTCTTTGCAGCATTCCCTGAAAGCTGGGCACGGCAATAGACATGCCGATACCGATAATCACGATAACGAACAACATCTCTACCATAGTGAAGCCTTCGAAACGCCTCATACAACTCCCATATATCGCCCCCAATGTTAACAAGGGCCCGGACGATTCTATAGAACTGCGGCGCAAAGGCCTTGTGTGCCCGACAAGCGGAAACAATCCAACGATAGGAGGTCAGATCCTTATTGGATTGTCTCCGTTCCGTCGGACTCAAACGAATAACACCTTCCAGCACAGCCACCACTAACAGGGGTGGCGGTGATGGTATACGTTTGCCCCAGAGGTATCGGCGTCACCGCCAACGTGTATTGTCTGGAAGCCAGCGCACCGCTGGCGGGCGACCAGAGCGTACACTCCGCTTCGCCCCCCAGGTAGGTGAACCCATTACCATAGAAACGCTCAAGCGCCAGCCCACAGGCTTTCACGTCTGCCTGAGCCTGCGCGTGATAGGTATCTTGTATGTAACTCTGGTAACTGGGATAGGCAATTGAACTAATCACCCCAATAATTGCCAGCGCAATCATCAATTCAATAAGAGAAAATCCTTTCAT
>DTZW01000182.1:311-4449 GCA_012961165.1 Gammaproteobacteria bacterium | reverse complement strand
GGCATAAGGTTTGTCAAATATCGCAGTGATCAGTCGCCATGCCTTGGGTTTCTGGGTATGCGGGTTTCTGGGTATGCGGGTTTCTGTGCTTGAGGGTCAAAGTCGATCAATATCACAGGAGGCAGGGTAAAAGTTGTGCTGGCCAGAGGCTGGTCAGCGTGGCTGATAGCCACTTCATGCTAAAAACAATGCTAAAAACAGGATCGGGCATCAGGTTGATGCCTGACCCTGTGTTGAATCAAGCCTCGGCGGGCATGATCCTGTCTTTCAGATCCAAAACTAAAAGGGCTATCGCGTAACCGCCGATGGCGATGGCGAAATTATCAATAATGGTGTCAAGATGTGCACCGATCATGGGAATCGCATTCAAACTATCGGCAATAGTTGGAAAGGCAATCGCCGCGAGAACCACTGAAACTATGATCACAGGGTCTTTTTCTTGCCCCCCAAAACCATGTACTAGCCCTATAAGCAGCAGTATTAAAGGCCACCACTCCAGCGGAACAAATGCTGAAATAATTGCCACCAGAATACCTAGCGCGGGCATGATTTGATTAAAACTCATAAGGACTCCTTATTAATTTATTATTAGGTACTACCTCAGAACTTATATACGGTTACAGTTGGCTCGCACGTTTAGTCTCGGACCACCAGCAGAATAACCAAAACGTCGCAATGACTCAAGCGTGGTTTTTCCCATGGACCAGTGACCAGCGTGATGGCTATTTACTCTGGCTTAGACCGATGTCTCTCAGAGCTGAACTGGCCGTTCTTAAGTAGAGAACAATGCCCGGCACGCTAACCATAAGAACGCTGATCATTGACCGGCGGAGTGATTCGTCTCCGGGATGCGGGATATCAAGATCGCTCAGCATTTCTGCAAAAAACGGACCGAGCCCTATAAAAAGCGGCAAACGCGATACCTGACCATAGACCGGGCAAGCTGTCGGATAATGTAAACTCTTGACCGATTGGCTCGAGAAGCACGTTCAGAATTTGTCTGTCGACGAAATGTATAGATGCAGTAAATGTAAGCAGGATCGGCACATAATTGCGACTTCCCTGCATCGACAGGTTACGGTTCTCAGATGTTTCCGAGCTCGAGTCTGGGCTCACTACTGATACCCAAAGCTTTGAGTCAATAGGCTGTCCAAAGCCTAATAGAAGTTGGAGCAGCAGACGATGTTAACGTCAGGCATTCAACTTAAGGATGTTATGGGATGAACAATGGTGTTGGTGTTGGTTGTTCCAATATCAGAAGCTAAGTAAAAACCGCCAAAAGACGCCATGAAAGCGAGCCAGATTTGTCTGGCTCGAGCCCGTTTACCTAAGCGGCGCTAGGCAATAGTGGAGATTAGCTCCAATGTGCGTAGACAGGGTCGTTGGGGTATTTATGACCGCCGGTACTTAGTGCCTGGTACATGCCTTCGCCGGTCTGATCACTGCATTCATGGCGTGTATTCCAGTCATTAATAAACTTACGTTCGGTAAATTTCCATTCACCATTAATGCTGGAAAAGCTATCCAGATATCGACCTCCGGTCAGTTCGTCCCAGAGGTCGCCATCGTCATCCTGCTTGGTCACGAAAACGACAACATAGCTCTCTGAGACTGCCTTATCGCCTTTTACCTCGATCCACTCGTTAGCGACGTGGTGTGACATTTTTTTGAAACCAGCTGTCAACTCGAGAATCGTGCGGCAGTATTCATCTGCGGCGCCTACAAAGAACCCTCCGTCGACGGTGGCACCGGGATGCCAAACTGCGAGAAGGCCATCCAGGTCCGCGCGATCGGTTGCACGTGTCTGCGCCATTATCAGGTCATGGATAGTTTGCTTTGCCAGTGCGGCATTAGCTGCAATTAATAGTTCTTCTGTTATCAATGAATTGTGGGCCACTGAAGTTCCTCCTGATAATCGATTCCAATCGGCAAGTGTGCTGTGGGCAGTGTCTTTCTCTCTCTGATTGCCCCAGTTGGATGGTTTAACGAAATCTTCGGCTGCAGATCCTGTTGCGTGCCAGTTTGCATTCCAATCCAGGACATACAGGCGATGATCTATTTTCCAGACGCCATTTCGCTTACTGTGTTTATCGAGATATCGGCCGCCGATGAGAGATTGAACACCGGTTTCCGTGTCAGGTGAGTAGGCCATGACATAGCTCTCGGAGCGTGCTGTGTCACCCTGAAGCTTGATCCACATATTGCTGCTGCGATGGAGTGTTGGCGGCGAGTCGGTATCACCTGCGGTTACAATCTTTGCAAACTCGGAAGCAACACCGTTAAAAAAACCATAGTCGACAGTTGCGTCGTCGTGGTAGACAGAATCGAACAGACTCGCATCGCTGCGGTCGATGCCACGACTGTGCTGTGCCAGGATCTGTTTAATATCTGAATAATCCACCAGACGTTGTAATGTTTCGGCATCTTTGGACATATAGCTAGACCTTTAGAACAACCTTTTCGTTTGATTCTTCGACTTCGAAGATACGTAAAGGAATGCACAATGTCGCTTACTTTTTAAGCGCTAACATTGGCACTAAACTGGGCCTGGAACACGAGCAGGGTTTGACTAAACGTTGGCTTGATGCGCTGAAATCGCGAGGCATAACCGAATACGCATACGAACAAGCATTTGCCGGAACGTATTCCAGGATACCTGCTGTCAACTAGCAGCACTCATCGGCTCAACATTGACGTCGGCCTCAGTTAGCTCGCGCGTCCAGGATGCAAATTCGAGTAAAATATCGTCGGGATCTTTGAAATAAATCGATCTTACAAACGTGGTCTCGTTAACTTCCTGGCTGATACCTATTTCGGAATCGTCATGATAGACATCGGTGGAAGCTATGCCGGCGTCAGCGAGTTTCTTTTTGTACTCGTCCATCTTCTCAAGTGGAACATCAAAGGCCACATGATTCATTGAAGCATGCGCGGAGGTGATATCACCTTTTGCTACCAGGCTTGCCGCATGAGTGACGCCTGGTTGAGCGTCAGGCGCGGTTGGAAACCAGAAGAAGGCCAACTGATCGCCACCTCCACAGTCAAAGAAAAAATGTTGACCACCACCACCTGGTAAAACAACCGTTTTGGTCAAAGGCATACCAAGGACTTCGGTATAGAACTCAACTGTCTTCTTCATATCTCGACATACCAGGGCGAGATGATTGATTCCTCGAAACTCAAACTTGTCATTGCTGGGCATTGCGAGCGTCCTCTAGGTGTATGTTCTACTGCAACTAACTGCTCCGGCGGGTGCAACGTCAGACTCGCACGAGCGAATTCATAAATGAATACACATCATAGGTGCCGAGAAGAAAGTATGTCAATTCCTTTGACAGCCAGGGGAATATCTTGTATTTCAACAGATAACCATCAAGGAGAAAAGTTATGCTCCGGCTTCGACAGGTTTCACGAAAAGACGCACCCGATAACGTTCTAAAGTATTACGACGCGCTATTCCCTAATCGAGACCCGGTCGATGAACCAGGTACAGCAACAGGCACACCGGGTAACAGGTGGTCTGTTTTCGCTCTTGTGCCATACATATTCGATCACGCAACCGCCACTTCGGCATGTTTGCCAGTGAAAGTGTCAGCCAACTGGATAACCGCGCTAGAGAGCTTGTCATTACCAGGGCAGGTTATGCAGCAGGAAGCCAGTTTGTTTTTTCACAACACTGCAAGGCAGCCAGCAAACACGGCGTACCAGAAGAACAAATCAAGGCAATTACCCATTGGCAGGTCTCAGAAGTGTTCGACGCCAAAGAGCGAGCTGTTTTGGCCTGGGCTGACGCGCTGATATATGACAACGGCCGCGCGTCTGATGAATTGTTCGACGCACTACATTCACACTTTTCCGATGAAGATATTCTGGAGCTGACCTACCATGTGATGGGTTATAACCTTCATGCAGTCTGCTGCCGAACGCTAAGACTTGAATACGATGATGTTCCCGAACGCATCAAAGAAGTAGCCGTTCCCGGAGACGGCGAGGCATCTGACTGGGCTGGGTCAGCCTGGCAAAGCAAAGAGTAAATTAACACGGCCCGGGGAGTGAATCGGCCATGTTCGATTCATTCCCTGGGGGTTTCAACACGGTGAATGTTCGCATCGTTTTGTGCTTCTTCCAGGTCCTCTTC
>DTZW01000182.1:0-264 GCA_012961165.1 Gammaproteobacteria bacterium | reverse complement strand
ACGCGACGCCTGTAGACAAACAGTGCTCCGATCTTTGTTTGTCGATCAATCAACTCGGTTGTGCATAGCTGCCAACTGGACTGATCGGCGTGATTGGTGTCGCTATTATTAGTCTTCCTTAGTGAGGTTAAAGTAGGTTTTCGCCAACACTTTTCGAACAGTGTCTGCCTCTTTTTTTGTAATACCTTCCAGCGCTCGCTCGTTAATCTCCAACGCCATCGGGATTAACTTCGCCTCTAGGGCTCGAGCATGCGGCGTTAACGT
>DTZW01000181.1 GCA_012961165.1 Gammaproteobacteria bacterium | reverse complement strand
TCCTTCAAAGGCTCCAAAAGCGACAGGTGCAACGATTCGGGCAGTCCACCCACGTTATGGTGCGATTTGATGACCTTGGCATATTAGAGTTGTCCCTCCACCGGAAGCACTCTCGAAATGGCTGCAAGAACGCGCTGAACGATGCTCGCGTCAGGCTCCCTCTGATAACGCGTTATCTCATGAGTCACGGGATCCCGGCCCAACCAGAAAAGCCTGTCACCCTCATCAAGGCCCACTTCGTAGGCTATGTCCGGGAGCCGATCGATAGTAATGGTGGCGATCTCTTCTGCCATCGTGGCATCCTCGACGACTACGCCCAGTTCGGTATTCTGGTATACCGACCGCGGATCGAGATTTAAAGACCCGATAAACGTTTTCTTTCTATCGAAGATAAATGTTTTGACATGAAGACTCATATGGGCTTCGTCGCCCTCGTCGGCAAGATCCGATGAGGTGCTCGTGGGCCTATCTACTCTTAATTCGTAAAGTTCAACGCCCGCCCGCAAAAGTGCTTTCCTGTACTTCGCATAATGGCCATGCACGATCGCAACATCATTGGACGCCAGAGAATTAGTCAGGACGATGACCCGGGCACCCCGGCTTACGGCCTCCGTCAGTGCCGCGACACCATCATGACCTGGGATAAAATACGGATTGAGAATCAGAAGTTCTTCTGAGACTTGCCTAAACAGCGGCCATAGATCTGGGCCTAGGTGGGTACTGGTATCATCCAATGGTAGCCGGATTTTTTCTGGCCGATCCGCAAGAACAAGTGCTGGTGCTATCACCACGGGAAGCGTTCCAGCCTGCAGGTGGTCATAAAACGGAGTCTCGCGCAATCTTTTGAGGTAGATACCGTCTTTCTGGGTTTGCGCATGCTGATCCAACTGCACCCAGCCTGCCTCAGCTTCCTCCCGGGCCATCTGTTTGCGGGCAAGTTCGCTGATGGAATAAGAAAAACGACTATTCCAGTATTCGTCATATTGGCCTGAGATATCCCGCACCACGGGGCCGAAAACCATGACGTCCATATCCAAAAAGTTCGATGTTTTATGGTCGTCGTAGTACTCGTCACCAACATTTCGCCCTCCGGTAATTGCGACAACACCGTCAATAATCATCGACTTGTTATGCATCCGACGGGTCACGACCCCGTACCGATAAAGGTATTCAAACAACCGGAATCGGCGATTGGCGAAGGGGTTAAAAATGCGTACATCAATTCTGGGATGGGCATCGAGAGTTAGCAGGTAGGAGTCCTTGCCCTGAATTCCGATATCGTCCAGCAGGAGTCGTACCTTTACCCCGCGATTGGCGGCCGACAGGAACCTGTGGGCCAACAGTTTCCCGGTAACATCATCATGAAAAAGGTAATACTGCGCGTCGATCGACCGGCTCGCCCGGTCTGCGCCGGCGAGACGTGCCGCAAATGCGGCAAGACCGTCTTTCAAAAAGTGTGCGCCACTTCTCTTTGGGAAAGGTGCCAAGGCCGTCGAAATGATCTGATCCAGTTCGGTATCATTCGCAACCGCTGGTGTGATTTGAAGATTTCGTTCGACGGGAGGAGCGAGTGAAGCGCATCCGCTCGACAGGCAGATTGCCGCTAACCCCATGGATAAAATTTTCTTGCTCGGGGTCATTGCCATTTAAGCTTTTCGTTTAAAAACGCTCGGGATCAGGACTGCTTAGGATCAATTTCGAGCGCATGATCGAAAAACCCATCGCTTATAATGTGGGACAAAGGGTTAATCACCATTATTGTTTCGAAACCATTATCACGAACAGTGTTTTTTGAGAATAATACACCCATCCCAGTGCTGACAGCTCTACCATGGCTATTAAAAAGGTAACCACCCGACTTCTCAGCCTTATCGGTGGAGTCCTTCTGGCCTATCCAGTCATTGGCAATATCCTCATTGTCTCGGGGGCTGCGGAGAAAATGATCAGTTGGAAACCTGAAAAATTGACGATGCAATGGCGATCGGCATGGACATTGGTTCCTGGGTATTTTCACATCGAAGACCTTCAACTTAGCTCCACGACTGTAAGAGGAAACCATTTTAATCTCAGTATTGATTCCGGTTCCGTTAGCCTGTCACTCATCCCCCTCATCACTCGAACGATCAACATCCGAAAACTACGCGGTGACGGCGTTGAAGTAAGTTACGTCCAAAACCCGGAAAATAAAAAAGCTAAGCTGCCGTCTATCCTGACCGAACAGAGCTCATCCACCAGTGTCATCCAGATCGATTCAGAGCAAAAACCCAAACCTTTTACAGCACAAAAGTCAGCTAAGCCCCCATGGACTATCAGACTCACGAATATTTCCGCGAACAACATTCGAAAAGCGAACTTTAACGAAATTACTCTGGAGGGTAACGGCAAACTGGACGCGCTGACGATGCGTTTCGTTACCAGAGGCGGGCATATAGAGATAAGCAGTCTTCAGGCCGGTATGGCTGTGGGTGATCTATCCCAACCACAAGACTCAGCAAGAATACTCCAGATTAGTGCGGATTTAACTGTTGCCAAAAATATTCTCCGTGAGAATCGGGGAAAGGACATGTTGAAATTCTGGTCGGGAATAATTACTGCAAAGGGCAGCCTCGAAAACCTCGGCAGGACTTACTTTCTGCCCAATGCGCTATACAACTTTGGCGTCGCGGGTACTGGATATCTTGACGCCAAAGTGGTCTTGAAAGATGGTGAGGTAGTCGATGGCAGTCATCTCGCCTTTCAATCTGAAAACTTCCAGACCACATTTCTTGCCCTGGAGGCCTCTGGTAGTGGTGAGATCCGGGGAAGCGTCGATGCGAAAGCCGAGCATCCAGTACGGCTCCAGGTCGCAATCGACGACTTTCACCTGACTCAGGGAGGGCAATCGGAAGCCTATCTCGAGGGGAAGAATCTGGTTGCCTCGGTGCGGATCCCAAGGCTGTATCTTTACCATCAGGAACTGGAGAACCGGAGTCAATTTTCTTTTGATATCGGTGAAGGAGTAATCCGTGACATTACCCACTACAATGCCTACCTACCCCGACAGTCCGGCCTCAAGTTCCTTTCCGGCACAGGCATACTTCGTGGCGGGATGACTCTCAACGGCGGCACCGCAGAAGGCAGCATCACTCTGATAGGTGAGGAGGTATCGCTGATAGCGCGTGACAGAGAGATTCACACCGCTTTTGAGTTATCGGCAAATCTGACCGAGGGTGATTATGGTCGAAAAACCTACCGTTTACGGGACACAGCCTTGTGGCTTCACGATACACAACTCGTGACATTGGGGCGTAAAACTAAAAAGGATTGGTGGGGTAAGTTCGTTATCAGCGAGGGAAATCTGATCTGGGATCAACCTATGAAGATTGACGGCCGGATGAGCCTTACGATGCGTGATGTGGAGCCGCTCATTGCAGGCTTTCGAGACCCTGCCAAGAAGAAGTCACCACTGGACAAGATGCTGAACGTGAAGAACGTGCAGGGCCAATTGATCGCCCACACAAAAGAAGACCACATTCTGCTGGACCCCATCTTCATTGACAGCAAGGGTCTTGAGGTTATTTCACGGGTTACACTGTCCCATGGTTCTGCCAACGGCGTCCTGTTCGCCAAACTGAGGGGAGTATCTGCCAACGTCGAAATTATCGACAGTAAGGTTAAATTTAGGGGTCTCGGCGGACGCCATAAGGTTCTACAGCAGGTAAATATGGCGGCGCTTGAACACTGACTCCCAAAACGCTTCTTTATTGTCTTTTCTAGCGATCCACCTAATCTATATCAGTAATCGTCAGCCCATCTCTTGCAAACATCGCCCAGACGCTGGTGGGTGTAAAGGAAAAATAAACGCCCCATATGTCCCAACTCATCAGTCATTTACGGCTGTAGAGTGACCTGGCATTACACTCAGGAACCGTTCGATAACCCTGACTGGGCCAAAATTCCTTTAACGTCTCCGATATCCCACGAACTTTTTCTCCTGCGTCGGTCCTATTCCAGCCACCCGGCCCGGCAAAGCCCTGCCGCGATGGTGTGAATGCAGCATTGGGACGGTATCGTTGGCTTTTGTTCGTCAGCCAAAGCACCTGAGGCGACTCAGCCGGTGGTGCTGGTACCGACCAGCATCCCGGTCCAGGGTAGCCGTCCTGGCCGCCGCCGTGTGGGGCATAAACCGCGTGCTTGCGATGCTTTATTCCCGGACAGTCTATTGTCTGGCTGTGGGATCTTGAAGATCTTAGTTCGTATGTAGACCCGTGGGGGTCTCTGCCAGGCAGTACCACTCACTCCCACTCGATCGTCGCTGGGGGTTTGCCTGAAATATCGTAGGTCACACGACTGATGCCACGTACCTCGTTAATGATGCGAGTGGAGATATGCCCAAGTACTTCGTAGGGAATCTGTTTCCAGTTGGCTGTCATAAAATCGACTGTTTCGACTGCCCGCAAAGCGATCACATACTCAT
>DTZW01000180.1 GCA_012961165.1 Gammaproteobacteria bacterium | reverse complement strand
ATGGCAGTTTGGTCGACCTGTCGAACCTCGAATTCCGACGCGCACCTGAGTGGACGGGTACGATAGATGCAACCTTTGAGTGGGAGATCCCGATCGGTACAGCCTGGGCAAGACTGGCTTACCATCATATAGGTTCGAACTACGTCAATGTCACGAATGCACCAGAGCTTGAGAATGAAGACCAGAATCTGGTTGATTTTTCTGTGAATGCTGCGCTCGACAATGGCATTACTATCAGCCTGTTTGGTCGCAACCTGACAGGCGAAGATGGTTATACCCACGGCTACGATGTTGCTGGCCTCTGGTCCTATGCATCAGTCAGACCGCCACGTACTTATGGTGCCGAGATCGCCTACACCTTCGGCAAATAGCGATAATAACTGGGGTCGGAGTAAAAATTACAAATGTAAATCTTACTCCGGCACCTAGAGCGGTGCGGTTACGCTGATTCAACGCTTCGGATCTGCCCTCAACTTAAACCTGCGCTGAATAGTTTATTTTAAACCGCCTTTTTGCCTCATGGCAAAAGTACCCTGAGCAAGAAATTTTGGATTAATTGATCTGGAGATGCTTTGTAGACACCGGATGGTCAAGTGTGCTCGGTCATCTGGGTCAGGTAAAAACCAGATCAGGCAAGTATTTATTTGCGCCCACCCATGTCATGGAGAACAATGTCGAAGCCAGATGATCACTAGCCTTGAGCAGCATCACTGGTCGCCTGAAGAAGATGCCGTCTACGATATTCATCAAGGCCAACAATGGCGATGGGATTCAGACAGCGCTCAAGTCCGGTGTCGGAACGAGCAGAGTTGGTTGGACTATGAGCGTCTGGTGCGTATGCTGATGGCGTAAATCCTTGCAAATGACCGGTGGTCATTTATACTAATGACTGGCAGTCAGTTATGCGAGTTGAGATCGTTGGAAAAAGTCAGTGCTGGACGAAGGGCGAGGACCGAGGCGCAAAAGCAGCTTCGGCGTAGAGTCATCCTCGATTCCGCGAATAAACATCTGGGTGACGTGGGTTACGAAGCATTTTCCATGGCGAAACTTGGCAAACTGGCAGGCGTCGCCAAAGGTACCCTATACCTTTATTTTGAAACCCGTGAAGATGTCCTGCTGGCGCTTTTTTGTGAAAAGATGGCAGTGTGGAGTGGACGGTTTAGTGAAATGGTTAGATCAGATTCGTCTGATGAACAATTCGCGCGTAATTTTAACGACGTGATGCATTCGGATTCCGGAATACTACCATTGTTATCCCGGCTCGATAGTGTGATCGAGCATAATGTCTCGCTTGAGAAGGTCATTCAATCCAAACGTCTGATGGCACGTATGATGACCGAAATAGCGGAAGTGCTGGCGCCCAGGTTGAGGCTTTCGGTTGAACAAGCCAATGATGCCGTTGGGTCTCTCACATTCCTCTGGTTGGGCACCGCTCAAATGGGTGCCGGATCAAAACTCGATACTTCGAGGCTGCCGGACGATGTGCGACAGTTTGCGGAATCTTTTAAATCAGAACAAACATTTATTACCAACGCGTGCCGGATTCTTTCCGGAATTCGTGCTGGTCAATAATCAACCCTGGAGTAGGTAATGAC
The DNA here is from genome assembly GCA_012961165.1 of Gammaproteobacteria bacterium. Taxonomy (GTDB): domain Bacteria; phylum Pseudomonadota; class Gammaproteobacteria; order Pseudomonadales; family Azotimanducaceae; genus UBA9659. The sequence goes on along the minus strand of DTZW01000180.1, from coordinate 2,868 downwards.
GATTGAATTTAAACTGAATGGAAAACTTGTCCGAACGGATGATGATCCTGATACGCCGCTTCTGTGGGTTGTTAGAGATACATTTAAGCTGAAAGGGTCCAAGTTTGGCTGTGGTGCGGGATTATGCGGTGCTTGCACGATGCATATTGATGGAGCTGCAGCGCGAACCTGTGTCATGCCAATTTCTGCTATCGCTGGAAAGGAAATTACCACCATTGAAGGTATTGGCTCACCAGAGAATATGCACCCGTTGCAGCAAGCATGGGTAGACATCAGCGTGCCACAGTGCGGGTATTGTCAATCCGGACAGATCATGTCTGCGGCATCCCTGCTCAAAAATAACCCCTCACCTTCCGAAGCTGACGTGGATACCGCCATGGCTGGCAATATATGTCGTTGCGGTTGTTATCCGCGGATTAAGCAGGCGATCCTCAATGTTGCTGATACCGGATTGGCTTATAACGCTGCCGAAGAGGTGAAGGCATGAAGGCCATTAATCTTTCCAGAAGAAAATTTCTTCAATCGAGCAGTATTCTGGGCGGTGGCCTGGTACTGGGGTTCTCACTATCGGGCTGTTCAACAGCCGAGTTTCCTATAGAGCTGGCTGAAGGAGGTTTTATTCCCAATGCCTTTTTACAAGTCACGCCAGATAATAATATTAAGTTCTATTGTCCCCGAGACGAAATGGGGCAAGGTGTCACGACAGGGCTGGGTACTTTGATTGGTGAAGAGCTTGATGTTCACCCGCAGGATCTGGATGTTGCTTTTGCGGGCCCCCACAGTGATTACAATAACCCGGCAATGAGTGTGCAGGGCACTGGCGGCAGTAGTTCAATCAGGGCGCATTATCTGCAGTTGCGACAAGCGGGTGCCAATGCACGCGCCTTACTGCTTGATGCAGCGGCACAGGACCTGGGTGTTAGCAGGGAAGATTTATCCACGGAGAATGCTCATGTAGTGATTAATGGTGAACAGCATGCTTACGGAGATTTCATTGCCACTGCGATCAGACTAACAGCACCTGAAACCGCACCATTAAAACCAGATGCAGATTTCAAATACATTGGACGTGAATTCTCTCGAGTCGATGCGATCGTAAAATCAACCGGCACTGCGGTTTACGGAATTGACGTTGATTTACCTGATATGCACCATGCCGTCGTTAGACGTTCGCCTGTCGCTGGTGCGAAACTTGTTTCGGTGGATAAGTCCGTCGCATTGAAGATGCCCGGCGTGACTGATGTGCTTGAAATCTCAAGTGGCGTAGCTGTGGTGGCGGAAAAATATTGGCAAGCCAAGACTGCTGCTGCGAAACTGAATCCGGTGTGGCAGAAGATTGAACTGACCAATATTGACACCAAAAAGATTCGCAGTGACTATCAACTGGCAATGGAAAATGATGAGGGGCTCGTGGACTCGGAAACGGGTGATATGGATGCCGGATTTGCGGCCGCAAATGAAATTATTGAAAGCGAATATTGGGCGCCGTATCTGGCACATGCGCCCATGGAGCCAATGAACGCGGTAGTCAGAATCGAAAACGGCGAGGCCGATGTCTGGTCCGGTACCCAGGGCGTCGGTGTGGCGCAAGGTCTGGTGTCTCGGTTCTCTGGTATTCCTGTCGAGAAGGTCCGTTCCCATAATACGTATTTGGGTGGTGCCTTCGGTCGCCGGGCTACCCTCACACACGTGATTGAGACGACGCAAGTCGCTGCTGCCACAGGCAAACCCATTCACCTTTTATGGTCGAGGGAAGATGACATCAAACATGGTGTATACCGACCGGCTTCACTGATGAAGATAAAGGCAGGTGTTAATTCGAACGGTGACATTACTGCGTGGCACGCGAAACGTGTGGGTGGCAATATAACGCCGCGTACTTTGCAGAACATGATGCCGGGAATCTTCCCCGGGTTGGGCGACGGAACGATAGATTTTATGGTTGGTCTTTCCAAAGATGCGTTCTCAGGCTGGGTAGTGGATCACACAAGCATCGAAGGCCTTTATGAAGATTATGACTTTGATAACACGACGGTGAATCATGTCACAGTCGATCATGACGTACCGTTAACTTTTTGGCGTTCTGTGGGTCACTCCTACACGGCATTTGCTAAAGAAGGCATGATTGATGAGCTTGCTGAGAAAGCCGGAATGGATCCGGTTGAGTTTCGCCTGAAGAACAGCGAAAACAGCCCGCGATTAAATAATGTAATTAAGGTTGCCGGCGAGACCATGAAGAAAATGAAACCTGCAGAAGGGCATTATCTGGGTTTCGCTGCACATCATTCGTTTTTCACTGATGTTGCAGAAATTGCCGAAGTATCCGTTGTTAACAATCAGATTAAAGTGCACAAGGTAACGTGTATAGTTGATTGCGGTATTGCGGTGAATCCGGATATCGTCACTGCGCAAATGGAAGGTGCTGTGATGTACGGTTTGACTGCCGCACTGCATGGAAATTTGGAGCTGGAGCAAGGTGCCTTTAAGGAAAGTAATTTTCATGACTATCCGATATTGCGAATGAACGAAGCGCCTGCTGTAGATGTGGTTATTATAGATAGCGGCACTGAACCGACAGGTGTGGGTGAGCCGGGATTGCCGCCTGTTGCACCTGCCGTGGCGAGTGCTGTGTTCGCAGCGACAGGGCAACGACTAAGAAGTTTGCCCTTAAAACTTGCCTGAACAGAGTTGCCGCGGTGCTGAATGCAGAATAGTTATTTTAAACCGCCTTTTTGCCTGATGGCAAAAGTACCCTGAGCAAGAAATTTTGGATTAATTGATCTGGAGATGGTTTGTAGACACCGGATGGTCAATGACTGTATTGATGTTGAGCTGCTAGCTTGCGTGTCACCTCGAACGCGCCATGAT
>DTZW01000179.1:1860-26911 GCA_012961165.1 Gammaproteobacteria bacterium | reverse complement strand
CAGGCGTTTATTTCGCCACAGGCGTTTATTTCCCTCGCCACAGGCGTTTATTTCGCCACGGGCGTTTATTTCTAAGGTTCGTGATACCAGGAGCCGTCGCTTTGTTTTCTGATCCACAATTGTGAAAACCAGTAAAACCGGTTTCCTTTCGGCAAGGTGCAGTTATACCTCGTTCTGCCGACCGAAACTTCCTCTGCCGGCGTGGCCAGGACGTTTGTGCTGCTTGTTTCCGACAATGCCATCAGCCCGCCGGGTCCGTAACAGGTCAGCCGTGACAGATTCAAGGTGTCCGTGATGAAGGACAGTTCCAGCGGCGGTTTAAAGTTATCCGACACCATGGGCTCTACCTCGGGGTGCATGACAGGCAACGGCAGGCTGCGAAGCTTATCCCTGAAAGCGGCTTCATCTACATAGACACCAGCAAGCGGATAGCGAGGCAACAATAGAGGGTTTGAATGTGGCCCGATTGCACCGCTTTGCTGCCCGAAACCGATCATTCCCAGATCACCCACCAGGTTTAGGGTTTCTTCGTCATACTCACCATAGGGGTAAGCGAACAGATTGGAATCCAGGCCGTGTTCCACCAGAAGGCCCTTGGCCGTCAGTAATTCCCCTCTCATCCGACCTTTCCAGTGGTCTGCCATTTCTGCGTCAAGACGCCTGATCATATGAGTGTGGCTGTCGGTGTGATTCGCGATTGTGGCACCGTGCGTGGACATTTCGGTGAGTTGGGCCCACGTCAGGTAGTGAGGGTTTTTCTCCTCTATCAGTCTGGTAGCAACAAAAATAGTAAACGGCCAGCCTCTTGCCTGAAGATTGGGAAACGCGGTGGTATAGATGCTGCGGTAGGCGTCGTCAAATGTGATGGCAACGAGCTTCTCGTCACTCTTCTCAGGCCCGCTTGAGGCGCCCATTGAGCGTTTGACCAGTTCATCGAGTGGTAAGACCGTGAAGCCTTCGGCTTCGATGATATCCAGGTGCCGGTTGAACTGATCAGGTGCAATGCTTGTGATTGCCGGCGTTGCTTCATCCACATGATGATAGAGAAGCACGACACCTGCGTCCACGTGTGTGGTTAAACAGCAGATCAGGGCGCCAGCGACCAGTTTCTTCTGAAATGTGGTTCCGTGTAGAATGCCGCTTCCGAGCAATTTGTAGACTGTCCTGATGGCTGACTTAAGACTGGAACTCAACAAGGTGAACAAAAAGCTTCGCCATGAAACTGGAAAGGCGATTGCAGATTTCAATATGATCCAGGATGGCGACCGCATCATGGTTTGTATCTCTGGTGGTAAAGATTCCCTGACCATGTTGAATATTTTACTGAATCTGAGGGATCACGCACCGATTAATTTCGAGCTGCTGGCGGTGAACCTTGACCAGAAACAGCCCGGCTTTCCAGAGGAAGTTCTGCCACAGTATTTCGAGACGCTCGGTGTTGATTACAAGATATTGGAAGAAGATACCTATTCTCTGGTGACTGACATGGTGGCCGAAGGAAAGACCTACTGTGGCTGGTGTTCAAGATTCCGTCGCGGTATTTTATATAAATTCGCGAAGCAGAATGGCTATACAAAAATCGCGCTTGGTCATCACCGCGATGACATGATAGAGACGCTATTTTTGAATATGTTCCATGGTGGCAAGTTGAAGACAATGCCTGCAAAGCTGCTGAGTGATGATGGACAGAATATGGTTATCAGGCCGTTAGCCTACTGTCGTGAGAAAGACATTGAGCGATATGCCAAGCTGAAAGCGCTGCCAATCATACCGTGTAATCTATGCGGGTCGCAGGACAATCTGCAGCGCCAGGTTATCAAGGATATGCTGCAGGAATGGGACACGCTCCATCCTGGAAGACTCGCGTCAATATATCGAGCGATGACCGACGTTGTACCATCGCATCTTGCCGACCGGGATCTGTTTGATTTTTCAGGGCTGGAAGAAAGGCAGCTTAAGCAGGTTAAGCCGTTGGATGTGGTCAACCTCTAAGGGCTTTAGCTAAGGGCTTTAGCTAAGGGCTTCAGCTAAGGGCTTTAGCTAAGGGCTTTAGCTAAGGGCTTCAGCTAAGGGCTTATGTCTCCGGCTTGTAGTGTTCATGAAATTCCTTGATGGCGGCAACTAAATTCCCCAGCTCTTGCACGAATGTCGTGATGCTTTCCTCGCAGACTTCGTTGTCGGCCCTGAGTTCTTGTTCTACCTTTCTTGCGATCAGCCTTAAGTTTTCGGCGCCGAATGTGGTTGACAACCCTGCAATGTTGTGCACGAGTCGCTCAGCCTGTTCAATATCCTGGGCCTTCAGGAAGTTTGTGAATGTTTCATCTGCGTTTCCATAAATATCAATGTAGTCGTTAGTCAGTGAGTGGAAAAATTCCTGGTCACCGCCTAGAGTGTCTATTGCGTTATCAAAATCAAAGCCTTGAATGAACTGATCTGCGTTTTTCTCCGGTTCCTCTTTCTGGGTAACCGGTTGAATGGCCTGTTTATCGAATAGAATATTTTGCAGCGCGTCGTAATCTAACGGCTTGGTCAGGAAATGATTAAATCCGGCATCGAGAGCCTGAGCTTTTTCTACATCGAGAATGCCGGCTGAGATCGCGATCACAAGAGAAGAACGGAGTGCCGGGTCTGCGCGAATACGTTTTATGGTTTCCAGGCCGTCCATCACCGGCATTCGAATATCCATCAGTACAACCGCGTAGCTGTGTTTGGCAAGTGCATCCAGTGCGTCTTGCCCATTGCTCGCGACGGTCACCTTAAAGCCTCGTCTTTCGAGCATCAAGCAAGAGAGTTTCTGGTTGATTAGATTGTCCTCGACCAACAGCGCCTCGGCGTCTGTCGTCAAGGCGATCCGGGAGGTTGACGCAACGGAATGGATGTGACTGGCAGGCAACTTCTCTACGACTGCGGAAAAATAGAAGGTGCTACCCTTACCGAGTTTGCTGTTGGCAATCAGTTCGCCTCCCATCGTCTGGGCAAGTTGACGGCTGATAGACAAGCCGAGTCCGGTGCCTGCGTCTGATAGTGCCAAGGCGCCCTGGGCAAAGGGTTCGAAGATAGTATTGAGATTAGTGCCATCAATACCTCGCCCTGAGTCCTTAATGCGAAAATTTAGTCGAATTAAACCTTGAGAGACTTTTTCCTCCGACCAGGTGACATTAATACTGCCTGTCTTAGTAAACTTGATGGCGTTCCCCACAAGGTTAATCAGGACCTGAACCAGGCGTATCGGATCTCCTAACAGGGTGGATTCCTTACCATCGTTGAAAGAGGGCAGATTAAGCGTAATTCCTTTCTCATCTGCCGCGAGAGTAAGCAGATTACTCAGATCCTTGAAAACCGTGGATAGCCTGAATTCGGCCGATTTTAGTGTAAACTTTCCGGATTCCAGCCGTGAGAGGTCAAGAATATCGTTCACAATACGCAGCAGGTGGTTTGAAGAGCTTTTAATCGTGTTCAGGTATTCCGACTGTTCTTGCGTGAGTTCGCTGGCTAAGGTCAGATCGGCGTAACCGCTAATGGCGTTCATGGGAGTCCTGATTTCATGACTCATGTTTGCCAGGAACTGGCTTTTCATCTCGATGGCTGCCTCGGCTCTGATTCTTGACTGCTCTGCCTTCTCTCTCAGTTTTCGCTCTGAAATATCGACGATAGAGGCCTCAACTTTGTAATTGTCTGATGCGTTATCAAAAACTGCCTTACCTGAGAGAGCGACCCAGATATGCGCACCTTCTCGCGTGATGACCTGGGTTTCATAGTTGCTCACACGGTCCTGTTTGGTAAGCTTCCTTTGGAATTCTATGAAGTCACTCGGGTTGACGAACGCAGAGCTGATGTCAGGGCCTATGGTGGTCTGACTTGCTTTGCTGAGGTCGTAACCCAGCAAGGCTGACGCGGCGGGATTAATGTTAGTAAGGTTTCCTGACTGGTTTACTTCGAAAATGCCCTCCATCGCATTTTGGTAGAGAGACAGGTATTTGTTTTTGGAATCATTCAACTGTTGGTAAAGCTTTGAGTTTTCGACGGCGATCCCCGACTGGGATGCCAGTAATTTCAGTAGCGAAACCCTGTTTTTGGTAAATGCATGAGTGCTGTGGGAGTTTTCCAGGTAAAGAATTCCAGTCAGGTGTGACTGGCTGAGTATGGGAACACAGAGAATTGATTTTGGCGATTCTCGAAGGATGTAATTATCCTGGGTGAAGATGCCTTCGTTGACTGCATTGTTAAGCGCCAGCTCTTTCCGAGTCCTTGCCGTATATTGAATAATGGAAATGGGAATGTCGGTTGATTTCTCGACCGGCACGCTTTCGAACTGAAATTCATTGCCGTTTTCCTGGGTCGAGGTCGAAATTGCTACATTCAGCCGATCGTCGGTATTGAGTACCAGACTGGCTTTATTTGCGCCGGCGCTTACCAAAGCAACCTGCAGCAGTTTCTTCAGAAGGTTTTCCAGCACGATTTCACCGGCCAGGACCTGTGAGGCTTTCATGACTGATTCGATATCAAGCAGGCTGTTGTCGCCGTAGAGAAAGGCTTCCCCTTGGGGCGCCTGGCTGAACTCGGCTTCGGACAATTCGGGATACTGGTTCTGTAGGTGCCGGACTTTGTTGTTTGCTCCCCATCGCTTGTAGCTTTTGAGGGCGTTTCCGAGGTAGTAATTTGCGAGGCCAGGTTTCCCTGACGATCGGTAGAACTTGCCAGTGCATTCATTCGCCAGTGCAAGGTCATTGAGGTAGCCGTTTTCCTGGGCGAACCGAATAGCGAGCTCGAAATGCTCCGTTGCCTGCAGTTGGTTACCGTAATGCGCTGCCAGCTCTGCTTCAACCAGATGGAGACGGTGGAGAATATTTTCCGGAGAGTGATGGGCCCACTTTCGGAGCGACCTCCTGTTGCGCCATATACGCAGCTTCAGTGCTGTCTTCTGGATTGGTGTTGCGTTACCCAGAGAGCGAATACAGGCGAGGGTTTCGAAAGCCCTGAAAAACGAAATGGTCGGTGCGTCCTGAATCACCTTAATATGTGGTGATATCTGGTCTGCGAATGATAATGCGTAGTCCATCCGACCGAACATAAAAGCGAGATATAGTTTAGTGACGAAAAAATTCGCGAAAAACGCACCAGGAAACTTCGGTTCCTTAGGCTGGGTCAGCTCATTTTCGCTGAAGGTGTCGCCTTCCAGCAGCCAGGGGGCGCTCACATAGTGAGTTAGGTTTCGAGTCGCCTGCAGATAAATATTACCCACGTAGTAACTGGTGATTTGCTGGCGTTGTTCGGCTTCAGTGATTCGCTCCATCAGGTTGTTTTCGACGCCGTGCAGGTCGCGGCCGAGTATAAATTCGTATTTAGAGGCAGATATTGCAGCGATAATCGCATACTCGAGGTCACCATTTTCCAGGCCTAGCTGGTGCGCTCTGGCAAGAGGTTCCAACGTGCTCTCCAGATGACCCTTCCAGCTGAGATTGAAGAAGTGGGCCAGGGAAATTGCCCTGCCGCGCAATTTTTTGTCAACGTCTGGCAGGTTTGCCAGTGCCATCTGGCCCAGGCTGTGGGCGAAGTCGATTGCCCCAAAATAATAGATGAAAACAGTTCCCAGTAGAGGAAAAGCAACAGAGGACTCTGGAGCCAGCCCATATTTATGCGACATGTGCACCATCTCAAGCACGTACCGGGTAACTCTGGGATCACCGGTAATGTACGCAACATGGCAGAGCATCAGCAGGAGTTTCATGGCCGCCAGATGCTGTTCACTTTCCATGGCAGGTAGTTCGATTTTATCGTGGCTGGATAATCGCCATGAATAAAGCAACACTTTGGCCGTCGTCAGAAAAGTTCTGATGCTCGCGGGCCCGGAAATCTCTATCTCTATAGCCGCAAGGGCGGTTTGGGCAGCCTTGATTGCTTCCTGATGTCGAGACGAAGCGATGAGCGACTGGATCTTGATCTCGTACGCTCTCGCGATATCCAACGGCGATCGCGCGTGTTCCAGAATGGTGCTGGTTAGCCCGTCCAACTGGCGCTCATCGCCGCAAAGGTAGGCGGTGCGCGCGGCTTCGAGGTGCATCTCCAGGCATCGGTCATACTGGACCCAGGCGCCCTGTCCAAGCAATGCAATAGCGGTCCGGAAGTATTTGAAAGCCTGCTGGAATGCGGCTGCACTTTTTGCCTTGTATCCGGCTGCTACGTTCAGCTCTGCGAGCTTCAGCTGATCGCCCTGGCTATCACTTGGGACCTCAAAGCTGTTGTTCAGCTGATTGACGATATCGAAGATACCCTCGTAGGAGTCGCCTCGGATGCCCTCAAGTATCGCGTGTCCGATTCCGGCGTGAGTCTGTCGTCGTTCTTTTTGATCAATCAACTCGTAAGCTGTCTGTTGGATCCGCTCGTGGGCAAATCGGAAAATGATCCGCTTGTCTTGAAGCTGCGGGTTCGGGGTCTGCAAGAGATAACCTTGTTGTACCGCCAGGGACAGTTTATTTGATGTTTCGGTGTGCGAGAGTCCGGATACCCTTTGTAACAATTCAAGGTCAAATTCGACGCCAATACATGCAGCCATCTTCAAAAGTTTAATCGAGGTTGAATCGAGACTCTGTAGCTGATGTATCAGTGGCAGGCTGACATTTTCAGAGGGTGGTTCACTGGTGATCTGCGAAATATCCCAGATCCATTCCCTGTGTGTTCGATCAAAGTGAAGCAAACCCTTGTCAAAGGTCCGGTTCAGAAACTCTTTCACCGAGAGCGGGTTGCCACGCGTCTTTTCCAGGACCAGTTTGGCAAACTCGATGGTTTCTTCTTCAGCCCTGAAGAGGCTTTCTGAAATGAGTCGGTTTACGCTGGCGATGGATAGGTTTTCCACTTGCAACAGCTCTAGCGATGGCGATCTCTCACGAAGTTTCTGGATCTGAGTTCTGATCTGCTCTTTCGTTTCGAGCGCAGGCAAACAATAAGCTCCAAGGAGCATCACAAAAGGAAGCTGGTTCCGGGTGAACAGGTCATCAAAGAGGTCGATCGACGCACTGTCAATCCACTGCAGGTTGTCCAGGCTGATGACAAGGGGTGTCTTGCCGTCACAGATAGTATTGATAAGCGCAATAATCCCGCTCAGAAGCCTCGGTTTTGCATCGGTGGCGGCCAGCTTCGTGGCGCTTGGTATGTGATCAATGAAGTGGGCAACATCGGGTGCTATGGTAGATAACGGGTCTTCTAGTCCAGCCAGGTTTTTCCGGATTGCTTTCTGGCGTTCAATGAAATCCGGCCGACTGAGTAGTTGTTTGAGGAGATCGCTTAGCGCAGCAGAAATCCCGCTATAGGGTATTTCCTTGCTGATCGGGTCGTGGATACCTTTTGCCAGGAATCCGCCTCTTGTGATCACTTCTCTTTCAAGCTCTCGGATGAGGGAGCTTTTGCCAGTACCGGTTTCGCCAATACATATAATGGAGCCTGATTTACCCTTGGCGGCACGGTCCAGTGTCGTCCGGAGTTGCGTCAAGTGTGTGTCGCGTTCCAGAAGCTGCTCCGGAATACTTAGCTGCTCAGAAATGTCATCGAGAGCGACGTCAAAGTCGAGTTCGATATCAGGGTTTTCATCAACAAGCTCCAGGAAGCGGTTCAGATCTGCGGTGATTGCAAATGCACTCCGGTACCTGTCTTCTGGCATCTTTGAGAGCAGCTTAAGCGTAATTTTTGATAATGCCTTTGGTACTGCTGGATTGATGTTCTCCGGAGGTGAGGGAGCGTGTGTCAAGTGCTGGTAGATCAGATCAAGGTTGTCTTCGCTGTTGAAAGGCAGGCGACCGGTGAGCAGTTGGTAGAGAGTGATGCCCAGAGAGTAGAAATCAGAACGAAAATCCACGGATCGATTCATCCTGCCGGTTTGTTCCGGCGAGAGATAAGACGGGGTTCCCTCGAGTGTTCTGTTGACCTCTGGCTTCAACTGGCTCGGTGGAGAGGGGGTCGAGATACTAAAATCGAAGAATTTTATTTCTGACTTTTCTGCGTCGTAGATGATATTGGCTGGATTGATGTCTCGATGGACGATGTTTGCCCGGTGAATATCGTCGACCGCCATTGCCATGAGGCACGCAATTCGAGCGCTCTCGACGATATTGAGTTCATTATGCTGGATAAATGAGATGAGTGGCTTGCCGGGAGCCTGTTCTGTAACGAGTATCGGGGAATCATCCCTGCCTATCAGCTCAATTGGTTTGATGACGTGGTCAGACTGAATTTGTGCCAGCAGTTCGAATTCACGCAGGTGCCGGGAAATAAGTTCTGGGGTGGAGATTTCGGATCTGAGTTGCCTCAGTATGACCTTCTTCCCATCTTTGGTTCGTGTGCCACTATAGACCAGATTATGCAGTCCCTGGTGGACGGGCTGAAGCTGCTTGTATCCCGGAACAGATATCATATTGGCTCGACAGTTAGTTCCCTTCCGGGAAATTTACACCGCGGTGGTTATTTCTCGCCAGGTAATTGGTTTTCAGACTAACAGTATTAGTATGGCGTATTTTATGGGTTTAGTATTCAATACCCTCACTAATAGACGCGCGCAAAAGACCCTCTTAATCAGAGCTTACCTAGGTGACGGTGGGTGCGAATAAATAACCGGTACCATGGATCGTACTAATAAAGGTCGTGTTGCGATCGTGCTGTCTGAACTTCCTTCTCACCTGTCCAACGAGCACATCAATATAGCGATCATCCGGGTACCATTCCCTGTTCCGAATTCGGTTCATGAGTTGGTCGCGAGTCAGGACCTCTCCGGTATTTTCAATCAATGCTAACAGCAGTTGGAACTCTCCCGCAGATAACGTCTGCTGCCTACCGGCAGGGGTCGAAAGTTCCCTTTTGTTAAGGTCCAGTGTCCAGCCTTCGAACTTCCGGGTGAAGCCTTTTTCTTTTTGCTTTTCCTGCGCCCGGACTCGCCTGAGAAGATTCTTCACCCGTGATAGTAATTCACGGGGGTCGAAAGGCTTTGTCATGTAATCGTCCGCGCCACTCTCCAGGCCTACGATTCGGTCAATCTGGTTGTCCTTTCCTGTCACCAGGATGATGCCAATGTCGAATTTGGCACGAATCTCGCGGGTCAGGGTTAGTCCATCCTTTCCCGGTAAGTTGATGTCAAGCAGGCACAGGTCGATACTGCCCTCGCCGATCAACTCGAGGACACCCTCGGCGTCTGCGACATCGGTGACAGTGTAGCCCTCTCGCTCGAAGTGCGACGAGAGCTGACGGCGCGTGATCGGTTCGTCTTCGATGACCAGAATATGTGCGACTTTCTCACTCATTTACGGCTATTCTTTCTTGGTACAAGCACACTATATACTATTGGATTCATCGGATGCGAAATTATTGATAACTTGTCTGACCTTAAAATACCATGGGATGAACTATCAGAAAGTGCCCTGATGGGAATCATCGAGGAATTCGTCACTCGAGAAGGGACGGAATATGGTGATTCTGAGATATCCCTTGAAATGAAATGCCAACAGGTGAGGCAGCAGCTCCGCGACGACGAGGCTTTTATTACCTTTGATGAAGAGCTGCAAACCTGCTCAATTAGTCCTGCTAACTGAGTTTGCCGTGGTCAGCTTGCTCGCGTAGGATCAGTGCAACATCATAAAGTCTGGCTGGGCGGAAGGGATATTGGATGAGAATTGTAATTGCGATAGTCACTGGGTTGCTCCTGTTTCTTGGGGCATGGCTGCTTAATCAGGAATCGTCAAATAGCGACACCGAAGTTAACCAGGAGCAAATCACCGTTGACACAAGGGCGTGGATAATCGATGTCACTGCGAATCTTGATGGTGAACGAATAGTCAACGCAGACGATGAACCCGGCAACTGGCTGGCCCATGGCCGAACATACGACGAGCAGCGCTTTAGTCCCCTCGACCAGATAACATCAGATAACGTCGGTGATCTTGGTCTTGCCTGGTATTTTGACACCGGCACGGACCGAGGACTGGAAGCATCACCCATTGTTGTTGATGGCGTTATGTACACCTCGGGTTCCTGGAGTGTTGTGTTTGCCAATGACGCCCGAACCGGAGAACTGATATGGCAGTTTGACCCGGAGGTGCCGAAGGCCTGGGGCATCAATGCCTGCTGCGATGTGGTCAACCGGGGCGTTTCCGTCTGGAAAGGGCGGGTCTATGTTGGAACGATTGATGGGCGACTGATCGCGCTTGATGCTGCCACCGGCGAAGTCGCCTGGGACGCCAACACAATCGATAAGACCAAACCCTATACGATTACGGGTGCGCCCAGAATCATCAATGACAAGGTGATCATTGGTAACGGCGGAGCTGAGTATGGTGTCCGTGGATATGTAACGGCATACGATACTGCAACGGGCGAACAGGCCTGGCGTTTTTATACCGTGCCAGGCAATCCCGATGAACCTTTTGAATCATCCGCGATGGAAGAAGCGGCAAAGACCTGGACCGGTCGCTGGTGGACGATGGGCGGCGGCGGAACCGTCTGGGATTCAATGGCCTATGACCCGGAACTGAACTACCTGTACATTGGTGTGGGTAACGGTTCACCCTGGAATCAGAATGCCAGGAGCCCGGGTGGCGGGGACAACCTGTTCCTGTCTTCAGTCGTTGCGCTGAATCCTGATACCGGTGAATACATTTGGCACTACCAGACTACGCCGGGTGATACCTGGGACTACACTGCGACTCAGCACATGATTCTTGCCGAGCTTGAGATTGGCGGTGAGGTGAGAAAAGTGATCATGCAGGCACCCAAGAATGGTTTTTTCTACGTCCTTGATCGGGTGACCGGCGAGTTCATTTCCGCCGAGCAATATATACCCCTGACCTGGGCTACTCATGTTGACCCTGAGACAGGGCGGCCGGTTGAGACCGAAAATGCCCGCTATCAGGTCACGAACCCCTTGGTTGATTTACCCTTGGAAGACCAGATTGCTGTGCTGGATGCGATGACAGCAGAAGAGATAGAAGCGGCTTATCACAAGCCTGGTCCTTTCGGAGGCCACAACTGGCACCCAATGTCGTACAGTCCTGATACGGGATACGTCTACATCCCTGCATTGGATATGCCTTTTGGCTACGGCAATGAGCCGGGGTTCACCTTTGAGGAAGGTCGCTGGAATCTTGGCAATGACTGGCGTCTGGGTATGCCCACCGGTGATAAGGGTGTTGATGACAAGGTCGATGGCTTGCTGCGAGGATTTGTTTCCGCATGGGATCCGGTTGCGCAAAAAGAAGTCTGGCGGATTCAGCATGCAGGCACATGGAACGGGGGTATGTTATCTACTCACGGCAACTTGATATTTCAGGGAAACTCCAGTGGTCAGTTCGTCGCATATCGAGCCGATACGGGTGAAGAGCTTTGGTCAGCGCCCGCGCAGACCGGTGTCATTGCGCCGCCGGTATCCTATGAGATCGACGGTGATCAGTATGTCACCGTCGTGGCGGGCTGGGGCGGTGCTTTTGCCCTGGCGGCAGCGGCGGCAGAGGGATATAACTTGAAGTCACGTGGCCGGATTCTGACGTACAAACTGGAGGGGGAAGTTGAGCTGCCACCCGTGGTTGATGTTGCTGCCGTCTTGCCTGAACCGCCAGCTATCGATGCGACTAATGAAGAAATCAGCCACGGCAAGTTTATGTATCACAAGTACTGCGGTGTTTGCCATGGTCCTGGTGTGCGTTCCGGCGGTTTGTTGCCGGACTTGCGATATATGGCGCCTGGAAAGCATATTGTCTTTGAGGACATTGTCCTTGGCGGCATTCTGCGGGATCGCGGCATGGTGAGCTTCGCGAGCTCACTTACGAAGGAAGATTCAAGGTCGGTGCATCAGTATGTGATTAGCGAGGCGCACCGCTTAAAGTCAAGAACCGTGGAGTAGGCGACAGGTCAACGGAAATAGCGACTAAAACACCAAAAAAATAAGCGTGAACCGGCAAATTGGCCGGGTCGAAAAGAGAGAAGTGGAATGAGCGAAGCGACCGATACACAATGGATGTCCAGGGACCCGGACACGATACCCCTGGATCAGCTAGATCTGATGAATCCTCAGCTGTTTCACAACGATTATCATGTGAAAGTTTTTGAGCGCCTCCGCCGCGAATCACCTGTACATCTGCAAAAAGGTCATGAAGAAGTAGGATCCTTTTGGAACGTTACACGTTACGAAGACATCATGGCGGTCGATACCAATCATGACAGCTTCTCGTCTGATGGTTCGATTGTCGCGACCGACCAGGATGAAGAATTTCCACTGCCGATGTTCATAGCGATGGATCCTCCCGAGCACGATCGACAGCGAAAGGAAGTGAGTAGTGCGGTCCAGCCCTCCAACCTGGCGAAAATGGAATCCGCTATTCGTCAGCGCGTTTGTGGCATTTTGGATTCATTGCCGCGGGGCGAAGAATTTAACTGGGTAGATCTGGTGTCTATTGAATTAACAACGCAGATGCTGGCGACGCTGTTTGATTTCCCGTTTGAAGACAGAAGGAAACTAACCCGATGGTCGGACGTGGCAACGGCCGATGAGCAATCCGGCATTATCGAGAGCGAGGATCAGCGGCGGGCAGAATTGTTTGAGTGTCTCGAATACTTCACCGGGCTATGGAACGAAAGAGTTAACGAGCCACCTCGCGGCGACCTGATCTCGATGCTGGCACATGGTGAATCGACCAAGAACATGGCTCCGGTCGAGTATCTCGGTAACCTGGTGCTGTTAATTGTTGGCGGTAATGACACGACGCGAAACTCGATCTCCGGCGGCATAAGGTTCCTGAATGAGAACCCGGCCGAATATCAGAAGTTACGTGATAACCCCGGCCTGATACCCAACATGGTGCCTGAAATCATCCGTTACCAGACGCCGTTGGCTTATATGAGAAGAACCGCGGCGAAAGATTCTGTGTTAGCGGGTCAGAATATCAAAGAGGGTGACAAGTTGTTGATGTGGTATGTCTCGGGAAATCGGGATAGCAGATCCATTGAAGATGCGGATAAATTCCTGATTGATCGTAAGAACGCCCGTCGGCATTTGTCATTTGGCTTTGGTATCCATCGCTGTATGGGTAACCGGCTGGCAGAGATGCAGCTGCGAGTGCTCTGGGAAGAAATTATGACCCGTTTCGATAACATCGAACTGGTCGGTAAGCCCGAGATGGTCAATTCAAACTTCGTAAAAGGCTACTCTAAACTGCCCGTCATCATCCGCTAGAAAAATATAAAGGGGACGAAGGGAATAAGTCGTTGGTAATTCCCTCCGTCCCCTTTAAACGAAACGCCCTTTTAACGCTCAGCTTTTTTCTGGTGTTAGTTCGATGGCGTTGGACTCCGCGCGACTCCCCATTCCGATTTCGATAACCCGGTCTCCCCAGGTGTATTTTTCCCGCATCAGTTCATTAATTGTGTCGATGTTCTCGTTCTTCACTGTATGAGTGAAATCACCAGCCTGTTCACCTCTAGTTAAAGTGAACCTGCCGGATGACTGGAGTCGTTTAAACCAACCGGAATCAGTTTCGCCCCGCAGGTAAGCGTGTCCGTCGTAGTCGACTACCCAGAGTCGTGTCACTACTTCTTCACCAGCCTCATTAATAGTGTGTAGCTGAACAACTTCAACTCGCTCGGATGCGGCAACCTGTAATCCGCCAATGATGAGCGCAAGCGCCAGTACTATTCCAACTAGCCATAATATGTATTTCATTGTGTGTTCCTTATTGTTCGTTTAGTGCGGCATTTTGCAATTATAGATAGACTTTAACATTAAACAGTTTAATATTAAACAATATGTTCGAGCGAGCAGGACTGATGGCTAACCCATCAAATGACCAGGCGGTTTTTACCTATTTCAACGAGATAGGAATCATCTCCCAACTGTCTGCAGGGCTCTTTGAAAAAGGCCTGCCAGAAGGGCTGACGCTCTCCCAGTTCAGTGTGCTGAACTGGTTTGTCCGGGTTGACGTGGAAGCGACACCTGGTCGTCTGGCTAGAGCCTTCCAGGTGACCGGTGGCGCGATGACCAACACTTTGAAGAAGCTTGAATCCAAGGGGCTGGTTAAGGTGGAACCGGACAAAAATAGCGGTAGGCGAAAGCGGGTCGCCTTGACGCGCAAGGGAAACCAGGTTCGTGATAAAGCGATTAAATCGGTTGTCCCACTGCTTAGGGAGTTTGCGGAGCGCTTTCCTATCGAAAAGCTCAAGCGCCAAACCAGGCAACTGGCGGAAGTCAGGGAATACCTGGATGAACTCCGCGATAAGTAGTCATAGGTTCATACTGTATTCAGCTGGTTAACTTCTGATTCAGTTAAGCAGGCACATCATTAACTTCACGTTTGATGCCTCAGTGAGGCCAGGAGTTAAGTGATGAGAGTTTTGATGATGCTGGTGTTTTTGGTGGTTTCGGGTTCAGCCTGGTCTGATGCCTTGAAAGTAAAGGTGAAGGCTAAAAAGAACTCCCACGAGCATCGACGCGATGGACATGATAATCGCGCTGAGTGGGATTGGCAGCGACCCTCCTGGAGTCTGTTTTACTCAAATAAGAGCCCCCACTACCGACACAATAGA
Organism: Gammaproteobacteria bacterium; assembly: GCA_012961165.1. Lineage (GTDB taxonomy): Bacteria > Pseudomonadota > Gammaproteobacteria > Pseudomonadales > Azotimanducaceae > UBA9659. Next base: position 12,361 of record DTZW01000179.1, on the reverse strand, counting down.
TACACCGGAAACAACCGTTCCCGGAGTCATTATTCCGGTAACAAGGGCCACGACAAGCAACGGAAAAACTGGAGAAGCGCAGACCAGTCACATCGTCATTATTCGGGCAACAGGGGCTACGACAAGCAACGGAGAAACTGGCGAAGCGCAGAACAGTTCCGAACGAGGCGAAGCAACAAGAGTGAACCGGTAATTTATATTAATGCCGAAGTCTCAGCGATCAGCCTTAGGGGTATAAAGCGACACGCGGCGATTTATGATGTCTATGCAGAGTTGGGTAATGGCAGGCGAATTCCACTGCGTAGTCTTGAAGGCTCCCTGCATCGTGGCGAATCCTTCACCAGGCATTTCAAGGAATCACATTACGTGACAAAGCTGTTCCTGCATGTGGGTCCGGAATATCGGCACCAGCGTGCTTATGTTTCTGTCGATTATTTACCCACGAAAAACCGTGGTAAACGGCGTTACAACAACAGCCATGAGCGGGGTTTTAATAACAGCCCTGAGCGGGGTTTTAATAACAGCCCTGAGCGGGGTTACAACAACAGCCATGAGCGGGGTTACAACAACAGCCATGAGCGGGGGTATAATAACAGCCACTAGTTTTTTGATATCAGCCCGCTCAGTTGATCGCTGGAAATTGAATTCCGGTCCCGGTCTTCAGGGTGACCTCTGCCGCTGCCACCAGCAGTTTCCAGAACCATTGTTGAACCCGCGGGTATTATTTCACGGCCCATGCCCTTCAGGGTTGGGCCGTCTTTGATGTAGACACTTGCGGGCGCGCCATCGCCGCCCCCATGTCTTCCCCTTGGCGGGTGGTCTATTCGATCAAACATTTTTGAGACGGCAAACGCCTCGTTATTCGAATGGCCGAATTCCATGATCTGCCCAAACCCGCCCCTGAATTGTCCGTTACCCGCCGAATCGGGTCGGTACTCTTTGCGCCAGATAACCAGCGGAGCAGAATTCTCGGTGATCTCAATGGGCGTGCTCCGAACACCAGAGGGGAAAGCGGTGCAGCTCAAGCCATCTTTTTCGGGTCGAGCGCCAGTGCCACCTGTGTAAAAAGCGTTCATCACGAATGGTTCAGAGCGACTGCCGGTAATCATCCCTTCGCCGCCAAGAAATACCGGGCCAAACAGGCAGGCCGCACCCTCAGTTGGCACCTGGCCCTCTAAAGGCTCATCCAGGCAGCCCAGCACAACATCCGGGAGCATTTGCCCGATGGCGTGTCTCGCAGATACCGCAGATGGCCTTGGTGCGTTCAGGATGCAACCAGCAGGAGCGGTGACCCGGACAACACCTAATGACCCGGCATTATTCGGGATATCGTTGCCGATCACACACCGTACGCCAAAGGATGTATAAGCCTGGGCGTAGGTCAGCGGGACATTAATGCCATGACTGCTGGTGCCTGAAGTCCCGCTCCAATCTACTCCAATGCCCTCTGCCGAAATGGTAACGCAGCAGACAAGATCCACGGGTTCGGAATAACCATCGACTTGCATCGTGTTGTGCCAGATCCCTTTGGGCAGCTCGCGTATTTCCTCAAGCATAGCGTCCCGGGAGTTTTGGATGATCATTTCGCCGACCGCATCTAGGTCATCCAGACTGAATTCTTCCATGGCTGCAAGCAGGCTGTCGCTGCCTGCTTTGTTGCAGGCAGTCAGGGAATACAGGTCTCCTTCTGCAGCACGAGGATCTCGAACATTCGCCCGGAGAATCTCGATGAGCGTTTGATTAATTTTCCCAGCGCGGAACAGGTACCCAATGGGCAGATTAATACCTTCCTCGAACACCTGCCTGCCGTCCGGGCCGAACCCCAGGCCGCCCACATCGGCGATGTGGGAAGTGGCGGCGAACAGTGCGACTGCCTGACCATTCCTGAATACAGGGGTGACTACGGTAAAGTCGTTGAGGTGTCCTGTGCCGTGCCAGGGATCGTTGGTCACCAGGACATCACCGGGCTCAAGTGTCCCAGGAGGGTGCTTCCTGAGAAAAAACCCGACACTTGCGGCCATTGCGTTGACGTGGCCGGGAGTCCCGGTAATAGCCTGGGCCAGCATATGCCCATCGGTATCAAAGACGCCGGCCGACAGATCTCCTGCCTCCCTGACGGTGGTAGAAAATGCCGTACGGATTAGCGTCTGGGCCTGTTCCTCGACGATGGCCAGTAGTCTGTCCCAGAGCAACTGCAGCCGAAGTCTGTCCAGCGAGTTATTCACTATTTTCTCCTGGCGGCTGTTTTTTTGTTAACACAATGCAACCGAGGCTATTGATGCTGGCGCTAAAACTGGAAGAGATGACTGTCGTAGTCTGGTCCTCGGTAATTAGCGCGGGACCATTTATGTATACATTGGCGGCCAGTTGCTCCCGCAGATAGACAGGGACGTCCAGCCGCGTAGCCGTTTCTGCATCAAACACGGAATATTCGCCAATGGCTTCCAATGGTGCGCCCGGTTCCAGGCTTGCCGGTGTAAGGCTCTGCGTGACAGGTTCTGACACCATCAGGGTCCAGCTAAGAATCTCGATATCAACACCGTCAATCACGTGGCCGTACAAATTTGTGTAGGTTCGTTCGAAGGCCTCGGTAAATCGGTCGCGATGCGATTCAGTGTAGGGCCCTGCGGGCAGGTCAATCGCAAGCTCATGACCCTGGCCAACATATCGCATGTAGGCCTGCGGGGTTTCTATCAGGCTGTCGCTGGTGGACGCTTCCTGAACGATAGCAAGTGCTTCAGATCGCATCTCGGTATACAGGTCGTTGACGAGCTGATGGTCCAGGTTGGCTAAAACCTGTTGCCTGCTCCTGACAACTTCGTAAGAAATTGGTGCCAGCAGGAAGCCGACCGCAGATCCGACGCCGGCATCGGGCGGAATGATGATCTGTGTCGCTCCGAGTTTGTGTCCCAATCGAGCGGCATGCAGGGGAGCCGCGCCTCCAAAAGCGACAATTTCACGCTCGGCCAGATCCATACCGAATTCTGCAGCATGAGTTCGGGCTGCAGAGGCCATGTTTTCATCGACAACTTCGCTGATACTGAATGCCGCCAGGTTGATATCAATCTCCAAAAGTTGTGCAACACTATCCTGAATGGATTGATTCGCACGCTCCAGGTTAAGGGGGAAGGCAAATTTCTCTGGGTAAACCCTGCCAAGAGCGATATCAGCATCAGTGACAGTTGGCTTGTTTCCGCCACGATCGTAAGCCGCCGGTCCTGGTTCAGAGCCGGCACTTTCGGGTCCCACCTGGATCCGTTTCAGTTTGTCGATTCGAGCGATGCTGCCGCCACCGGCGCCAATCTCAACCATTTCGATAACAGGGATTCTGACAGGCAGGCCGCTGCCTTTTTTAAATCGATAAACACGATCAACCTCGAAGCTTCGAGAAGTGAGCGGTTTACCATCATCAATCAGGCACAACTTGGCGGTGGTTCCGCCCATATCGAACGACAGCATTCTATCTAGTCCCAGATGTTCTGATATTCGCTGAGCAAGAATCGCGCCTCCTGCGGGACCAGACTCGACCAGGCGAATTGGAAATTTTGTCGCGGTATCCAGGGTCGTCAGTCCACCTCCCGAAGTCATTAGCAGGAAAGGGCACAGGAATCCCCGGGTTTTTAGCTCACCAGCCAGGCGTGCCAGGTAACTTGCCATCAGGGGTCTGACATAAGCGTTCGCACAAGCGGTTGAAAGGCGTTCAAATTCACGAATTTCAGGCGCGACTTCACAAGCCAGCGAAATGGAAAGGTCGGGTCTGGCCTTGGCCAGGATCTCCCGGGTTCTGATCTCGTGGATTGGATTGACGAAGGCGTGCAGGTAACCAATCGCGACGCTCTGGATCTCGTAATCCTCGAGTACCGAAAGGTGACGCCGAATGGTTGATTCATCCAGTTCAACCAGAATATTGCCATCGCGATCCATGCGTTCCCTGACAGGAAGCCGGAGATGCCTTGGTACGAGAGGGATTGGACGATCAATATTGATATCGTATTGTTCGAACCGATCCTCATGGGCCATTTCAAGGGCGTCCCTGTGGCCTTCTGTAGTCAGCAGTGCGGTGTTGGCGCCGCGACGTTCAATCAGCGCGTTGGTTGCCAGGGTAGTGCCGTGAATAATCAGACCAATTTCGGAAGGGACAACGCCTCCACGGTCCATGACAGTTGTAATGCCTTCAAGCACGGCCCTGCCTGGGTGGTCATAGGTGGTCAGCAGTTTCGTCGTGAGACGTTCACCTGTCGGTAGCTCTAATACGACGTCGGTAAAGGTGCCGCCGATGTCGACCGCGAGGCGGGCGGGCCTGGTTTCTGCGGACATTGTGGCTGCGGGCATGAGTTAATCAATCAGGTTCATTTACCCATAGTTTATATCAAGTGCGCCCATCGTCCTTATTGGTGAATTAGGATATTTACTTGGATCTCGGGTTCGATCCGTTGGGGGTGCAGGAGGTTGCTGTTAAGATAGCGCCGATTGAAAGTCGGAGTAAAAATTGAGTCAGCGTTACGAATTTCTGGGTAAGTCCATTTCAGGACCTTTCACCATCCCCTCCGGCATTATTGCCACAGCTGCGCCTATTATTCAGTACCTGTTCGATCGGGTGCCGGAAATAGGTGTAATGACCACTAAAAGCATCGGGCCAGTGCCTCGTTCGGGTAACAGGGAGCCTATCATGACCCAGTATGCGCCCGGTTGTTTTATGAATGCGGTAGGGCTTACAAACCCTGGTGCCGAAGCTAGTTTGGAACAGCTGGCAGCCTTGCGGGTTCCGGATGACAGGTTTCTGCTGACCTCGATATTTGGCGGCAGCGTGGAAGAGATAGTCGCGGTGGCCCAACTGCTGGCGCCTGTTTCAGATGGCCTGGAACTCAACCTGTCCTGCCCCCACGCCAAAGGATACGGCATGGATATGGGCCAGGATGCCGGGTTGGTGAAGGAAATCACCCAGGCGGTTAAAGCGGTTGTGAACATCCCTGTTGTGCCGAAACTGACCCCCAATGTGCCAAACATCGGCGAAATCGCCCGAGCCGCGGTACAGGGTGGGGCGGATGCGTTGTGTGCTATTAATACGGCCGGGCCTGCTTATTACACAGCTTATGGTGAGCCTGTCCTGACGAATAAACTGGGGGGAATGTCTGGCCGTGGCGTGTTACCGATTACCCTAAAGTGTATCAGGGAAATGCGTGAAGCAGTTGATGTCCCCATTATCGGGTGTGGTGGTGTTGCGACCCTGGATAATGTTAAGTCGATCCGGCACGAAGGTGCCAGCATCATCGGAATAGGGTCGGCATTGACTGGTATGAATTCAGCGGAAGTCGCGGAGTATTTCAGCGAGATACAGTCAGGCCTGGAGAAAGACGAGTCAACCGCCGGCGAGTTGATCGCCGTCGATATGGACTTTGAGGCCTATACCCTCGTCAGTAATGAGAAAGTCTGCGAGGATATTTCAATCCTGACATTTGATCGCAAGGTTGGCGTTCAGGCAGGAGAGTTCGTTTATGCATGGATACCCGGCCTTGGAGAGAAACCCTTTTCGGCGTTAACGGATGATCCCTTTGCGCTGGTGGTGATTGACGTAGGAATCTTTACCAGTGAGTTGCTGAAATGTGAGCCGGGAACAAAAGTTTATGTGCGCGGACCACATGGTGTCAAAGTCGCGCCACCGGAGGCCGCGAAAGTTGTCGCAGTAGCGGGTGGAACAGGTCTGGCGGCGGTCTACCAGATAGCGCGGGATTTCGGTAACGCGGAAGTTTTCCTCGGTGCACGAACCAGTGACCGGCTGTACTTCAAAGATGAGTGTGCCGCTATTGCTAACACTCATATCGCGACAGATGACGGCAGTGAAGGATTTAACGGTGTTGTTACCGTATTGCTGGATGACTGGCTGAAGGTGAAGACCGAAGACGAACTACGAGAGCTTGTTTTCTACAATTGCGGCCCTGCGCCGATGGTGCATGCTGCGATTGAGGTTCAGCGCCGCTACGTTGGCGATGACCGGATATTCAGCGCAATTGACTACCTTACGAAGTGCGGGGTCGGCATCTGTGGAGCTTGTCACTCACCGGATGGTCGCCGTATGTGCGTCGATGGCCCCTTTCTTTCAGCATCTTTCTAATCAGATTTTGGGTGTTTTGTCCCGCGCTTTCCTGATTATTCTTTGAGTGTTTGTTCCAGTTCGCTCACCATTCGGTCGAACACTTCAATAGTGGCGATGACCGGTGCGGCCGTTGTCATATCTATACCCGCCTTCTTCAGCAATTCTATAGGGTAGTCGTTGCTTCCTGAGCGCAGAAGATTCAGGAAGCGCAGCCTCGCTGGTTCCCCTTCTTTTAGTATCATTTTCGCGAGAGCCGTGGCTGCAACAAATGAAGTTGAGTACTGGTAGACATAAAAATTGTCGTTTCTTAGAAAGTGCGGAATTCGACTCCAGGTGCTGTCGACCAGTGGATCCATCTGCACGGAATCACCGTAGTAAGCGATGTGAGTGTCGTGATAGATCTTGTTCAGCGAATCCTTGGTTAGTGCTTGACCGGATTCCACTGCAGCATGTGCCTGCATTTCGTAATCAGCAAACAATGCCTGGGTATAAAAGCCGCCGCGGAACTCGTCCAGGTAGGTTTGCAGAAGGAAGACCTTGTCTTCCTTCGAGTCGGCTTCGCTTAACATCTTTTGGAACAGGATCGCCTCGTTGGTCATGGATGCAATTTCTGCGATGAAGGTACGATAGTTTGCGTAGGTGTAGGGTTGTGCTTCTGCTGCAAGGCTCGAATGGATCGAATGTCCATATTCATGAGCAAGTGTTGAAACGCTGCTGAAGGTGCCGTTGTAGTTCATTGACAGGTAAGGCTTGGACCGGTAAGTGCCCCAGGAATAGGCGCCACCACGTTTACCCTGTGATTCATAGGCGTCTACCCATCCTTCACTAAACCCCTTCCAGTAAGTGGTGACATATTCGTCCCCGAGCGGCGTCAGGGCGTCGGCTACGATTTGTTTGGCTTCTTCAAACGAGACGTCTTTGATGGTTTCTTCACCGATAGGCGCGGAGGTATCCCAGGGTTGCAGGGTTTCTACGCCCAGCGCCGCGCGGCGAATTTCCATATAGCGCTGCAGTGGGCCTGCGCCCTGCCTCGCTGCCTCGATCAGGTTGGTGTACACCTCTGTGGGTATTGCATTGCCGTAGGTTGCTGCTTGCAGCGCTGAATCGAAGCCACGAATTTTCGCCTGGAATACCCGGGCCTTGACGTGACCTTCGTAGTTCGCCGCCAGCGTGTTGCCCAGGCGTTCATATTCCCCATAGACTCCTTTCCAGGCATCTTCCCTGACACGCCGGTCCGTTGAACTCATGAAGGCCGCGTAACGAGCTTTTGTGAGTTCTACGGTATTGCCTTGCTCATCGACTATCTCGCCGTACTTGATGTCGGCGTTGTTGAAAGCGCCGTAGACACTGCTGAATTTTCCAAGTGCGTCACTTGCACTGGCCAGGATTCTTTCTTCAGCCTCGCTGAGCGTGTAATCCCGCATGCGAAGTTGCTCGTCAATGAAATGACGGTAGATGCCCAGTCCCTCCGTTGAGCTGATCATTTTTGCCAGCTTTCGCGGTGGAATCGCGAGAAGTTCGGGCCTCATATATGAGGTAGCTTCGTTGTATTTCGTTGAAAGTGTTCGAGCTCGGGAAAAGTTTGCGCTGTTCTCGCCAACCCGCATGTCTTCATAAGACTTGAGTCCGGCGTACACAAAAATATCCGAGATCAGCATCTCGATCTCTTCCATCTTCTGGATCGCAGCAAGTAGTGTTTTACCATCGCTGCCAAGGTGTCCCCTGTAGGATTCAATCTCTGGTAAGAGTGCGTTGTACTTTAGGATGTCTGCTTCCCACCTATCAGTGGAAACATACATATCAGTTAAATCCCATTTATATTTCTCCGCGATCTCGTCGCGCTCTTTTGGTTCTTCAGCGTGAAGTGATGAGGCACATATCAGCAGGATTACAGGGATCAGCTTGGTGATGTATTTCATGTGGTTCTGGGAGCCTTTTCTTGATGCGATGACTTAAATGGTCGATTTGCGGGACGGCAATCGGTGTGTGATGCTAACTGAAAGTGGCGCGCGAAGAAATCGCCTTGCGTTGATTTGCAGGTTCTGTGAGATGAAAATGGTTGATATTGATACAGGCACAGAGGAACTTCTCTGTCGTATTGAGGACAGGGTCGCGGTGGTTACGCTAAATAAACCACATAAAAAAAATGCCCTTGGCGATGTCCTGACTCCTGCGTTGCGGTCTGTGTTGCTGGCCCTTGCGGATGACGAACGTGTAGGTTGCGTCATGATCACCGGGGCCGGGGACGCGTTCTGTTCAGGTGGTGATGTCAGTGGCATGGGGGGTGGTGGAACGCCCAAACCCCGAGATGAACGTGTCGCAGAATTGCTCCAAAAGCAGGAAACGTTGACCCTGCGGATTCATGAGCTGGGCAAAGTCACTGTTGCCGCGTTGCCTGGTGCTGCTGCCGGTGCTGGATTGTCGATTGCACTGGCCTGTGACCTCAGGGTCGCCTCGAGCAATGCCTTTATTACTACTGCGTTTAGGAATGTTGGTCTTTCCGGTGATTATGGGGCCAGTTGGTTCCTCCCACGACTGATTGGGTTGTCGAAAGCCAAGGAATTATTCTATACAGCGAGGCGGGTAAGTGCTGAAGAGGGTGAAAGGCTGGGTCTTTTTAACCAGGTCTTTCCTGAGGAAACCTTTCGCGACGATGCCTTCACCTACGCCCGGGAGATTGCCAATGGGCCATCTGCTACTCTTTCGCGTATGAAGACTAACCTCAATCAGGGCGTTAGTCAGGGTTTGAAGGCTAGTCTGTTGCTTGAGGCACAGCACTTAATCGAGAGTGCCGGATCCGCTGAGGCAAAAGAAGCAATCAGCGCGTTTATGGAAAAACGGACGCCAAAATTTCACCCGTAGTTGGAGTCAAGTTATGAAGTATTTTCTGGTCCTGTGTATCTCTATGCTTGGTCTTCAGGCTGGTGCAGATGAAGTAAAACAGATTGAAAGACTGTACGAGCAATGGCGTGAAGCGGTCGCAACGGCGGATATTCCTTCGTATGTTGCTGTTTTGGATCCGGATGTCAGATTAATCCCGCCGGGCGCCGACGTGATTGAGGGCGCAGCCCATTATGCGCAGTTTCTGACGCCTGTGTTTGACGCGGCGACTTATAGAATAGAAGTCATTACGCCGCCCAGGGTGGAAATTTTGGATGATATCGCGGTAGCCGAATATGAATATGTGATTCACCTTAAGCTTAAGAATCCGGCTCAAGGTGTTACAGAGGCAGGAGCACTGACGGCATCTCGTACGGAAGCAAGGTACTTCGATGTGCTGAGAAAGAATGAATCTGGTGAGTTTCGCGTCTGGCGCCACACCTGGCAGTAGTTTAAAGGGGACGGAGGGGATTAAAGGGGAGAGGAGTTTAATCCCCTCCGTCCCCCTTTAAAACGCGTTAGGACTTTCAGAGGCGGTTGAGTGACCAGTTTTCTGTGTGTACGATTCGCTCGCCTTTGTTCAATGTGACGAGGGGGCCGAGGCTTTCCAGTTCAAGCATCGTTCCGTCAGTAAAGATTTCGAGATTGCAGTTGCCATCCGGATAGGTTGCATCTTGACGATAGTCGATTGTTTTTGAGAACCGGTAACCGTCAACTTCGTAGTGTGCCGTTTGCATCTGGTGCAGGAAACCGAGCTTTGTGGAAGGCATATTGGCGTCCTGGCTGATTTCCAATCGATCCTCACACCAGTTAAAACGGGGATCGCTTAGCTCAGTGTACGCCCACAAAGACATGTTTCGATTTGGCAGTAAGTCCAGGTCGGCGTTACTGCTGGCGTCCTTTTCGGTTGGAGGCAGATCGTTTGGATGCAGGCTTCTGGGCGGCATTGGTATAACGGCTTTGCCACCTGGCTTGAATACCGTCAGACCCCAGGGGGCGATGGCGGAACTCATGGTTCTGGCGGCTGTTATGCTGTGATTGAGCGCAACTCTGGACGTTGTTTCATCGAGAATGATTTCAATTTCTTTCTCGATTCCGCTTTCAGCTTCCGCGGGTGTGCGCAGGCAGACATGGTTTTCACCCATGATAGTAAACGATACCGGTTGGTTGTCCGGGAAGTAGGATGAGGTTGCCTCCGGGGCTATCCACAGGCGATGACCACCCCTGATCTGCCAGTCTGCTTCTCCGGATTTTCCCAGTTGATCATCAAATGTTTTGAATACGTTCAGTCCACCGTGGCGGCGGTAGGAGATGATTCGTGGCCCGATGTCGAGCGTAATCAGCAGCTCGACTTCACTGTTTGCGAGCACCAACACCTGCTTCCAGCCCATGGCCGGTCTGATTTCTGCACTCATCGGTTTACTGTCGTTCCATCAAAATTAACGAACACCAGTCATTGTGCCCGCACCAGTCATTGTGCCCGCACCAGTCATTGTGCCCGCACCAGTCATTGTGCTCACACCAGTC
>DTZW01000179.1:0-1787 GCA_012961165.1 Gammaproteobacteria bacterium | reverse complement strand
CAAAATTAACGAACACCAGTCATTGTGCCCGCACCAGTCATTGTGCCCGCACCAGTCATTGTGCTCACACCAGTCATTGTGCTCACACCAGGTTGTTCAAAAGACCATTGCCAGTATGGTGTCTGTGATTGTGATCAGCAATGCCGCGATGAATGTTGTTCCGATATCTTCAATCTCGAAATCTTCTAATAACTGGTCGGTAATCCATAACAGAAAGGCATTGATGATAATCAGGAAGACCCCCAGCGTGATGATGATAAATGGCAGTCCGAGCAGTTTGAGAATAAAGCCAAGCGTTACGTTGATCAGTCCATAAACGATAGCAACCATGACAGATGTGCCGTAAGAGTCGACATGCATGCCCGGCAGGGTTCGGGAAATAAACAGAATTGCAGCGCCCAGGCACATTACGTGAAGTATTAACTCAATCATTGGCAGTTCTCCTTTGTATGGTTGTAATACAAGTTTCGTGCCGGATTATAAGTTATTGAATTAATTGGGTTATATATTCTTCGTTTGGTGAAAATGGCGAACCAGTGAGCAATTTGGCCAGTCCCGCTCAGGAAGCGCCCTACCAGGAATCAGAGTGATTTCTTTGGTGGGTTGTCAGCAAATTGATTTATTCGAAATGTGCCCGGGGCCTATTCTGCAGAGCGATTTCCCAACAGGGTCGCCAATGGGCAAACTAGGCTTCTTGTAACAAGTTGAAGGTAACCAACATGCTGGACCTACACTACTGGCCCACACCAAATGGCAAGAAAGTCACCATCCAACTGGAAGAATGTGGCATCGAGTACAACCTGGTTGAATGCAATATCGGTAAGGGCGATCAGTTCACTGACTATTTCCTTTCGATTAACCCCAACAACAGAATGCCTACCCTGGTGGATCATGATCCCGAAGATGGACAGGGACCGCTCTCGGTATTTGAGTCTGGCGCGATCATGCTCTATATCGCTGAAAAGACAGGACAGTTCATGCCTGCTGATGCTCGCGGAAAATACAACGTCATGCAGTGGGTGATGTGGCAAATGGCAAACCAGGGTCCCAAAACCGGTGAGTGTGGCCACTTTCGCAGGCTCGTCGACAACCAGGGGGACCAGTCCTATGCGGTGACCCGATTTACTGATGAGGTCAATCGTTTTTATGGCGTGTTGAACAACCAGCTGTATAACCAGCGCTACCTGTGCGGTGACGAGTACACGATCGCTGACATGATCTGCTATCCATGGACCATTAATTGGCAAGGCCAGGGCCAGGACATCAGTGAGTTCAAGTATTTCAAACGATGGTTCGAAGAGCTGGGTGATCGCCCTGCGGTACAAAGAGGTATGGCCGCAGGATCAGAACTGCAAAATGATTTTTCCAAAATAACCAGGGAAGAAGGCGTCAAACTTCGTGCGCTGCTCTATAACCAGCGTGCCAGGCAGGCACCTGAAACCGGAGGGATTGAAGTGTGATCAATGGTTGGAAGCCCATCACGGGACCAGTGAAGTGTTCACCACTGGCTGTCTGTGATGCGTCCAGTATGCAGCAAGCGGATTTTATGGAGACAGATCTGCTCTACCCGGACCGCAGCGGAGAGATCTATTCGGTGTCCCATCGGCCTGAGCACCGCTGGCTGTATGTCTCGGATATGGAGCCGACGGAAGCCATGTTGCTGAAATGCTATGACTTTGATGAGTCTGGCGTCGCGCGTTTTACGGCGCGTTCTGCCTTTGAGATACCCGATTCAGATGATGCCCCGTCCAGGGAGTCGATTGAGGTCAGAACACTCGTGTTTTATT
>DTZW01000178.1 GCA_012961165.1 Gammaproteobacteria bacterium | reverse complement strand
TTCGCGCTCGGGTAACCGTGTGCTGCGGGTTCCTGTAGGCGCCTTGGCCAGTCTTATTTTTGTCGCAATGTTGGCAACAGCGTGGATTGCTCGTGATTATGATGTCGCGCAGTGCAAGGTACAGGTGACCGAAGAGAACCGTAAGAAGTTTGATGCTCTAAAACAGCAACGCCTCGCCGAGGCAAAGGCCAAACGGGAGGCGAACCGCCAGGATGCCGATGTTGCTGTCGAGACCAACCAGGCCGGTCGTCAGTACCAGAATATTTTCGCACCCACAAACCTTGGCAGCCAGATTGATTCAACTGAGCCATCTGAATCCGACTCTGATGCGACAACCGCCGTCGAGACCAATCAGGCCGGTCGCCAGTACCAGAATATTTTTGCCCCTACCAATTTAGACGGGCAGGTAGATTCAGAGACTAAGGATGAGTGATTGAGCTTCTAGTGTCAGTGATTCATGCTTGGGTTGGCCATAAACTCACAGCTAATTGGTAACGCCAGGAATCCTCAGCCAAACATATGAGCAAAATAAGAACAACCTGCATAGGCGCTTACCCTAAGCCCGAATTTGTTGAACTGCCTGATTGGTTTACGGTCGCCGAAGGCCCCGATACTGCAGACCCTACCCAGAGTTGGAGCGAGGCTATGGCAGCCATGGGGGAGAATGTCGAAGATATTCTCACCCGTGGCGTAGCCCAGGCAATAGCCGATCAGGAATCAGCCGGTATTGATATACCGACAGACGGAGAAGTGCCCCGAGAAAATTATATTCACTACCATTGCCGGTATTTAGATGGCATCGATTTTGCTAATCTCACAGAAAAGTCGTTGCGCAATGGTGCCTACGTTGCGCGCCTACCGACCATCACCAAACGGGTAAGTGCCCGTGAACCGTTTCTGGTACATGATTGGCGGCGTGCTCAGGAATTGACAGACAGGCCAGTGAAGATGACCATGCCTGGGCCGATGACTATCGGTGATACTACCGCTGATAGCTTCTATGATGATCCCGGGCGTCGAGGCGCCGATCTCGCTGATGCCCTCAACGTCGAAGTGTTGAATTTGGCCCAAGCGGGTTGTCGTCATATCCAGATTGACGAACCCCTTTTTGCCCGTAAGCCCGGTCCCGCTCTGGATTATGGGTTCGAAAATCTTGAGCGCGCGTTTTACAAGTGTCCCAAGAATGTGATTCGAACTGTGCATATGTGTTGCGGTTATCCGGATCGCCTGGATAATTCGGATTACCCGAAGGCTGATCCACACAGCTACGCCGAACTGGCTGGGGCTATCGAGGATTCCTCAATCGACTCGGTGTCGCTCGAGGATGCGCATCGACACAATGATCTAGGGTTATTGGAAAAATTTAACAACACCTCAGTGATCCTGGGCGTTGTGACTGTTGCAAAAAGCACTGTAGAGTCGGTTGAGGAAATTCGAGGTCGATTGCAGCTAGCCCTGGCGCATATCGATCCAGAACGGTTACTGGCAGCCCCAGATTGTGGACTTGGCCTGTTGGGCCGTGAGTTGGCACGCGCAAAACTGAAAAACCTGTGCGAGGCCTCACAGAGCCTTGGCTGACATCTTGGGGTTTGGGTATAGGCCCACGACTCGATAACGCAAACTGGAGTTCGATCGGGACAGGCTTTGAAACTGAATACCACAACCCGGGCGCTGGCCTGCCTTTTGGCTGCACTCTTTTTGGTTGGTTGTTCCGAGGATGCATCTGAATCAACCAAAGTAGTTGTTGCAGACCCAAAAGAGATCAGCCAGCAAAGTCAGGAAGGCCAAGCGTCAGATAACCCAGCCTTTGATTTGCACATGCAATTGGAGCTGACTCCAGCAGATTTATCTCAGCCCGTAACGCAGAGCCAGAACCTGGACGCGTCACCCCCTTCAGATTCTCTTCTGGAAAGGGCGCAACGCAGTGTTTTTGGAGACCTCGACAGCATTCGCAAGAGGCGTTTTTTGCGGGTTTTGGTTACTTATAGTCGGACGAATTTCTTTTTTCATCAGGGAATGCCACGTGGATTTGAGTATGACCTGATGATGGAATATGAAAAACACCTCAATCGCGGCATCGATTCGCCTGAGCAGAAGGTCAAACTGGTTTTCATTCCAGTGAGGTTTGACCGCTTGCTGGATGACTTGATCGCTGGGCGGGGCGACATCGCAGCGGCTGGGTTAACTGTAACGCCCGAGAGATCCCGCCGCGTGGTATTTACCGACCCTTATATCAAGAATGTGGATGAAGTCATGGTAGGGCGTAGCAATGGTGAGGCCCTCACGTCGTTGTCAGATCTCTCAGCTAAGCAAGTAGTGGTAAGGAAAGGCTCCAGCTATGTCTCCCATCTGAGATCTGTAAACCGCTCTTTAGAAGATAAATCACTTCCCGCGGTGCAGATCATTGAGGCCGCCAAGGAGTTGGCGACCGAAGATATTCTTGAACTGGTGCATTCAGGCGCTGTCGATTTGACTGTTGCTGATAAGCATATCGCCCAGACTTGGTCAAAGTTGCTTCCTGATATAAAAGTTCACTCTGATGTGGCCATTAATACCGATGGCAAGATCGCCTGGGCGATTCGGCCAGATAGCCCCAAGTTGCTGGCCAGTCTAAATAAATTTGTCAAAGAAAATCGCAAGGGCTCGCTACTGGGAAATATTCTATTTACACGTTATTACAAGAAAAACCGTTGGATTACGAATCCGCTATCGCAGGCAGATCGACAGCGGCTGAAAGAACTACGGCGATTGTTCGAACGGTACGGGGCGAAGTACCATATTGATTGGCTCAAGCTTGTTGCCCAGGGCTACCAGGAATCCAGGTTGAACCAGGCTATGCGCAGCTCAGCCGGGGCTGTTGGTATCGTGCAGCTACTGCCAAGTACTGCCGCTGATAAGAATGTGGGAATCGCTAATATCGAAACCCTTGAAAACAATATTCATGCGGGCGCCAAATACATGGCTTTCCTGCGCCACCGTTACTTTGATAAAGAGGAAATATCCGCCGCCGCAAGGATGGATTTTGCTTGGGCTTCGTACAATGCGGGGCCTAATCGTATTCGTCGGTTGCGCAACCTGGCTGCTGAGCGCGGGTTTGATCCGAACATCTGGTTTGGCAATGTGGAGGTGCTGGCAGCCGAGAAGATCGGACGTGAAACGGTTGATTATGTGCGCAATATCAACAAGTATTTCATTGCCTACAAACTGTATTTCGAGAGCCGGCCCGAACCTGATCCGGCGAGTTGACTTAACTACGGGTTTTCATTTTCCCAAAGAGACTCCACCGGCACGAAGTTCTGGTTAATGTCGACTCTGTCGTTATGTCCAAAAATACCCTCGATCCGAAAAGTGAGTCGGAAAGTGGGTTCGTGATCGTACTCGTCGGGAAAATGAATCGCGGGCTCGATCTCCCAGAAAAGCCACTCTTTGCTGGTCATGCGCCGGTAACGGGCTTTGAAGACCGCGTCGTGCAGCGTGAACTGCGGTTTATCGCGAAGGTAGATCTCAGCATCGTAGGCGATGACCTCTGATTTGGATCGGCGTAGTTTTTCATACAGGCTGAAATACTGATCAAAACACCAACCACCATCGCACTGATCTGGATTTTTTTGATACCAGCGCAGGACTGAAGTCGGGCGAAAAAACAAATGCGGGCCTAGGATGCGGTCGAAACTTGCTTCGCCACGGTACTCGAACTTGCTTTTAGTGAAGTAGTAGAACGAATTGCTGACCTGGGGAACCCAGGGGCTTTTGGTCAGAAAGGTTTTGCTATGGCGAATACGGCCATAGGGTTGGTATTTGCCATCACGCCGCCTGATACCAATGTCATAGCGAACTTGTTGCCAAGGCTTGTCTGCCCGTGGTTTGAACTGCAGGCTGATATTTTGTTGATTTTCGTCTATGTCATCCATCCGGGTTTCATCTTCGTCGTCACCCAGCATCAAGTGCAACCGGTTTTCGACGCTCGGAAGGGATATTTTTGCGCGTATGCCGGGACGGACTTTTACGCCTTCATTGCCATCGTAGTGAAAACGGACAAATACACGAAGACGGGTTTTCTGAGCTGATTCGTCTGCATACTCATTACCAAAAAACCCGTCAATCTGACCTGCGGTATCAGTCACCCATTCGGACCATTTTGTATGGGTCTCCTCGATACGATCGTCCTCGCCCTCGTCCTGTGCGAAGGCTACGGCGCTTACGCACAAAAGAGTCAATATTGTGAAAAATCTCATTGCTTATATTACTCAGAATATTGAACGTTGTAGATAAAGAGGCCTTATCGGCTGATGAGTGCGGTCCGCTAGTTTGTAAAAAAGGATAACAAAGAGGCTCAATCGATGTCGACAAACCACGCGCTGTCAACTTTGCAAAACCCAAAGCGACGAGACGTGGTCTGGTTATTCATCGTGGTATCGAGGTTGAGCCTGCGGCAGACCAGGTCATTTTTACTGTAGTTGTCGGTCACTGTCCAGGTGCTGCTGACTTTT
>DTZW01000177.1:6613-27316 GCA_012961165.1 Gammaproteobacteria bacterium | reverse complement strand
TCGAGTCCCTCATCGATCAGGGTTTCACAAAAGTCTGCGGTTCGACGATCCTGCCAGACGATAGCGTTGTACACCGGGTCACCGGTTATTTTATCCCAGACGATGGTGGTCTCTCTCTGGTTGGTGATGCCGATACCTGCTATATCGGAAGCCGGCACTTCATTTTGCTTAAGCACTTCCTTGCAGACATCAATGGTCGACCGCCAGATGTCCTCGGGATCATGTTCGACCCACCCGTCGTTGGGGAAGTGCTGCTCAAATTCCTGCTGTGCAACACCCAGGGGCTCACCCTCACTGGAGAACAGAATAGCCCGGGTGCTTGTCGTTCCCTGATCGATCGCTAGCAAGTATGTCATCTGTGGGTGCCTATTTTTTCCCGAGCCGGAACTATTATGTATTTGCCGACCAAGATCAATCTATCCTCCGGGGCCGGCAAGAAACCGGCTCTACGCCCCGAATCGTCAGGCGCTTGTGACCGACATCCTATATAGGCACAATACCCTCCTTTTTAAGCTTCCAGACGGAGAAGAGTATGCGCGACGTAGTCATAGTAGATAGTGTAAGAACAGGACTGGCTAAATCATTCAGGGGGACCTTCAACCTGACCCGACCAGACGATATGGTGGCGCACTGCATTGATGCCCTGCTTGAGCGCAACCCAACGCTGGATCCTGTTGAAGTCGAAGACGTTATAGTCGGTGCGGCAAGCCAGACAGGTGAGCAGGGCGGAAACATCGCACGACTCGCGGTGATTCTTTCCCAGCTACCCATTACCACTGCAGGATCCACTATCAGCCGGGCATGTTCATCCGGCCTGAATTCCATCGCATTTGCGGCTAACCAGATCGCAAGTGGTTGTTCAGAAGTCATGATCGCCGGTGGTGTTGAGTCCATTTCATCCAATCAAAGACAAACACCAGGAAAGTCGGACGTTCACCCGACTATTCGCGAGAAGTCTCCAGACATTTTTATGGCGATGGGTAACACCGCTGAGGTTGTTGCAAGGCGCTACAACGTATCGCGCGAATACCAGGACGAATTTTCCCTTGAAAGCCAGAAGCGTACCGCCGCCGCTCAACAGTCTGGCTTGTTTGACGACGAAATCGTGCCCATGAAGACCAAGTACGCGAAGGTCGTCAACAAGGAAACCAAGGAAACTGAAATCGTCGATGGCGTTTGTGTCGGTGACGAATGTAACCGCCCTGAAACAACGCTTGAAGGCCTTGCAAGCCTTAAGCCTGTATTCGAAGAAGACGGCACAGTGACCGCTGGTAACGCATCACAGCTCTCTGACGGCGCATCCATGACGCTAGTGATGAGCGCTGAACGTGCGCAGCAACTTGGACTTGAGCCAATGGCATACTTCCGCGGCTGGACTGTCGCTGGATGTGAGCCAGACGAGATGGGCATTGGACCGGTATTTGCGGTACCCAAGTTGCTCAAAGCCAATGGCCTGACCATGGCCGACATTGACCTGGTTGAACTGAACGAAGCCTTCGCTTCACAGTGCGTGTATAGCAGGGATGCCCTGGAAATTGATCCAGAGATCTACAACGTCAATGGTGGCTCAATCTCAATCGGCCATCCTTTCGGCATGACGGGTTCTCGCCTCACCGGCCACATTCTTCGTGAGCTCAAGCGTCGCGAGAAGAAGTACGGCATTGTGTCCATGTGTATTGGTGGCGGTATGGGCGCGGCCGGGCTTTTTGAAGCCTGCTAAACCCTATGTAGTACATCCTGCATAGCAACATTAAAAAAGGGACCAGAAGGTCCCTTTTTTTTGCCTGAAACCCGGGCTATTTCCAGGCGTCGAGTTGTTTCGACAAACATTCCATAAAGGTGACCGGCTGGTCAAGGAACAGGTGATGCTGGGCATCTGCCAGTTCGGTGACTTCAAGGTTCGGGAGAAGGGATTTCATGTGCTGCGCACTTTTCGAGCTGAACGACTCACTGTCAGCGCCATAAATCAACGCGCACTTGATCGCGATGGATCTGAAGTCAGCCTCGAGGTCTTCATAAGCCTTCATCCGGGAAGGCTGTTCTTCATCAAACTTCCAGCCAAAGCCATCATCGATATATTCGATCGAGGTCCGGGCGATGTGATCCACAACATACTGGTTCTGACATCGCTGGGGCGGCTGCAGGCGGAATCTCGAGCGGGCGATTTCCGAAGTGGGATAGCTTTTTGCCCTCGCCAGCCGGTCAGGCTCCGGAGGTGTCACGTCATCAGGGTGTTTGACGCCTGAATCCAGCAGGATCAGGCCCTTGAAACGATCAGGATATTGCGCCACTGCGCGAATCGACATGATCCCGCCATAGCTATGTGATGCCAAAATGGTATCGGGCCCCATGTTGCACTTATCAGCAACCGCAACAATCTCCTGGGCATAAAGATCAGCGGAATACTCGTCCCGATGGTCACTGTCTCCCATACCGGACATATCCAGCGCTACGCTCTGGTAATCATCTTTATAGGATGGGGCGATAAAGTCCCACCAGTGTGAATGGGCGTTGTGCCCGTGAACAAACAGCAAACCCGGGTTTCCCGGTTCACTCCAGTAGACGTAGTTGATATCAGAGCCTTCGACATCGATGAACCCTGATTCGGGTTTGGTATCAATCGCTTCCCAGAACCAGTCAGGCGTCGTATAGGTCGAATCACTCATTAACTATTTACTCTCCTGCGGGCCTTTTCTTTAGGTGCTTATTCTTTAAATGATAAATCTCTAAGGGATCAGGCTTTATCGGATCAAGCTACCTGCGAATACTTCTTCAGGTGATGATCCACGTTACCAAACAGTGTCTCAATGGCAGTGATGCGTTTGAAGTAGTGGCCCACGTTGAGCTCATCAGTCATACCCATGCCACCATGCAGTTGAATGGCGTTCTGGCCGACAAACCGGCCACCCTTGCCAATCTGGACCTTCAATGCAGACACTGCTTTAAGGGCCTCAACTTCATCATCTTCGCTCATACGAAGGGCTGCCATGTAGAGCAGGGATTTTGCCTGCTCATGCTCCATGAACATATCTACCATACGGTGCTGTAGCACCTGGAACTTTCCAATAGGCTGCCCGAACTGTTCACGGGTCTTACAGTATTCAACGGTTGTCTTGTACAGCACTTCCATTGCACCAACTGCTTCTGCACCAACGGCGAGAATGCCGTTGTTGATCCCAAGCTCAAGAAGCCCGAGGCCTTTATCGACTTCACCCAGGACAGCGCTTGCGGGTACTGATACTTTGTCCAGGTTGATTTCAGAAGCCTGCAAGCCATCAATTGTTGGGTAATCGCGTTTTGATATCCCATTAGCTGAAGCCTCAACCAGAAACAGTGTAATTCCGGATTCGTCTTTTTGATCACCGGATGTCCTTGCAGGAACAACCAGAACATCTGCTGACGGACCACCAAGCACCACACCCTTAAAACCGTTAATGACGTAGCCATCGCCTTCGACTTTCGCTGTTGTCGTGACGTCAGCGAGATTAAATCTTGCCTGCGGTTCGACATAGGCAAGGGATGCAAATTTTGTTCCCGCCATGATCTCGGTGAGCGCTCCCTCAATGTGCTCTGTGGTGCCACCGGCTTCAATCACCGAACCTGCCATGATGACTGTGGAGACGTAAGGCTCAACGACCAGGCCTTTGCCAAACTCTTCCATCATAATCATCGTCTCGACAGCAGTGCCACCGAAACCACCTGACTGTTCTGTGAAAGGAAGCGCCAGCCAACCCAACTCGGCAAAAGTTGCCCAATTTTCGCGACTGAAGCCCTCTTCAGACTTTAATATTTTCTGTCGGGCATCGAAGGTGTAACTATTCTGGATATATCGCTGGATACTATCCTGCAAGAGACCCTGCTCCTCTGAGAAAGAGAAATCCATACAAACAAACTCCTGAGATTTGAACGCGCTGCGCCGGTGCCAATGCACCTAAAGAGCAGGGATCATAGGGTTTGTAACCCCTATTTTCAAGGACACCGACCGAGGAATGAATTGACGCGGCCTTACCCCGTTCCTTATGCTGGGCCCATCAATAAATTCAGGTAAGGAGACACCCATGGCAGATCCAACTATTGCGCAAAAATCGCCCTATGGCGCAGACGTCGAGGAAGGCAAAACATACTTCTGGTGCGCCTGCGGCAAGAGCACAAATCAACCGCTCTGCGACGGGTCTCATCAGGATACTGAATTCCTGCCGGTGAAATTCAAGGCGACGGAATCAAAAAAGGTGTTTTTCTGTGGCTGCAAGATGACCGCGGGTAAGCCAATGTGCGACGGCACCCATACTGGTCTCTAACTAAACGGTTTCTGTCCAGGCGAGGGGAAAGCTGACGATTACCCTCGCGCCACCGAGCGTTGAGTTCGTGATCACGATCTGACCGTGGTAACGATCTACAATCTCAGCGACGATCGCAAGCCCGATGCCCTGGCCGGCTTCCCTGCTATCCAGGCGCAGCCCCCGCTCAAGGACAAGATCTCTGTCGAACTCCGGGATGCCGGAACCATTGTCTTCCACCTCAAGCTGCACTCTCCCTTCAACAACGACAGCAACAAGCCTTACCTTCCCCAGACCATATTTACACGCGTTGTCCAGCAAGTTCCCCAACAGCTCCATAAGGTCACGCTCATCACCCGGGAAATCCGCAGGTGAAACTTCCTCCAGAAATTCGATGTTCTTTTCCTTGTATACCTTCCTTATCGCTGCCACCAGCTTCTCGACAACCGGCCTGATTGGGGTCGAGTTTCGGAACAGCTTGCTCGAACTCGACACCGCCCGCTCCAGCTGATACGACACAATATCGGTCATGCGTGTCACCTGCTGATCCATTGCTGCAGCCACTTGCTCAACGGTCTGTTCAGGCTTTTCGGCTTCTGCCTTTAGTATCGCCAGCGGAGTCTTCAGGCTATGTGCAAGGTCCGCAAGCGTGGTTCGATAACGCTCTCGCTGTGCTCGCTCTTCTGATAAGAGAAGATTCAGACTATGGGTTACCCCGTTTATCTCGGTCGGATACTGACCAACCAGATATTCCTGCCGACCTTCTTCAATCGCCTTAAGGTCATGTTCCAAACCCGCGATGGGCAGCAGGCCCCAATACATGATTGCGGCCTGCAGCAATACCAGCACAACAACCGCAGCAATAAGCCATCCCCAGAGGCTTTCTCTGAAGGTCGTCACTTCATTCCTGTATGGCGCAAAATCCTGCAGGACGACATAAACGAAACGCGCGTCACCTAACGCACTCTCCCAGATGACGGGATAAGTCAGGTAAAAAAGAGGGCCACGGCCCGCCGCCGCCGGCAATTCGCTGAATGTCACGACACCCGCAGTGTCTTGCGCTAATAAAACACCTTTTGCCAGATCACCCAGGTCAAGATCCAGCGCCGAACTACTGCGCCACACTTCATTACCACCCGGTGTAAAAACGAGCCCGAACAGACCCGAACCCATCGCATTGAAGCCGGGTTCCTGCAGTTCAGTTGGAAGGTACAGGTCAACCGCACCGCCCTTGTCATCTTCGACACTGGCGGCAATCAACGCGTAACTATGTAACTGGAGCCTTTCAGAAACTGCCTGCTCGGCACTCTGGCGGAAGGCATTATCGACGACGCCCCCAACGACCCCCAGGAACACCACGAGAACCAGGGTAGCCGAGGACAGCATTCGTAACCGTAGCGAACCTCGCACCACACTGGAACCCGGGTTCATTCAGCCAGTCCGAACCGATACCCCTGTCCACGTACAGTTTCAATCGGCCTGAGCTGATTTTCCGGGTCGAGTTTTCTACGAAGTCGTCCGACGAAGACTTCGATAACATTACTGTCACGATCAAAATCCTGATAATAGAGATGCTCCGTCAACGCTGTCTTGGAGACAACATGACCGGGCCTCATCATGAGGTACTCCAACAAATTAAATTCAAAGGCGGTCAGTTCCACCGCACAACCGTTAACCCTTACGCTCTTTGCTTTCGTATCAAGGCTTACCGGCCCAATGTTAATATCTCGGGTGATTGCACCCGATGCCCGGCGAATGAGCGCTTCAATTCTTGCCAGTAACTCCTGAACATGGAACGGTTTAACCAGATAGTCATCAGCACCCGCCGACAGACCTTGGACCTTGTCCTGCCAGTCTGCGCGGGCAGTCAAAATCAATACCGGGTAATCCTTACCCCGCTCTCTGAGACGACTGATGACTTCCATGCCACTTAGCTTCGGAAGCCCAAGATCGATTATCGCAAGGTCATAATGTCCCGCTTCTCCCAGCGCAAGAGCCTGGGCACCGTCAACAGCAGAATCCACTGAGTATCGGTGCCGATCAAGAATCTCGAGAAGCTGATCCCGAAGGGCTTCTTCATCCTCAGCTAGTAATATGCGTCGCGACATTCTTGCCTCACTCAAAGACTTCGCCGGAGTTACCGTCAACAAAAACAGATTTGACCACACCATTGGCAGATAAGGTCCTGACCCGATAAACCGGCGGTCCCTGGTCGTCCAGAAGAGACACGCCCAAAATTCTCGAAGCGGAATAACGCTCTTTTACCAATGATGCGGCACGTTTGTTAGATATGCCCGAACGATTGCCGGGGACCAGTTGGTTTGGCGCCAGACCGTAGGCCGGTGCAGGCCTTCTGCCAGCTTTTTCCTCATGATGACCCGCCAGTGAATCCGACATCCCAATTGGACCCACCGTGAACAACAGTACAATGACAAATTGAGATAGGTTTCTCATAGCCCTTCCCGGATCGTTCCTCTGTCGTTTACCTGAATGACTATGATATCGTAGTTGATATGGCTGTACCTTAGCTACCGGCGACTGAATATCACCTGAATTAGTTAACCAGCACATCCTGAATCGAATGACGCTCATCCAGAGAAACGACCACGCTGGCTCGACCAGCCATTTCCTCGAGCATCCAGCCAGTGATTCGCTCATAGTAAGCAACGAACTGCCTGACCCCCATTTCGGTCATCATTTTGCTGCCACCCCCCCGACTTGCCAGTTGCCGTTCCTGTTGGAAGCGCCAGCGCACTATCGCCTCAATTGATGGCGCCATGAAAAACACCTGGGCACTGGCTCGAAACACCGACTGGTATCGAGAAAGTTGTTCGTTCACATACCGGCGCCATAACCCATCCGGGTCCTGGGTCCTCTCCAGGTCATTGATGGGATGCATCAACCGTTCCTGTGGTTCGGGAACAGCGCCCCAACACCAGCCTTCACACAGGATAACCGTGGCAGGTTCAGCTTCTTGCCATCGGGAACTTCGGTCATCCTCACCTTTGTCGAAAACAGGGACTTCAACCGACCGCCCCTGAACAAGATCAGTCAGCACTTTCTCCATTAGCGCTAGATCATGGGTGCCGGGTACACCCCGGACGCCGAGCAAAGGATGAATATCGACAGCGACCTGCTGTCGATATTCCAGTGGCAGGTAAAAGTCATCAAGGGAAAGGATGGTTGTGCTCGTGTTGAAACAATCCTGAAGTACTGAGGCTAACAGTCGACTCATCGTGCTCTTACCGGTTCCCTGGGCACCGGCAATGGACACTACTATCGTTTTATTACTCGATTCGCTCGCGAGTCTCGCGATGTTTACTGCAAGATAACCTACCAGGCAAAAAACCGTGTCACTGCCGAGCGCACCCGCGAGCTTCCCAAACGGCTGTCGATAAGACGCCAGTTCAGAAGGTAACTGATGGCTGTACTCAGGAAATTTCACGGGCAAAAGGCGGCAAGGAATTCAGGATGACCTTGCCATAGGACTTAGACACCAGGCGACGATCCAGTATGGTCACAGTGCCTTCGTCGGTTTCAGTTCTGAGTAATCGCCCCGCAGCCTGGACGACCCTGAGTGCAGCGTTCGGCAACATCACTTCGTAAAATGAATTGCCACCTTTCTCCTCAATCCACTCAGACAGCGTTGCATCTACCGGGTCATCAGGTACCGAGAATGGAATCTTTGCTATCACTACATGACGGCAATAATCACCGGGTAAATCTACGCCTTCGGAGAAACTGGCCAGGCCAAAGATACAGCTTGCCTCACCACGGTCAACAGCATCCCGATGGCGACCGAGGATTTCCATTTTCGATAGTTCACCCTGCATCAGGATTCGTTCGCGAAACGCTTCATCAATATCATCGAACACCCGCAACATTTGCCGCCACGAGGCGAACAATACCAAAGCACCAACATCTTTAACGAGCAGGCCCGGAATCAGTTCCGCGATCTCTTGCGTGTGCTGGTCAGCCTGCCCAGGATCAGTGCGCATCTTTGGTACTGCAAGAACCGCCTGTTCCTGATATCGAAACGGACTGGCCAGACTGGTGAATACCATCTCTGGCGGAATGCCGGATTTGGACTGGAAGTTGGAGAAATCCCCGGCAACCGACAGGGTTGCCGAGGTCAGTACCGCACCCGCGCAACGTGACCAAAGCCTCTCAAACAGCTCATCTGCCACCGAAACAGGATGACACGACAGTTGAATTTCCATGCCTTCCGTCTGACCCTGGGTCGAAAACCCAATCCACCTCGCATAGGGAGGCGAATGCTCCGCTACCGAGAAGTTATGCCAGAGCTCTGCGGCTGCAGACAAGCGCGTAGAAATTGAACCTACCAGCGACAACCAGTATTCAACGCTTTCCCGCTGCGCGGCAGAGACGTCTTCCAGGGTACCTTCGATGAGTGGCAACACCCGGTCCACCAGGTCATCCAGGCGCTCGAAACTGTTCGCCAGCTGCTTTGATACCTCGGTAACATCATTGCCGACCCGCCCCCGAGAAAACCGATACTGCCAGCCGTCATCTTGTTCTTCTGCGTCAACTTTAAGCAGCTGTAGCACCTGGGCCGCATCATCCAGCCTCTGGCTTGCCTGTTGTACCATGGAATCAACATCGTTAATAAGCCCGGAACCAATAGCGGGCACTTCTGCACTGGCGAGTTTCAGGCTGGTAGGGATCTGTTGTAACCAGGTTTTTGTCGAATAAAGCGCCAGGAAATGAGAAAAGTGATTGCCGGCCTTGTCAGGCAGATGATGACCCTCATCGAAGATGTAAATCGTATCTTCCGGATCAGGGAGTACCGCGCCTCCGCCCATCATCAGATCGGACAGGACCAGGTCCTGATTGGTGACAATGCAATCTACCCGATGAATATTCTCGCGGGCCCTGTAAAAGTAGCAATTTTCATAATGGCTGCATTGGCGATGAGTGCACTGGGCGTGGTCCGTCGAAACCCTGGCCCAGGTTGCATGATTGATCTCTTCCGGCCAGCTGTCTCGTTCCCCATCCCACTCCCCTTTGCCGAGCGCCGTCAGCATTGAATCAAAAATAGCGGAGTCGACCTGGTCGCTATCGCCATCCGCATTTTCAAAAAACGAAAAGGTCTGGTTCACCTGACTGCTATCCTGCAACGCGAGATCAAGGCGGGACAGACAAAGATAACGCCTTCGGCCTTTCGCCAGGACAAAGGAAAATTCCAACCCTGAATGCAGGCGGATATCAGGCAGATCCTGGTAGACAATCTGTTCCTGCAACGCGACCGTTGCTGTCGCAATAACAATTTTCTTTTTTAGCTGTTTTGCTATCGGAATGGACGCCATGGCATAGGCGATTGTCTTACCGGTTCCTGTTCCGGCTTCAACAACGCAGACGCTGTTATCTTCTGGCACATTACCGAGTGTCCGGGCTATTTCTGCGATCATGGTTTTCTGGCAGTGCCTGGCCCGGTATCCTTTCTCTTCGAGCAACCGGGAATATGCCCTCTGGATCTCTTCCTTGAGTGCTTCAGTCAACATACGAATTGGAAATCATCAGGAGCAGTAACATGTGGACCACGATCATATCACCATTGGGCAGAAGCCTGAGACTGATCAGGCTGATTGTTCCGCGCGTTTTCAGCCTGCTGTTCCTTGTTCCGTGTTTTGCCAGAAGCCATGATCTGCCACTCGAGGCGTTGAGACTTCCTCCCGGGTTTCAGATATCTGTGTTTGCAGAACTGGGCCCCCATGTCGCACCACTGGCCATGAAATTTTATACCGGCACCCTGTTCCCGGAGCGATACCGGGGGGAAATATTCATTGCCGAGCATGGCTCCTGGAACCGCACGCCGGAGGCCGGACACACGGGATACAACATCACCATGGTTAACCCTGAAACCGGTGCAACAACTATCCTGATAGACGGCTGGCTAAAGAACAACGTGGCCTGGGGAAGACCCACGGACATACTGGAGATGCCCGATGGCAGCCTGCTAATCGCAGACGACCACGCCAATGTTATTTACAGGCTGACCTATGAAACCCCATAAGCTCGGGGCACAGTAGAACCGGACAGTCTACTGGTTACAAACTGCCTCTGATCAGCCTACTCCCGGTGACCGACACGGTTGTGATTACACCCTAAGGAGCGGCATACTGCTTCCCAAAAAGGAAACAGTCATGATTGGAGCAGATGCCGTAGTCAGCGCCCTCAGGAAGATAGGTGCCACTCATGTTTTTGGGATTGTGAGCATTCACAACATGCCTATCTTCGACGCCATCACCCGCGATGGCACTATCCAGATAATTGATTGCCGACATGAAATGGGCGCAACCCATGCTGCGGATGGCTATGCGCGCGCGACCGGTAAAACCGGTATTGCGATCGCCAGTACAGGACCTGGTACCACCAACACCGTGACCGGGCTTTACGAAGCCCAATATGCATCCTCCCCTGTCCTGCTGATCACCGGGCAGGCAGAAACCGGGTTCTACGGTAAAGCGCAGGGTTATGTTCACGAAGCGGAAGAACAACTGCCAATGCTCAGAACGGTTACCCGGCGGGCTGAGTCGGTTCGAATCGCCTCAAGGATCGAAGATACGATTCTGGAGGTCGCGAACGACATCAGTTCCGGCAGACCATCTTCCGGTGCCGTCGAGATCCCAATTGACCTGCAGTACGCTGAAGTCAGTGAGAGCGGACAGGGCTTCAATCCTGTTAACCCTGAAATGACCGGCGATCTTGAACGCGCCGTTTCGCTAATTACTGGCAGCCGCAAACGAATCATCATCGCCGGTGGCGGCGTCACCTATGGTGGCGCTTCTGACGCATTAACTCGCCTGGCCGAGAAACTTCAGGCACCTGTTTTTATGACAGCCAACGGCAGGGGGGCCATTACCGAGGATCACTCGCTGGCCATTGGTAACCTGTACCAGAGCAGGAAGCTGCATGCCGACATGATGGATGCTGACCTGACCATTGCGATTGGCACCCGGTTCCAGGTTGGCGTTGGCGGCTCGGGGGCCACCCTCAAACCGCCGGGCAAGTTACTTCATATTGATATCGACGCATCGATCGTTGATCGGGTACACAAATCAGATGCCTCACTGATCGGCGATGCTGCAGAAATACTGCCAGCGATTGACGCTGCCATGAACCCGCAGCCTTGCTCACCTGAATTCGTTGAAAAAATCCAGACAGGTAACCGCGAACTCAGGCAAAAATTAAGGCAGCGGTTGGGTCCGGACTACGAAGGCATCCTGGACACCATACGCGAACTTGCGCCCAGGGATACCCTGATCGTCCGGGATACAACTGTTCCTGCGTACAATTTTGTTAACCAGCTTTTGCCGATATACGGACCACGAACCTTCATCGGTCCAAATTCCGCCGCTATAGGTCCCGGTCTTCCTTTAGCGGTCGGGGCAGCCGCTGGCACCGGCAAGAAAACCGTTGTTGTTCACGGTGACGGCGGATTTATGTTCCATGCAATGGAACTGGCCACTGCGGCCCAGTATCAGCTTCCCCTGGTGGTCTGCGTGTTCAATGACGGCGGTTACGGGGTTCTTCGCGGTCTTCAGTCCCGGCAGTTTGAAGGTCGATACAGTGACACTGATCTCGGGGTTATGGATTTCGCCGGGCTGGCGGAAAGTATGGGTGTAACAGGGGTGGGTGTGGAAACTTTGACTGAGTTCAAGGCGGCGTTCGGGTCAGCCATGGACCGTGAAGGACCGACACTGCTCAACATCGATATGAGGAAACTGATACCGATGCAGGGGAGCATATTGCCCGCGCAGTAAACGCCTTTTAATTGGGACAATTTCGCGAGCAGAAGATCTTTCTGTGGAGGCGCTTGCGCCGCAAATCGAGAGGACGGTGGTGGCGGCAAGGATAGTGGAAACACTTCACCGAGGAGCAAACGCACCAGCCCTGAGCGTTACCTGGTTAGCTCTGGTGGGACCTACAAAAGGTCAGCGGGGTACAAACGCCAGGTAGACGACCATTAAGAAAACAACCTGCGGAACCATCGACGATTAAACTTCGCCTCACACTCGTTGAGCTGCGCCCGGTAGACGCCGGATCGCTTTGATACTTTTGTCGCGACGTCCTTTAACCACTGTTTGTTCTTATAGCTACGGCGGGCGAACCCACCCTGCCCTTCGTGGTAGGCAAGGTACAGGTGGTAGGCATCCGATTTGCTTATTTTATTCTTGCGCTGGCTTTGGTCGTTATACCAGCCGATAAAGTCTATGGCGTCATCAAACTTGTTCCTGTCTGCACCGCCTCGACCTGTGGCGCTCTGGTATGCGCGCCAGGTGTCATTAGTCGCCTGCGCGTAACCGTATGCACTCGCCGGCCTTGGACCGGGTAATACCCACAATATTTTTGTTCTTGGTGGTTTGGCTCGCGCCATGAACGATGACTCCTGGTACATCATGGACATCATTACCGTGATGTCTGTTCCCCAGCGACGTGATGATTTTTTGGCGTCTTTATACCAGCCACTCTTTTCGGAGAATATTTTGCAAATGTTCTCCTTGTTCTCCGGAGGCGCGCTTGTGCAACCGGTCAAAGCGATAACCAGGATGAGCACGAAACTTCGCGGTATCTTTGCGAACCGGGCGCTAAGCACCGTGCACCTCCAGACGCCGCAGCAGATCTGCCTCTGACAGAATGGCAACACCAAGCTCCTGCGCTTTGGTTAACTTGGAGCCGGCAGCATCACCGGCAACCACATAACTGGTCTTAACCGAGACTGAACCTGATACCTTCGCACCGAGCGAAATCAACCTCGCCTTGGCATCATTCCTGGTTAGGGACGTCAGGGTTCCGGTCAGTACATAGGTCTCACCCACAAGCGCACCAGAGACTGCGGAGGACTCTTGTTCCACCCAGCCAACACCACTTTCCAGCAAGCTATCAATGACCTGGTAGTTTATCTCCTGCTGGAAAAAGTGTGCGATATTTTTCGCGACAATCGGACCAACATCAGGAACTTCCTGCAAAGAATCTTCATCCGCCTGCCGAAGTGGCGCGATCCCATGATAGAACTGCGCAAGATTCCTTGCGGTCGATTCACCTACTTCCTGGATGCCCAATGCATAGATGAACCGCGACAGGGTCGTTGTCTTACTTTTCTCCAGCGCCTCAAGCAGGTTGTTAGCAGATTTCGGCGCCATGCGCTCTAGATTCACCAGCTGTTCCAGGGTCAACTGGAACAGGTCTGCCGGACTGCTGATCAGGCCTTCGTCGACCAGCTGGTTAACAAGCTTGTCACCGAGGCCTTCAATATCAAACGCGAGCCTGGAAGCAAAGTGCCGGATACTCTCTTTTCTTTGCGCTGAACATCTAAGACCACCAGTACAACGGGCAATGACTTCACCTTCTGCCTGAAGTACTTCTGAGCCGCAGGCCGGGCACTGCGCTGGCAGGATAATCTGCCGTATTTGTTTCGGCCGCTTGTCCCGTAAAACTGAAACAACCTTGGGAATAACATCCCCCGCTCTTTGGATAACAACCGTATCCCCGATAACAAGATCCAGCCGGGCCACCTCATCCATATTGTGCAGCGTCGCGTTACTGATGGTCACGCCACCGACCTGCACCGGTTTCAGTCTGGCAACCGGGGTCACAGCCCCGGTTCGACCTACCTGGAATTCGACATCTTCAAGTACTGTGATGCCTTCTTCCGCGGGAAACTTGTGGGCAATTGCCCAGCGCGGCGTTCTGGTCAACATACCCAGCTTTCGTTGCTCTGCTATCCCGTCAACCTTGAATACAACGCCATCAATCTCATAATCCAGAGATGAACGCAGCGCCACCAGCTTTCTGTAGTATTCAATGCAGCCATCCACACCGACGACAGTTTCAATCAACGGATTGACCCTGATACCCCAGGAAGCAAGGGCAGCCAAAATCCCCGACTGTGTTTCCGGCAGTTCGCCGCCTTCAACAATACCGACACTGTAAGCAAACATCGTTAACGGCCTGCGGGCAGTCTCACGCGAATCAAGCTGGCGGAGTGTCCCGGCGGAGGCGTTCCTGGGATTGGCAAACACTTTCTGCCCGGCCTTTTCTGCCGCCAGGTTCATCCTGTCGAATGATGACCGGGGGAAATAAACCTCTCCCCTGACTTCGAGCCTGGAGGGATAGCCCTTGCCCATCAGGGACAGCGGTATCGATTCGATCGTACGAACATTCCGGGTGATATCTTCACCGGTCGCACCATCCCCCCGGGTTGCGCCCCTGACCAGGGAACCGTTCTCATAGAGCAGTGACACCGCCACTCCGTCAATTTTAGGTTCACAGTCGTAACCGATATCAGCTGGCGACTCGAGCCTGGTTTTGATCCGGCGATCAAAATCCCGCATGTCATCTTCGCCAAAAGCATTGTCAAGAGACAGCATAGGCAGCTCATGTTGCACCTGGGAAAAAGCAGGCAGCGGCACGGACCCTATGCGTTGGGTGGGTGAATCGTCCGACACCAGGTCAGGGTGTTCCTGCTCTAGTGCCTTCAGGTCACGGAATAGTCGATCAAACTCGGCGTCTGAAACCCGGGGTTGGTCAAGTGTGTGGTATTGATGATTGTGGTGATTGATTTGTTGCCGCAGCGAGGCGACCAGCTGGACCACGTTCTTTGCAGGAGTCGTCTTTTTCTTGTCTGGGTTCTTCTCGGCCATAGGTCACAGTAAGGTAGCGTGTCGCGCCCGGTTTAGCCAGAGGCCAAAAGATTGCTCACGCAGAATGCTTATACAGAAATTCCGTAAGGGATTGGCGACAGTGTTCTATGGTCTGCGGCGTCATCACGCTTCTGGTCTCATCCCGCACTTCCCCGTTCAGTTCCTGGGCGACCATATTGGCGACAGACAACATTGAATCAAGTACCTGCAAGGGTGCCGCAAGCTCATGTACTCTCATGAACAGGCTTACCCCCGGTGTAGAGAATTGATCAAGGGACGACAGGTTAAAAGTCCCCGGTTCAACCGCACTCGCAAGGCTGAACAGCTGTGCGCCTCGATCATCCAACTGGTGAAAGATGTCCATCTCACCAAAGGTCATGCCGCTATTGAGCAGAACTTCCACAAGACCCTGCCCAAGAAACGGCTCGTCGAGCGCCAATACGTAAATCACCACAAACATTTCCGGCTTGCGTATCGGCGCGGCAGTTTCTTCGGCGGATTGATCTTCCTCGATCTTAGGCGCTTTCCTGGCAGGAGGGGCCTTGGCCGGCGCCACATCAACAGAATGGTCAATGGCAGGTTCTTCTGGCCCCGCAATGGGCTCCGCAATGGGCTCCGGGGTAAACGCCGGGAGCGGGTCGGTCTTGGGTAGATCAACGGATGAAGTCGCTCTCATTGATGGCAGTTCGACAGCGTCCATCAGTAGGGGAACATCATCACCCGGGTTTACGGCGCCTGCCTTTGAATCAACAAGACGGGCCCCACCATTAGGCAGTTCGGCTTTGAACAGGCTTAAATCATCGACAACATGATCTTCTCCCTGCCTGCTCACGAAGCTCCGGTCGAGCTTCATCTTGATCTCGTTGTTGCCTGATCGCATCCGAAAGTACCCATGCAGCAGTACGCAGATGATAAATACCGGCCCCAGGATCAGCAGCCATTGTCTTAAATCAAAATCCACAGCTTGGTCCCCGCAGTTGGATCATCTATATAAGTTACTATACAGCAGCCAATGCTATAGCTTCATCAACATCAACAGATACCAGCCTGGATACGCCGGGCTCGTGCATGGTGACGCCCATCATCTGTTCAGCCATTTCCATCGCGATCTTATTATGGGTGATGTAGATAAATTGTACTGTGCGAGACATTTCCTTCACCAGGTCGGAATATCGAACGACATTGACGTCATCAAGTGGCGCATCAACCTCATCCAGTAAACAGAAAGGTGCAGGGTTGAGGCTGAAGATTGAAAACACCAGCGCGATGGCCGTGAGTGCTTTCTCCCCGCCAGACAGCAGGTGAATGCTGGTATTACGTTTTCCGGGTGGTCTCGCCATGATGCCAACACCGGTATCCAGCAGGTCTTCTCCGGTCATCTCAAGGTAAGCGTGGCCTCCGCCAAACAGTTTGGGGAACAGCTGCTGCAGCTTCGAATTAACCTTGTCGAACGTTTCCTTGAATCGGGTTCTTGTCTCAATGTCGATTTTCCGGATGGCGTTCTCCAGCGTTGCCAGCGCTTTTTCCAGGTCTTCGTTTTGTGCATCAAGGTATAACTTGCGCTCAGACTGCACCTTGTACTCATCGATTGCCGCAAGATTAATAGCACCAAGGCGTTGAATCCTGTTACCCATACGAACCAGCCTCTGCTCCCATTCTTCCTCATTGGCTTCCTCCGGTATTCGGGCAAGCAGTTCATCGAGAACCTGTTTATCTTCCTCGAGCTGTTCCTCAATGGTTGTTCTTCGAACTTCAAGTGTCTGGCGTTCCAGCCTGACTCTTTCAAGGCTGGAACGCACGACTTCGATCTGTTCTTCAATCCCGGCGTGATTCTGGTTCAGTTCGCGAATCTGGTGTTCGGTCGCTTCAGTTTTCTGGCGAACGGTGGCCAGTTGATTCTCAACGGTGAGGCGTTTCTCGAGTTGTGAATCGAGCTCTGTTTTAAGCTGGCCCTGTGGCTCTTCGCTGGAACGAATGCTCTCTTCGAGGCCCGTCCTGCGGTTTTTGAGAACTTCTTCCTGCTCCGACAACCGCGCCATCGCCTGCTCTGTCGATGATATTTTCGAGTTCAGCGACTGCACACGCAACGCCAGTTGATGGGCCGCGTTACTGTCGGTTTTGGCTTTTTCCCGGGCTTCATTCAGCTCAAATGTGATGGATTCCCTTCGTTTAACCAGTTCATCACGACGGAACGTATCGGCTTCCATTGCGTCCAGTGCAAGTTGCAACCGGTTGCGGGAACCACGCAATGATTCCTGGTCGGTTTCCATGTGCTCGAGCATTTCACCAATTTCAGCGTTGGCCCGGCCAAGGTCGTTATGAATCTGTTCCGCCTGAACGCGCTTGGTACCGAGTTGAGCACGGGTTTCTCCAAATGCTCTTTGCTGTTCAGACAATCGCTTCTGTTGCTGGTCGCGTTCAGACTCAGCCTGCTGAAGACTGGCCATGCCTGAGTCCAGCTCACCATCAAGTCGTTCAACATCGCCAGCTGCACGGCTGATTTTGTCAGCCAGGGATACCAGTTCCTGCTGGCGCTTGATGATGCCCGCCTGTGCATCCTTGTCCTTGTTCACCCTAAGCCAGCTTTTACCCAGCCAGAGCCCGTCAGGCGTCACTATTGACTCGCCCGGCCCAAGGTTGCCACGCATCGCCATGGCAGAGGCAAGATCCGGTGCTGTTTTGATCCCCTGCAGAAGAGGACCTAATGTGGCGTCTCCTGATATGCGGCACAACAATGATCCTGACTCAACGGGTACCTGCGCTGCTAACGGCTCTGGGTCACCGGTGGTAATAAAGTTGAGGTGCCCTTTCCCAAAATCACCGAGTAAGGCCGAAACGGCATCCAGTCCATCAACACAAACAGCCTGCAGGTGATCGCCCAATACGGTTTCAACCGCCGCATCCCAGCCGTCTTCCACCTGGATATTCTCTGCCAGCCGGCCCTGGTCACCCAGACCATGCCTTTCAAGCCAGTTAACCTCTGCATCATCCTGCTGCCCCAACGCTGCCTGTTGCAGGGCTTCAAGGGAAGCCTGGCGGCCTGACAGAGACTGCAGCTCACTTTTTCGTTCGTCCAGTAACCTGGTCAGCGCCAGGTTTTCTTCACGCTGTTTCTCGATCGTTCGGGACAGGCCTTCGAGCTCAGCATTGATACGTTCGAGCTGTGATTCCTGGGTCTGCAGCATTTCCTCCAGGGGACCGATTTCGCCTTCGACGGTGTCGCCTGACAGCCGTTCTACATCAGCCCGAAGTACAGCAATGCGGCTGTTAGCGCGATCAATAGATTGTTCCAACCCTTCAATACGTGATTGCTGGACCTCACCACTTTGCCTTGTTTCTGCGGCGGTCTGATTAAATTCATCCCACTCTTCCCGCCAGCCCTGCATGTTCTGTTCCGCAGACAC
This sequence comes from Gammaproteobacteria bacterium, assembly GCA_012961165.1. Taxonomy (GTDB): domain Bacteria; phylum Pseudomonadota; class Gammaproteobacteria; order Pseudomonadales; family Azotimanducaceae; genus UBA9659. The sequence continues at coordinate 8,971 of DTZW01000177.1, read as the reverse complement.
AAACCGTTCAGCAGAGGCTATCTCGAGTGACTGTATTTCGCTCTGCTGAGGTGACGTTGACGCCAGTTCCTCGCGGAAGGCGGCAAGCTGTAGCTCATCCTCATTAAGATCCGCGCCTACTTTCCCAAGATTCTCATGAACCTGATCAAGATCGGTACCCAGCTGGCGTGTGCGCTCGTTCTGGAACTGAATACTGTCTTCTATACGGGCAATTTCGGTACCGTGGTCGTAGTAACGCTTCTGGACTTCGTTCAACTCATCAGACAATTCAGCCACGGCCGCTCTTTTGGATTCGATCTCTGCGTCGATATGCCGTTGGTCAGCGATTCGTGCTTCCTGCTCAATCGTCAGGCGATTGACCTCATGGTCCTGCTTCCTGACATCCGCGGTCAGGCCATTCCACCTCAGCCCGGCCAGTCCAGCCTTGAGTTCACGTTCTTCTTTCTTTAACTCGGTGTAACGCTCGGCGGATTTTGCCTGGCGTTCCAGGTGGGTTAGCTGACGTTCCAGTTCATCACGGAGGTCCGTCAGCCGGTCAAGATTATCCCTGGTATGACGTATACGTCGTTCGGTTTCCTTACGACGCTCCTTGTACTTGGAGATACCGGCCGCTTCCTCAAGGTAACTTCGAAGATCCTCGGGCTTGGCCTCGATCAGGTCACTGATCATGCCCTGCTCGATAATAGAGTAGCTTCTCGGACCCAAACCTGTGCCCAGGAACAGATCAGTAATGTCTTTCCTTCGGCATTTCTGGTTGTTCAGGAAATAGCCCGACTGGGCGTCGCGAGTAACGACCCGTTTCACGGAGATTTCACTGTACGCGGCAAATTCGCCGGACAGCCTGCCCTCTGTATTGTCGAACATCAGCTCAATGCTAGCTTGCCCTACCGGCTTGCGCGTGTTGGAACCATTGAAGATGACGTCCGTCATCGATTCACCACGCAGCGTCTTTGCCGACGATTCGCCCATCACCCAGCGCACAGCATCAATGATGTTCGATTTTCCGCAGCCATTCGGGCCAACAACGGCACAAAGATTAGAGGGAAAGGGGACTGTTGTAGGGTCTACAAATGATTTGAAACCAGCGAGCTTAATTGCTTGCAATCGCATAAAATTACTTTACTCCACAACACCTGTGCGCGCAGCCCCGGCTAACACTGGTGGAAAAGTTCTATTTTATAAAAAATACTCGCTGGGCAATAGCTATTCTTGCTTTTTTCAGCAATTAATTTCACTTATCAGCCGCAGAAGGGTCAGGTCTAGAATCTATGGAAGCCATTGTTACGATCATTGTCCTGTTTGCGACGGTTATTATCGCCATTTTCTGGTTCGCTCCCCGACCATTACTGGATTCCAAACTACCAGACCCACAGGTTCCTGCTTCACTTGGACCGGCAGAACTTGAAACCTGGCTGACCGAACATGAAGCAGGCCATGCTGGTGTCATCGAAGGCACCGATGCCCGGATCGACTGGGCGAACGGGCCAGGTGTCACTGACCTCTGTTTCCTTTATGTCCATGGGTTCTCTGCTACCCGACAGGAGATAGCGCCCGTGACGGAACGCATCGCAGACCATTTCAACGCCAATGTTGTCTATGCCCGGCTTGCCGGTCACGGGCTTTCCGAGAATTCGATGCAAGCCACAGCAGAACAATGGCTCCAGTCGATGGTGGACAGCTGGGACATTGCTTCCCGGGTCGGTAAAAGGGTTGTTGTGATCGCGACTTCCACCGGCGCTCCGCTCTGTGTCTGGCTGAATGAGCACATTGCCCGTCGCGACCAGCCGCATGCTTTTATATTTCTGTCTCCTAACTTCAAGGTCAGGAGCCCCTTTGGATTCCTGTTGACCTGGCCCTGGGCCGAACGATGGGTACATTACCTCATCGGCAAAGAGCATAGCTGGGAACCGGAAAATGAACGGGTTGCAAGGTACTGGACCCATCGATATAGCTCGAAGGCGATTATAGAAATGCAGAAGGTCATAGACTGGGTCCGCAAACTGAAACCAGCATCAGGCCAACCACCCCTGGCGACGTTTTACATGAAAGACGACCCGACAATTGATCACAACGCTGCGGTCGACTTCCACGAGAGGTGGAACTCGGACTATAAGGCACTGCACCCAGTCGATATTGATATCGAAGTGCCACAGCACGTATTCGTCGGCGATATTTCCGCCCCACAAAGGAACGACTGGTGCGTGCAAGCCAGCATCAAATTTATCCAGCCGCTGCCGGATATGGGCGGAGATACAGAGCCCTCAGCGATACCTGCCTCAGTCTAACCGGGACCTGCATACCGTTAGCGGAATACAGCCGCCGGGTGGATGACCATACAGAGCCCTCAGCGATACCTGC
>DTZW01000177.1:0-6521 GCA_012961165.1 Gammaproteobacteria bacterium | reverse complement strand
AATACAGCCGCCAGGTGGATGACCATACAGAGCCCTCAGCTTAAGATACACTGTCAGCTTGTCGAGCATTAACCGGAGCAACAGATGATACCTACCCACCCCTTCGGCAATACCGGCCACCACAGCAGCCGAATCATTTTCGGCGCTGCTGCGTTAGGCGGGATGCGCCAGGAAAAAGCAGACAGCACCATCGACATGGTCAGAAAAGCGGGCATCAATCACTTTGATACCGCCGCCAGCTATGGCGACTCTGAACTACGGCTGCGCGACTTCCTGCAGGATCACCGGCAGGATGTTTTTCTGGCGAGCAAGACCGGCGACCGTGATGGGGATATGGCACGACGAAGCATTGAACGATCCCTTGAGCGACTGCAAATCGACCAGCTGGACCTGATCCAGTTTCACAACCTTGCCCAGGATGCAGACTGGAATACCGTGATGGCCGCGGGCGGTGCGCTCGAAGCGGCAAAACAAGCCCAGAAAGAAGGTCTTGTGAAGTTTATCGGCATCACCGGTCATGGCACTCGAATCGCAGAAATGCATTTAAAAAGTCTCGCCAGGTACGATTTCGCTTCAGTACTGCTCCCCTATTACCACTTGATGATGCAGGACGATCAATATAAAGCAGAGTTCGAGGCGCTTTACAAACTGTGCGCAGACAAGGGCATCGCGGTACAAACCATCAAGGCAATTGCAAAAAGAAGATGGCGCGAGGATGACCCCTCACCAAAGTTCAGCTGGTACGAACCCTATCGTGACGAAGACGTCATTGAACGCGCTGTGCACTTTGTGCTGCGACGAGAACGGCTCTTCCTGAACTCTACCAGTGACGCTAGCCTGCTACCTCGCATCTTCGCAGCAGCAGAATCTTTCAATGAGGGCGTGGCAGGGAATCTGGACGACCTGGTGGCAGAGGACAATGCCAGCGAAGGGGAAACCCTGTTTGTGCGCGATGTATCGGACGACGTTCGACTCTAGGAAACGCTAGCTGAAACTAGCGAAGGGAAACCCTGTTTGCGCACGATATACCGGACGACGTTCGACTCTAGGAAACGCTAGCTGAAACTATTGAGGATGCGTATGGCGGCGCAAGCCGCGCCGTAACCATTATCAATGTTGGTCACTGTCACTCCGGGCGCGCAACTGACCAGCAGTGAATGCAGCGCAGTCTCGCCACCTTTCACCATCCCATATCCAACAGATGTTGGCACCGCGATCAGTGCAGCAGATACCAGGCCTCCGAGCACCGTCGGTAAGGCCGCATCCATGCCCGCAACACAGATGATTATTTTGCAATCCCTGAGTTCTTCAAGTCGTTCGGTGATTCTCCACAGACCGGCGACGCCAACGTCATGGACCTCGAGCGGTTCATGGCCATAGAATTCCAGTGTGCGGCAGGCTTCCCGCGCCACTGACAAATCCGAACTACCACCGGTGACAACAGCAACCGGGACAGATGTCCGCGAATCGCCGGAAAGAAAAAATGCAGTGTTCGACACCTCATCATAGGAGAGCAAACCCGAATGGGATTCTTCCAGTTGCCGGTATTGCGAATCTGACAGTCGCGTGAACAGCATTGGTTTTTCTGCTTTCACTATTGTGTCGCAGATGGTTCTTAACTGGCTGATGCTCTTGCCCTGACAGAAAACCGCTTCGGCAAGACCTGTCCTGCTTTCACGATCAAAATCCAGATTCACATCCCTGATATTAGACATTTAGTTAATTCCCGTCCGAAATCATGTTCCGAAGTATCAGTACACGCCATGACGACGATGTTAGTGTTGAAATCAATCGCTCGGTGGGACATAGCCACCGCGGTGGTTATGTCCCGGACAATAACTAACTGACGTCCAGAGTTTCAATTAAAAAAGCGCTGCCCTTTTCATAGGGTTCAAACAAGACCGCCTGCACCTGGTCCGGGAAACCCGCCTGTACGAACAGCTCACGAACGACAGCGGCAGACTCGTCAAACTGGTCAGACGCAAACCCAATATCAGCGGTGGATTCAAGCTGGATAGCAACTTCACCTTCACGGATTCTGCAGCGTACACCCTGAAGTGAATACTGGTCGGTCAGCTGTTTGCGCAGGGTTTCCTCGACCTCATTGATGACAGGCAGCAGCGATGCATCGATCGCTATGCCTGTTGTCACACGACTCGACAGACACGGCGCTGCCGGAAGATCCTTCAGGTCTTCAAGACCCAGGTCGTCTGCAACCGCCCTTAAGGTGGACTTGTCGACCCCAACGTCAACATAGGGGTGGCACACCTGGTGTTCCTGCGCAGCGATCAGACCGGGCCGGTAGTCACCCAGATCATCAAGATTCGTTCCCGAAGCAACGGTTAGCGCCGAGTTCTCAACGACCCGGTCATAAAGGTTGGTTTTACAGAAATAGCATCGGTTCGCCGGGTTGGCAAGGTACCGAGGGTCTTCCATTTCACCTGCATCGATGATTTTAAGCTGCCAGCCTTCACGCTTGGCATGTAATTTAACCCTGTCCGTCGCCTGGAACGGGACCGCCGGGGAAATCGCGTGAAAGATCTGCGTTGCCGGCTGGACACGATGTGCCAGCACAGCAAGCGTCATGCTATCGACCCCGCCACTGACGGCAACCGCCATTGGGGGCCTTTCCCTGAAATATTGTTCAAGCGCCAGTCGTGCTTTCAATGATTTTCTACCTGTTCAATCGCCAGGCGCTGCGCCTGGACCCTTACCGATTCCTGTTCCTGCCGGTTAAGCCCCGCAGCGAGCAGATCATCCATTTCCACCTTTGCAGTATAGCCCTCTGGTCGCCTGGATACTTTTACTCGATAGGATTTTTCGCCGACATGCACGACCACTTCTTGCCTCGGCAGGGTTGCCCTGTTGATCATTTCTCGCCGGACACCTAACGTTGTCGTCACTGTAAAACACTGGCTGGTTACCGTATCTGCAACGTCAGGTCGACACAACACAGCTATTGAAAAACCCTGTCTCTGTTTCTTACCCCAATAAGCGTGCTGGGTGACTTCCACAACGCCATCCAAGGCCCGAAGGCGCTCGAGTGCATCTGCGATACTCTCCGGCGTCTGGTCATCCAGCTCAAATGACAATCGCATCACCTGGTCCTGGGTCCACGGCAGGTCGGCCTTACTCACAGTAAATGACGCAACTCTTACGGTATTGGAGATGCCAGGAAACACTTTCCTGCCAAACCCGTAGCCAGTCCCTTCGAGCACCAGTCCGGGCGGTAGTCGGCGCTGCGGGGACAGGAATTTGATGATCGCCGCACCGGTTGGTGTGACGCGCTCACCCTCCAGCCCGTCATCAAGCAGTTCAAAACCTTCCAGTAAACGCGCCGTTGCAGGCGCAGGGACCGGGAGACGCCCATGAGCAGTCTCAACAAAACCGCTGCCTGCCGGTATTGCGGAAATACTCCACGAATCAGCACCCAGCGATGCTATTAAATGCGCAGCCAGGACAATATCGGCTATCGAATCCCAGGCACCGACTTCATGGAAGGCAACGTCTTCAATTTTCTTGCCATGGATAGCCGCTTCAACCTCTGCAATCAGCCGGAATATTTCCAGCGCATTGTCCCGGGTCATCGTGTCCAGGTTGGAGTCCTGCAGACGACCCTTAATATCACTGTAATGTCGATGGTGATGCTGACCTTCCTGGTCAATCGCGGTTACCGTGAACCGGGTTCCGGTGAGCGTGCCATCATCATGGTCCAGGGTTTCCAGTTCAACAAGGTCAGGAAACCCCGCATCGACGATCACCTGCGCAAGGCCCTTCTTAAACCGCGGAAAAGCATCCAGCATGCTGCTGATGAACATGTCACCAGACAAGCCGCCTACAAGATCGAGGTGAATATGATTTACCATGGAATTACAACTCGGCCAATCATCAGGTCAGCATCGTGTGAGTCGGGCCACACAGGTCTGCAATTGGAATTTCATACGTACAGGCGTCTTTACAGGGGCGGCCATCACAGCTCAGGCACGGGCTGGCATTGGCATCGAGCTTCGCGTATTGCTGCTTCGCGATTGAAAAATCGCCATAGTCAGTCGCGTACATTCTCATTCGAAGAACATCTGCAATCGGTACATTGAAGGGGCAACTTCCCTCACAGTCATTGCAGACATGACGACAGTAGCTGGCATCAGTCATCTGCGCATACTGCTGCAGAAGATCCATATCGGCCTGCGAGACTTCACCGGCACCGGAGGCACCAAGGTATTCGTCGATCTGGTCACGGTTTCGCATCGTCACAATCAGGTTATCAACCTGTGGAATGTTGAGTACCCACTTAAAGGCCGCCTGCGAATAGGTGTAACCCTGTTGCTCATAAGGACGCATATCATTGAGCCTGGCACCACGGAGCACTTTCATGGCCACAATACCAATATCCTTCTGCTTCGCTTTTGCCATCGAGGCACGCAGCCCCTTCTGGTTCGCCACAAAATCAAACGCGCGGGTAAACCTTTCAAAGAAGGCAGGATCCTCGCCGAAGTTAGTCGCCAGCAGCAGCACGTCAAACATGTCCTGCTGCACCGCGTAGTCCACACACTCCGTCAGGTAACCGCCGTGGCCTGACATCCCGAAGAACCGAACCTTGCCCTGGGATCGGGCTTTGTCGGCAAATTTTAACCATTGTTCATTTTTCAGCCGCGAAATATCATTCACGGCATGGTTGAAAAAAATATCCACATAATCAGTCTGTAACCGTGACAGGCTTTCATCCAGGCGCTGCATCATGGATGCAGCACTGTCCCTGCTACCGGCGCCAATTTTGGTCGCGACATAGACCTGGTCGCGTTTGCCTTTTAAAGCACGTCCCATGACCGTCTCTGAAGTCCCGCCACCGTAACTTTCCGCCGTATCGAAATAGTTAATGCCTTGGTCCATCGCATGATGGACGACATGCTCTTCCCCACGACGAAGAGGGAAGGACCCGAAAGAAATATCAGACACTTTGAACTCTGTTCTTCCCAGCCTGACGTAATTCTTTACTCCCCCGGATGAATCCTGGGATGAAGCAGAGGAAGAGGAAGACTCATCAGCCGCCGCATTAACTGGAATACCCGCAGCAAGACCTGTCACGGCCCCCAGCCTTAAAAACGAACGACGATCAACTTTTTTCATATCCTGTACTCTCTCGATAGTCAGCACCCCAACCAGACTAACCCTACGCTATATCGCTGGCAAACAGGTACAATGCAGCGCTGATTTGATTATGGACGCACCGAGATGAAAATCGGCCTAATCGCTGATACTCACATGCCAGGAACCCTCGCTGACCTGTGGCCACAGGCTTCTCGCGCCTTTGAAGGTGTCGATGCCATTCTGCACGCGGGCGACCTGCACACGCTGGAGATTGTAGAACATTTGTCCGACATTGCCCCGACCTATGTCTCAAGAGGTAATGGCGATCTCGATATCGTTGATCACCGACTACGCGACACCTGGCTTATTGAACTCGGTAGCGTCTCTATCGGGCTGATCCATTACTTCCCCTCGCCGATTCGTAAATCACCGGACCATCTGGAACTCCACCTGGACAAGCATTTCCCTGACGTGGACCCCGACGTTCTTGTCTACGGGCATACCCACCTTGAAGACGTCAGAAGCATCAATGGCCGCCTGTACATTAACCCGGGTTCACCAACCTTGCCTCGCAATCGGTCGTTACGACTGGGGACTATTGGCGTGATGGAGATCAACGAGGACCATATCCACACCAGTATCTTCCAGCTGACTGAACACGGCGTGGAACCGCACGCTGACCTTGAGCCCCACCAGCATCCCAAGTGATTGATTTTGTGACTACGCTTCCGCCCGTTTGCCAGCAGTTGATTAGTAAATACACGTCTATATTTCAGCTCAATTACCTTGCACATATACAGACCCTATGGCAATTTCATTCCCCTACATTGAGGAACCCAATTGATACTAGATCTACACACTCATTCGATTAAGTCTGACGACGGTCGCGCCAAAGTAGAAAACTACTGCCAGTGGATTCGATCGAAGGAAATGCCAATTGACGGTTTTGTGCTCACCGAGCACCGGCAGCACGACTTCGAATCTGATTACTCCAGCCTTGCAGCAAAACATGGCCTGGTGATACTCAAAGGCAGTGAAGTCGAAACCGAGTACGGCCACGTGCTGGTATTTGGTGTGACCAAATCGTTAACCCAGGCATTCGACTTCAGCAGCATCAACCTGTCCCTCGAGAGCGTCATTGAAACCTGTGAAGCACACGGCGCAGTAGCAGTGCCTTGTCATCCGGGGCGACCAAGAGTCGGCATGTTCGCCCACACGGAAGAGCTCGGCGTTCCAAACGGCGTAAAGATCGTTGAAATATTTAATGGTGGCAGCCGCGACAATGAAGACCAGATCGCAATCGATAATGCCAAAGATCTGGGCTACCAGGGTATCGGCGGCAGCGACTCGCATATCGTGAGCCACATTGGCCGCTGCGGCACAGCATTTACAAACGACATTAACGAGATGGCTGACCTGGTATCTGCACTGCA
>DTZW01000176.1 GCA_012961165.1 Gammaproteobacteria bacterium | reverse complement strand
TGCTGGCGCCACCGTTTATTTTGGAAGACCAGCATATTGATGAAATTGTCTCAAAGCTTTCGACCGCTCTAGCCGCTTGCCTGACTTAGAGAGCTGAGTTGTATAATTTTTTCGCATAAAATATAGGCGTATTGAAGAGGCCTCAAAGAACTTTGTAGAGTAAAAACTAATCAATACGGTCCTCAAGGCGAAAACCTATTGTCAGACAGATGCGTTTTTTAAACAGAGGCAAACAGAAGATGTCCGATAAGTCGGAAAGTGACATCCCAGGCCTTCATCTTTCTGTCGTGCGACATGGGGTGCCGGGCCGATGAGAGAATAAAGGAGAAGCCCTCTAGTGCCTACACTTAAACAGATTGTCCAAGAGCAGAATACGCCGCTGGGCCGCGCCTTTGACGCCAGTATCAATTTTCTTATTATTTTTTCGGCGATCAGTTTTGCTTTTGAAACCCTCCCTGATCTTAATCCGGGGGTAAGAGGATTTCTCCATGGCACGGAAGTCGCCGTGATTGGAATTTTTACCGTGGAGTATCTGCTGCGACTTTATGTCAGCGAAAAGAAGTTGTCCTTCATCTTCAGTTTTTACGGACTTGTAGACTTGATCGCGATACTGCCGTACTACCTCTTTCTGGGTTTAGACCTTAGGTCAATGAGAGCTTTCAGACTGATCAGGTTAGTCCGTTTGCTTGGAATGGCACGGTATCAAAAGGCGATGAAACGATTTAAAACAGCATTCAGTATGGCAAGGGAGGAAATTGTTCTGTTCCTTTTTCTTACCCTAATCCTGCTTTACCTGAGCGCTGTGGGGATCTACTACTTCGAACGCGAAGCCCAGCCCGAAGAATTTGCTTCAGTTTTTCATAGTCTATGGTGGGCAGTGGCAACACTAACCACGGTGGGTTATGGCGATATTTACCCAATCACCACAGGCGGCAAGGTGTTTACATTTTTCATGATGATTATCGGAATGGGCATCATTGCTGTGCCAGCTGGCTTGGTTGCGTCAGCCTTGACAAAAGCAAAAGAGATGGAGGGATGAGTCACTTTTTTGTGTTTCTTTCGCCAGATGAATGCTAGCACTGGTGTGACCCAGGGGTTAAATGGAGTGCATTGGCTAGTGGCAAAAGACCCTTAGACGCTGCGGCAAAGCCGGTCGATAACCGCAATCATTTCCCTGAACTTGCCCGCCGTCTTTTTTGATTAGCGATTGGCGGGCACAGATTACGGACATCTGGGATATCGATTCGATAATAGTCCTCAGTCTAAACAAACTTACAGGAGCCATTTTGTGACAGTGGAACAACGTACTTTCAGATTTACAGGAAACATCAAATGAAACTACTTAAAACGAAATTGTGGTCACCATTGGATTTAATCTGGTTTAAAACAACTACCGTAACGTTTGGTTTGCTGTGCGGTGCGGTTTTTTCTGAAGTACTTATGGAATATATATGGCTTGTTGCTGTGTTGTTTTTTGCCACCTATATCAAGACTGTTCATTTTTACTATTTTTCCAAAAAAGGTGAGCAGTAAAGAGCAAATATATTATCGATACCAAACCCCGCAGACGCTGGGTCTTTATTGACTCAGTGGTTTAACCCACTCCTTTGCTTTCGCACGGATAGCGGGGCAGCCGACAGGGCCGCTATCCTTCGCGCCAAAAGGAAGCCCCGCCAGGGCGGGGCTTAAGGTTATCTAAGTTTTAATGATGTCGACTTAAAAGAAATCCAAAAGGACCGGCCCTTCTTGAACTTCGGGGGGCGCGGTCAACATGCCGGCCAACTGCCCTAAAATTGCCTGAATCTGGGGCTGGGCGGCCACAGCCGATTCTTGGGTATCGTAGGATGCGATAGTAATCGTCTTGCCCGGACTAACTCGAACGATAACGCCCGATTGTATGCCCGCGATGGCTGTCAACTTATCAGTAGCGCCATGAGCAACGGCCATCACTTCGTCTTCTCTATCCGCGTCGAAGGTAAAGGTGGTTATTCGATAATACATAGCAAGTCTCCTTTGGTAGTGGGTAGGAGAAAATGTACCTGATCCAGATCTCTTGTCAAAGCGAGATTTCATAGTCTGAGCCAGAACACTCTGGCTCAGCGAGGTCAATCAGTCCGACCTCTTGGATCAGCCCTATGCCCCAAGAAGTGTTCGGCGAGCCCAATCCGCGATACCTGGCCGGTTAAGTGATTTTGCAAAGGGCCAAAGGCTTGCAATCTTCTGTAGACGATCTATTGTTGTGCGATCCCCGCCTTACGGCCTCTTAATACGTACTTTTGCACTTTACCGGTAGCGGTCTTTGGTAGATCCTCGACGAAACTGACTAGGTGTGGCACTTTAAAGTGGGCCAACCGCTCACGGACGTGAAGTTTAAGCTCATCAGCGCTGACTTTGGCATTGCTTTTTAGGACGACAAAGGCATGCGGGGTCTCGCCCCACTTTTCATGCGCAGCACCGACCACTGCAACTTCCTGGACAGCAGGGTGAGCCAATAAGCAGCCTTCAAGTTCTACCGAAGAGATATTTTCGCCTCCACTGATAATCACATCTTTAAACCGATCTCGAATCTCAACATATCCATCGGGATTGACAACTGCGGCATCACCGCTATGGAACCAGCCGTCTTTGATGGCTGCTTTGGTTTCTTCCGGATCGTTGTAATAGCCCGACATCACGACATTTCCGCGGACGGTTATTTCGCCCAGCGTTTGGCCGTCGTTGGGAACCTCAGTGCCATCTTCGGTTACCACGCGAAGCTCTCCGGAACTCACAAGTTCTACCCCCTGACGTGCCTTGATTTTCGCCCGTTCTGAAAGGGAGAGGTCGTTGTGCTCCGGGCGGGGTTCGCAAAAAGTGATGAGGGGAGCCGTCTCGGTCAATCCGTAAACATGAGTCAGCTCCCAACCGAGCTCTCGTTCTACCAGTTCAATGGTTGCGGCTGCGGGTGGGGCACCTGCTGTAAAAAGTCGTACTCCGCGCGGGGCGTCCGCTCTAAGTTCTTCTGGTGCGTTTGCGATGCTGATCAGCACCGTTGGAGCCGCGCAGAACATAGTGATGTTTTCTTCTTTGATGAGTTGAAAGATGAGCGCCGGCTCAACTTTGCGAAGGCAAACATGGGCCATACCCCGGGCTGTGTTAATCCAGGTGAAAGTCCAGCCGTTTGCATGGAACATAGGCAAGGTCCACAAATACCGATCGCCGACGGTCAGGTGATGATGGACCAGGGTTCCCATGATATTTATGTACGCGTTGCGGTGGGTAATCATGACCCCTTTCGGCCGCGCGGTGGTCCCACTGGTGTAATTGATGGTGATGAGATCTGACTCATTAATCTCGACCGTGGTGAAAGCGGGGCTATGGGATTGAAGTGTTGATTCGTATTCGATCCATCCTTGCGCGGAACCCTCCAGCGCGACAAAAGTTTCGACCGATGGCAAGTTAGCCCGGATTTCGTCAATAGCGGGAATGTAATCCGGGTGAACACAGACTACTTTTGCACCACAGTGATTAATGATGTATTCAAAATCAGCGGGCTGTAGTCGGTAGTTGATGGGCACCAGCACGGCGCCGATCTGCGGGACCGCGTAATATCCTTCCAGGTGAGAATGCGTGTTGGGGGCAATATAGGCTACTCGATCGCCTTGTTGGACACCAAGGGCTTGAAGGGCCGATGACCAACGGTCGCACCGCTCCAGAAACTCTCTGTAGGTAAATCGCAGATCTCCGTCTACAACCGCCTCACGGTCTGCGTAAAGCCTTTTTGCACGTCGGGCGAACTCAATAGGGGTTAATGCAATTTCCATACTATTTCCAAATTAGGGGGTTTCAGTAAGCATAGGTTGAGTCTAAAGAAATCGAAAATTACAATGCAACCAATTGTTGAATCGATTGGCAAGCGCTCTTTGTCTGGTTCGTTCGAGAATGCCCAGGGAGAGCCCAGTTACCTAATGAGAGTCGGCGCACGGTGGGGGCATGTTATAGAAATATCTCTTGTCCTCCAAGCCGTTTCGTCTTCCGGGCAAAGCAGCAGGCTCCAGGAGGTCAATTCTATTGGAAACTATGGTTCACAGCAGTTCTCGGCCTATATTCGAAGTAATCCGGTTGTTCGCTTAGCGCTCCGAGTGCCGGGTTATCGTGTGGCTTTTGTTCCAACACCTTCTGTTAGGCCAAAAGATTTGTCATGGCGCAGGCTGGGTATGCGTTGGCGAGCTATCCCGACCTCGTCAAGGTTAATCACAGCATTGATAACACCGACTTGATCTCCTCCATCGACAAGAATCTCACCCCAGGGATTAATGATCAATGAGTGGCCGTAGCTTGCTCCGCCACCATCGACTTTTCCGATGGCGCATGGGGCAACGACAAAAGCCCCATTTTCTATTGCTCGCGCTCTATTGAGCACGTGCCAGTGGGCCTGTCCGGTCTTTTGTGTAAAAGCCGCCGGGACAAACAAGATTTCTGCACCCGATTGAGACAACTCCCTATATAGATTCGGAAAACGAAGGTCGTAGCAGATTGTTTGCCCCATCATTGCAAAAGGTGTCTGGCAGATAACGGCTT
>DTZW01000175.1 GCA_012961165.1 Gammaproteobacteria bacterium | reverse complement strand
TCAAAAGGGGGTGATTATTCCTTAATCACCAGAGGCAAACAATGGCGTAGCTTCCAGCAAGGGTATCGCAAAATGCATGGGAATCAGCCGGCCTTATAAGATGTACGGTTGGCAGGTCTCTCGAGGTCATCGCAAGCAGGGCTGTTTATGGTCGTCCAATTAACAGCCAGGCTCTGCGCTCCGTGTACGAGTCCCTCCAGGTTATCGCAAGCAGGGCTCAGGGCTGTCGGTCCAATTCATTATGAATAATCGTCACGCATTGCGCTGCGTGCAGCATCAGCGGACCCAGAGATAGTTTGCGGACACCCTGTCTTGCCATGGACTTGTAGGTATTCTTTGGCATTGGTGTGTGGTCAGTCATTACAAACACAACATCTTCAGGAAATTGCTCACTCCTGATGTCTTGCCCACTGGTATCCAGAACGTAGACTACCTGTTCCTCTGCGCGGGACTTAACCAGCTGTTCAAAGCTCATGGCCGTAACTTTGATACCTCGATCGTCGCAAACAGATTCGTTTTTCTCCAGACTGGCTGCGGCTCTGAGCGCGTCGCTTATCACCTGAAGCAGCGCCCGTTCATGCAAGTCCGGCAGGGAACCAAGGATAGACCCATCAAGTTCCACGACTCTCGAGTAAAGCTGACTTTTTTCGAGCACCAGAGTGGCTTTTGTATCCTTCCGGTGACCCTGGCTCACAAAAATAGCGTGTCGAACTATATCTGCCAGATACTCCACACCGACCCCCGTCCCGATAGCCTCAAGAAAACGATCAGCGGCTACCGGAGCAGAGCGCGCTCGAACGATGAACTCGATCAACGACCTAGATCCTCATAGGCTTTCTGCCTAATCAGGAATGACCGGGTGTCTCGAAGAAGGCCCGGGAACATCTTGTTCATCACGAAAGACATGGCGACCCGTGCATCCTGGTCGACCAGCACGCTGGATCCCCCCCAGCCACCCCAGAAACAGGCGTTCTCATTCGGTGACATCGGAACGGGACCACGGTTGAGGCCAAACCCAAGTCCAAATGTGAGCGGTATATTCAGGCAAAGGTCATGCCCACCGATTCTTGGCTGCATTACTGATCTCGCCGTCTTTTCAGACATCAGGTCAACGCCAAAGGCAGACCCACCACAGGCGAGTGGCGTCTGCAAACGGACCAGGGAACGGGCATTACCATGTCCGTTGGCCGCCGGTATTTCCGCTTTTTTCCACTCCGGGGTCCAGGAGTCTTCCGCTACGAGCGCAGGATTAGAAAACGTTCGATAGGCAATCGAATTCGGGTCACCGTTGATCGCAAGGCTATTTTCGTTCGTGCCTGGTGGCACAAAAAGATGCCCAATTCTATCAAATTCCGATTCCGGGACGCCTATGAAGAAATCCGCACCCAGGGGGCCGGCCAACTCTTCACGCATAAATTTACCCAGTGTTTTGCCTGTTATCCGGCGCACAACCTCGCCAATCAGGTAGCCCTGGGTTAGCGCGTGGTAACCGGTCGCGCTACCTGGCTCCCACCAGGGTTCCTGGGCTGCCAGTAGGCTAGTCATCTTTTCCAAATCGTACATATCTTCAGACGTCACAGGGACATCCAGCCCCGAGAGGCCCGACGCGTGATTCATCAGATGCCACACGAGCACCTTGTCCTTACCGCTCTGGGCAAATTCAGGCCAGTAAGTGGCTACAGGCTCATCAAAATCGAGTAGCCCGCGGTCGAAAAGCACTAGCGCACAGAGGAAGGATACCGTCTTGGTCGAAGAATAGACGTTAACAATCGTATCCTCCTTCCATGGCCGCTGCTCGTCTTCATCTAGATGGCCAGCCCAGATATCTACCAGAAATTCACCGTCTTTCGACAGTGCGAAACTCGCGCCAATATCGTCTCCATTCCTGAAATTCCGGGCAAACTGCTCCACCGTACCAGCAAAACGCTCATCGAAGTGCCCATTAACCTGAACACCCCTTATATCTGTACTCATGTCACCACTCCGCGGGTCGCTAATTCTTAGTGATGGGTCGTTGACTCTCTATCAACGGAAGAGAATGTATCACAGGCACCGACGCACCATATTGGTGCGTACAACGTCACCCGACAGCGCTATGAAGTTTTCCACATTTTCTGTGGATAACTCTGGTGATAAGTCACTCTTGCACCCAAAAATCAGCTGCTCCCGTCAATTGTTGCCTATTGGTTGTTTTTTAACCACATTTCCGGAAACCTATAAAAAACAATGAGTTACAGAACGCCAACTTCGTCCCATATTTCCCGGATAACAATCAGGCTGGTTTTTGATCTGACCCCACCCAATGTGAATAACTCATTGCCTTAATCGATGAACGGCAACCGGTTATCAGGCGCCAACAACTTCAGTGATGTAGAAAAGTCGACAACTGACCCCGATATATACAATATTCGTACAAACCAAAGGGATATTTCCTACATTCCTTTTCTTTAAATCTTCACCCCCCAATTAAAATGTTGATAACCTTTAATATATTGTTGGCGCCACTTGTGCCGTCTTTGCCGCAACCGTTATCATTTACAACCTTGAACATACACTAAGTATTCCTAGAGGGGACAACAACGATGGGCGCAATCACTAGCTTTCTTGGCGACCTAAAGGTTCTGTTGGTAGCCGCAACGACCAAACCCCCGCCCCCCGACCAGGTTGCCTCCTTCTCATTACTCGTTGAAGGCAATGCAGCAAGAATTCCAAACGCAATTGCACTGATATGTGAAGAAGAAGTCGTCACCTGGAAAGAGTTGAATGAACGTGCGAACCGAATTGCGAACACATTGAAGTCAGCCGGAATTAGTAAGGGAGACTGCGTATCGCTCTTCATGCAGAACCGCATCGAATTTGTTGTTCAGGCAATCGCAACAGGCAAGCTCGGAGCAATCGCAGGGCTGATCAATACCAACCTGACGCGGCAACAGCTGGTTCATTGCATCAACCTGACTGAGTCAAAGAAAATCATATTCGGCGAAGAACTTACGGAGCCCCTTAATGAAGTGCGAACTGAACTCACACTCGAAGACGGAAAAGATTACCTGTACGTGAGGGATACGGGAACAGATCCCGCCCCAAACTGGGCAACTGAGCTCGATAGCAGTGACACGAATTCATCTGGCGACAATCCCCCAGAATCGCGCCAGGTCGAAACAGCAAATACTGCATTTTATATTTTCACTTCAGGCACAACCGGTTTACCCAAAGCTGCGCGCGTATCCCACAGAAGAATGCTTCCCGCCGCAAGAATGTCGGCTACCGCACTGCTTCGAATCAAACAATCTGACCGCATGTACAACTGTTTGCCCTTGTATCATGGCACCGGCCTGATGATTGGGCTTACCGCTGCATTTACAGTTGGCGCTTCTACAGTAGTGCGACGCAGGTTATCCGTTAGCGCATTTTGGGATGATATTCGCAAGTATGAATGCACATCCTTTGTCTACATAGGTGAGTTCGTTCGATACCTGATGAGTCATCCTGAGACACTTAAAGATAAAGAAAACCCGGTACGTACAATTGTCGGTAATGGCCTGCGGCCTGACATCTGGCACGACTTTAAGAACCGGTTTGATATCGAAAGAATCGGTGAATTTTACGGCGCAAGCGAAGGAAACGGAGGGTTCGCGAACGTATTTAACAAAAACTGCACAGTTGGGTTAGGCACCGCACCGGCAAAAATTGTCAGCTACGATATTGCCAACGACAAGATCGTGAAGGACGAAAATAGTTATTGTATTGAACAGCCAATCGGGGAACCCGGCCTGCTTCTAATTGAGATCACCGGGAAGTCAGAATTCGAAGGCTATACAAATAAAGACGCGTCTTCTCAAAAGGTGGAAAAGAACGTTTTCATTGAGGGAGATTCCTACTTCAATACCGGCGACCTGATGAAAGTTGTTGATGTCGGGTTCGCTTTTGGACAAAGACACTATCAGTTTGTTGACCGCGTCGGTGATACCTTCCGCTGGAAGAGCGAAAATGTTTCTACCAATGAGGTTGGTGAAATTATTAATCAGCATGAAGACATTATCTTCACGAATGTTTACGGCGTTGAAATACCAGGCACAGACGGAAGAGCAGGCATGGTCGCTATTGTTCTGAAAGAGCAAATTAATGCTCAAAACATCAACCTTGAGAGCCTCTCTGAACACATTCGGGAAAACCTGCCCAGTTACGCGAGACCCATCTTCATTAGATTACTGGCCGAACTACCTACGACGACAACCCACAAACTTCAGAAAAATGATCTGAGAGACCAGGCTTTTCACTTCGACAAGGTATCTGATCACATGTTTGTCATGCGTCCAGGGGAAACAACTTACAGCAAACTTGACAGCGACTTTTACGACAAGATCGTTCAACGCGAAGTCTACTTCTAAGTAAAAGCAAACACTCCATGACCACAGCATTCGGAAAGGCGAGACCGACCTCGCACAGTTACTTTTCCCATGGACTGAAGCTACACTTTCTTGATTGGGGAAATGAAACTTCGAGGCCAGTCCTCCTGATCCACGGGATGCAGGACCACTGCCATAATTGGGATTGGACCAGTGAAGCGCTTTGCGACGATTATCATATCCTGGCACCTGACCTCCGGGGTCACGGCGATTCCGATTGGTCAAAAGGAAGCAATTACAGCAACCTCGACTATGTCTACGATATTGCCCAACTGGTTGAACAACAGGAATTGGATTCGGTGCACCTGATTGGTCACTCCCTGGGGGGAACGGTCGCCAGTCTTTATGCGGGACTGTTCCCGGAACGAGTGGCAAGTCTGGTATCAATAGAGGGAGTTGGCGGATTCTGGTGGCAAGAGATTGCCAATATGCCAGCGCAAAAAAGAATCAGGGATTGGTTTGATGCAACACGGGAGCAAGCTGGAAGGACGCCTCGCCGATACGAATCACTGGCGGCAGCCGTTGCTCGCATGCAGGAATCCAACCCCCACCTTAGTACTGAGCGCGCACGACACCTGACGATTCACGGCAGCAATAAAAATGAAGACGGTACCTACAGTTGGAAGTTCGACAACTACACCCACACCGGCATGATCTCAAACTTCAGTTACGAGGACATGATCCAAATCTGGACACTGGTCACATGCCCTGTTCTTCTGATCAACGCCACTGAAGGATTTGAACATCGAATAGGCCATGACGGCAGCCACGCTTACTTTTCCAACCACACTATCGAAACCATCCCGGACGCAGGACACTGGCTACACCATGATCAGTTCGCGCGCAGCCTGGAACTGATTTCAGCTTTCCTGAAACAACATGCCTGAAATAGCACGCTCGAACCGAGCCAGGTTCAGCAAGCAGACATAAGTTTATCTACGAGGCAGTCTTCGCAGCCTTCAGGAACACCAGGTCCCCAGCGATTCGACAACATACGTGCCGCGCGGAAAAGGAAGTCCCCGCCTCTGTTACCTGCCTGTGCTTAACAGAATGTAACCCAAAAAAATGTGGCTAATAGATAGCAAACATCTCTTCAAAGGCGACCATCTGGCCACCATTGGCAGAAGACGGCACAAGGATTGGAGTTTTGATACCGGCATCGAACCAGGCTTCTACGCCGTCGCGAACCTGAGTCGCTGAACCAAAAAGAGTTGTGTCGGCGAGCCACTTGTCAGTCAGGAAATATGGAATCTTGTCTCTCTCACCATCGTCGATGGCTTTTTCAATACCTTCCATTTCTTCCTGGTACCCGGCCTCCTTCCAGTAGTTCCTGTAGTTAGGCAGCATTGCATATGATGACAGCGTCTTTCGGTTGACTGCTTTAGCGGCTTCAATGTCATCAGAGATACAAGTTGGAATCATGTCACCAATAAAGAAATCGTCGCTGCTTCTCACTTCGTCCGAGACCGCCTTTAATGATTCCTGCATATGCGAACGAGCACCATTTGCGAAAACCATGCCCTCGGCGATCTCCTCGGACAGCGCGATCATTTTTTTCCGCAGCGTCGCCAGTACGATCGGTGGCAGCTCGCCTGTTCTTGGAACATTGCGTAATTCTTTTACAAAGTTACGGGTATCAGTAAGCGGTTTACCAGCATTTAATCCCCTTGCCTTCAACGCTGGCGCATGACTGACGCCAATCCCAAAGCGGAACCGGCCGTTCGAGACTTCGTGTATGAACGATGCCGTGCTTGCATAGTCTGGCACCTGCCGAAAATAAATTGGCATGATGCTCGTACCAAAAACGATTTCGTTTGTGGCAAATGCGAGTGCTTCACAAAGCGCCATTGAATCACCAAGGCTTGGCCCATAGATTCCGCTGAAACCTTTCTTTTCAATTTCCGTTGCTAATGAAATTGTCGCCTTTCGGCGTCCCGGAACGGCCGCCAGGCTGAGCGCAGGCATTCTACCCATTACATACTCCTTAGGATTTCGCGCGCCAGTTATACTGTCGCGTCTACTTGAGCTGTTGACTGTGAGGCGTGACCATATATCATTTTTCCCCAGGTGTCTGCCGCACAAACCACGTTTCGATGTGATCGAGGATCTTTTGGGTTATGTCTGTTGTTAGGGATGGAGGGTTAGATAGTGCAAGTCTTAGAAGAAATTCCCAGTCAGTTGGCGCCGCAGATCAACGCGGCCGTCGATTGGATAAACCGCCAACGGACGCAGACCTTTGAGGTCACTGGCCTTGTGGATTACGAACAAGCTGTAGCAGCTAAGCGTGGCCAGAGTATTCAGCTTGGACTCGTCCTTTGCGACGGAGAGATATGTACGCGGGAACAGGTTCTGATCGAACCCGCGAAAGATGGCTTTCAGTGTAGTTTTGTCGAGATGGCGGAACGAGAAATCCCGCCATTACTCGACCCTCCTGCAGGAATTCGTCGTATCTGGTTGGACAGTGTTTTAGAAACACACGAGTTCGTGTTGCTTCTATTTTATCGAGGACTCTGGTGACCGCCTTGTCGCTTCGAGTTACGAAGCTACGAAAAAGCGGGTGTCGTAGACGAAATCCGTAGAGCCGGTGGCGAAGTATACGGCCTTACCAGTGAACCTCACTCGCTAGCGAGCGAGGCAGAGAAAGCCTGGGACATCAGTATTCCTGTTGTCGGCGATCCTCACCATGAAGTTCGCAAGGACCTCAAAGCCAGAGGTTGGCTCGATATATTTTACAATGAAGATGCCGGTCATCTGCGTGAGCGAGACTGGACCAACCATCCCAATGGGTATTATCAACCGGCCGTTATCGCGATACACAACTCGGGCCAGGTGCTATATCGGTGGCGGTGTGTGCCCAAGTTCAGCAACATGAGTGGTGCAGGCGGGAGACCTGAAGCCAGCTATACATGGGATCTCATGCAAGAGGCCCTTTCATCTGGCACCGGGGCATCGGGACAGGAAAAATCCGCGCAAGATGCTGAACTCGACCGAGAGCCGGTCATGGGCGCTGGCGATCTATCCTGGTTCAAGTTCCTGGTGATCATGACAGCACATGGTTGGTTCTTGCGTCCCAGGGCTTTTCCTTTGCTTCGAGACGGGAGCAAAGCTTCGGTGACGCCATCCCAGGCAATACGACGGGCTTACGTGTTTTTAGGCGCCTGGGTATTAGCGCTGGTATTTCTACCTATTACCTGGGTCGCAGTCTCCGCACTGCTGTATGCGGTCGTATTAACACCGGGCTTAATTGAAATTCATCGACAATTCCAAAACAAACCGGACGCTTACTGACCTGGAAAAGGGGCTATGGCCTGGATGGGGACCTTCGAGGTGTTCCACAACGAGAGCAGTTTGGAAACCTCAATTTAAAAGAACTGGGCCTTCACAAGGCTAGTGTCGAAAGCTGGATGGGACTTCTTTTTGTTCACGTAGATGAACAACCTGGTGTCAGCTTTGCGCAATGGTCGATAGGGCTGGCTGACGAACTGGCAGCCTTCAAGGTTGACCAGTTACAACTCCTCAAGCATGAAAGCTTTACCTTCGACGCCAACTGGAAACTCTATATTGAAAATCATATTGATTGGCTCCACCTTTGGTATGTGCACCCCGAAACACTCGGGAGGCTCGAACACTCCGACGGGAAAGTCATACGATTCCAGGAGGTCTGGTCTCGTACTATTACGTCAACTGTCGAACATTGCCAGGTTGCGTCCAGATCTGATGATCTCGGCATGGGATACATTGTTCGGGTTAGTGACCACGTGATTGCCATGGAGGAAACAGACGAACAATTCAGTACCGCCACCTGGACACGTGACGACAATAAAGACTGGATTTTACAAATTGGCTTGGGTGATATGCGGGGGCTAAATGTTTTGCTTGATTCGTTTGTAGGCGGTTCTTTAGCAGCTCCGTGGGTGGCGTATACATTGGGATAAGTCATGAAGGTTTACGCTTTTCCCATTATTATTGGTCCAGCTAAAGGATCACGTTGGCTACCACAAGCCGGGGCTGTTCTAGTCGTGTCTGATCAGGATGATCCATCCGGCCCGCAATGACTTAAACTGATTCTGGCGACCAGTTAAGACTTCACGACAGGCGCACTGATTTTCAACACACAGCCGGCGATTCTCGGAGCGCCAGTAGCATCATTCAACATCACCTAAACAGAGCTCGGGGACATCTGTTTCACATCAAAAAACTATAGCCAGGTGCCGGTGATCGCATTCGTCAGCTAACGGATTCCCTGGATTTCCCTGTTAACCTTGGAAAATACCGGGAAATTTGTTGAACTAGACTGGCTGACTCGCCGTATGCTGGAACGTCGACTTCTGGGTGATAAGGTAGTGTCCGAGAAAAGGAAAACGCTATAACAGCAGATAGACTGCCGAAAAAGGGAAAACAATGTCCGACGAAACCCGCACTGAGAGTCTTGCATTTTTAAAATATGCATTGGAACGTGTCGTACTTGCCGCTGGCGGATCCGTCGATCATGCCAGGTACGTTGCCGACGCTATTTCTTTTGCCCACATACAAGGCAAACTCAATCAGGGTTTGGGCGTTTACGAAGTCATCGACCTTGCCCTTAAGCTTGGAGTGCTCGACATGTCCGCCACTCCTGAAGTCATCAACGAGGGACCCGCGTGGGCAGTCGTCGATGGCCACGGTTCGTCCGGTTACTATGCACTCAACGTGATGGCTGATATCGCTATAGAGAAAGCCCGAACCAGCGGCATTGCCATCGCCTACGGCGGCAATCACAATGATGCCGGTAGTTTTGCATCCTACGTCTACAAAGCCTACGAGCAAGACATGATGGCGATGGCCTCCAACAATACACCGCCACTCGCGGCCCCATTTGGCGGTATGGAGAACTATCTTTCTTGCCCGCCCTTTGACGCCATCGTGCCGTCCGGATCGGAGCCACCAATCTGGGCATCGCTCAAGTTTGCAGAGTTTTATGACGCAGACATTTCCGAGGCAGTTCTACACAATAAACCAATGAATGGTAAATGGCTGATTGATCCCGAATCAGGAGAATTGAGCGATAACGCAGAACCCTATGCGTTACCGTTCGAAGGATACGGTCGCGTCTGGGGGTATTCTTGCGGTGGGCAAATAGAAACCCCTCGCACCTACGCTCTCAACCTTTGGAACGAAGGCATGACTGCCATCGCAAACCCCATAGGCATACCAGTAAACCAGATATCCGACACAGATGAATTCCTGGCAGCTTTAGACGGCAAAGCTGAAGCCACCACAACCGTTGGTGGAAGTTATTATCTCTGCATCAACCCCGGGGTGTTTGGTCCAATAGATGCAGTGAAAGCCAAATCAGACGACTTTGTTAGTACCCTCCGGCAATCAAAAACTCGACCGGGTCATAGAATTCGAATCCCCGGAGAAACGGCTTATAACAACCTCGCTGAAAACAATCAGACCATCGAGGTGCTTACTAATCATTGGCAGCCATTTTTCGAGAATATCGCCGGTCAATATGGTTTGAGCGAAGCGTCGATACGTTCGGATTTCGAGGCGCTCGCACAGTGACACGGAAATTAGTCCGTTCGGAGAACGTCAAATGAATTCACTAGAACTTCAAAGACTATCGTCGGATTGTACTGCTAACGATATAATAGAGGTGAACGAAAAATACGGCGGGGTAATCGTTGACGGTTGGTTGAGCGCTGATTTGCTCCTGCAGTTCAATGCAGAACTTGAGCCTTGGCTCGCTCAACATGAAGGAACTAACTCGGGCTCCGATGCCTCAGATAATTTCCTTGGCAAGAAAACACGCCGCATACAGGGCCTTGCAGCCAAAACCCCAACGTTTGTCGACATCATGATTGATGACCGGATTGTGGGCTTCGCGGAAACAGTACTTGCCCCCGTTGGACCTTCTATCATCCTAAACAATGGCGAGGTTATCGATATTGGGCCAGGCGAATCAGCCCAGCCCATGCATCGCGATGATGATGCATGGAACTTTGCGAATGCTACAAATCCACTCATGATTAACACAATTGCGGCCCTGGTCGACATTACGCCAGCAATGGGAGCAACGCTTGTTGTGCCAGGAAGCCATCGTTGGGAGCATGCTCGAGTGCCCACCAAGAGCGAGATCGTCACTTGCGATCTTCCTGCAGGTTCCGCGCTTTTTTTCCGCGGGGATACCTTGCATGCTGGAGGTGCCAACAAGTCCACCAAACACAGACGCGCACTTTCAACGGGTATCTGCTGCGGCTGGCTACGGCCTGTTGAAAACAGCTACACCAATATTTCCATCGAAGTAGTCAGGGTCTTACCTCGACGGGCACAAGAACTACTGGGTTATGCACTTTATGATGCATCGGAGGTTGGCGGCGGCTATCTTGGCTATCACGATATGAGTGATCCGATAAAACTACTCACCTAAAACCCGAACAGCGATCTAAACTACCTTGATTTTCCGGGAAGATTGAATTGATGTCTGAACGGCAATCATCAACCCAGACCCGACTAAAAGGAGAACGCTCATCGCACTCAAAGCCGGACCGTCTATCGATTTGAGATAACCAAACAATGGCGGGCCACTTATCGCTCCAACTGCAAGCACAAACGACATCAAGCTGGAAACTTTACCGTTATAGTCCACCTCAGCAACGATCGCCAACATATAGCTGATGGAAAAATAGAACGCGAGTGGCAGTAGAAAAAGTGCTGCTGCATATTTGAACTCTGTGGTTTCTCCATCTAAAAGCAATAGGCAAAGCACTGTCACAGTTGAAGCAGCAGCAATCGCGACGCGCCGATCCAGGCGCTCACCAACAAAAGCGACACACAACGGACCGACCCCTGAAGTCACAAGACCAATGGCAATCCAACGCTCAGTGAATGAAGGGTCAAGGCTGCTACTACTCGCGATACGTTCAAGAAACGCCCAGACGCCTGCGAAACCAGCAAAGTTGATCAACAAACCAACAAGTGCAAATAGTCCCCACCGGAAATTACCCCGTTTACTTCCATGACTCCGCACCTCATCTTCCTGTTGCCTCATATTGTCAGGGACGAGTGGTATCGAGAACGAACCAAGGATCACGCCTAATAAAATAATCAGGAAAAGATCCGCATAAACATCGACAAGCAGGAAGGAACTCGTCAACAGAAACAACATGGCTGCCGGTACAAGTTGTTCGGCCGTTAACTTGATCGCGAACACTCGATCAGTGTTGCGCATTTCAGACGCAATTGTGAAGCTGACCGGGAACAGCAAACCTGCACCCACACCCACAAGTGCCAAACTAATCTGTGCCGCAGTGAAGGATTCAGCAAAGACGCAGGAAACAAGTCCAATAATCATCGCCGCAAAACCCAGTTTCAGCACTTTCCTCCAGTTGAACCTTCGGATCCACAATCCCGATGTCGACGTGATCACAGCGTATGCAGCAAAGTAGGCTGTTGCGGCAAAGCCGGTCTGCATATCGTCGAGGACAAACCTCGACGCCAGTACGCCGGAGATCACCGGCAAGAGTGCAAACACCAGGACTGCGACGGTGCCAATTGCAGCGACGGCGGTAGTAGTGCGCATGTAGTTAATACCTTCCAATTAGGCTCCTGAAAAAGCAGACCCCGCACAGGTTTATTACCTTGGCGCGCATCCGCTTGGAAATTTCGAACTCCTCGCCGGCAACACAGACTTATGCAGCTAAAATAAACGACAGCAACCGAACGTTATACAAATGTAGCTGGTGGTGGCAGCCTTTAGCAAACCAGCTTGTTAATTTCCTTGTTTTGCTCGCAATGTACAGGGAAACCCCCATATTGCTCAGCAATGGGGTGATAAAGCTTCCAGCCCCACTACCCGGGCTTTCAAAAAAAACGGATGAAAGTTAGGCGCAGAACAACGAACCAGACCCTTAGGTTGTGCTGTACTACTACTTTCCTTGCCTGTTGACGATAAACACGTTAGAACCTGTTTCAATCAAATAGACAGCCACTGACCATCATCCTGGGGAAAGAAGACGTGAACAACAAAGCAAATGGACATTATTTGATCCAGGGTAGCGTCGCGCCTGGCTTCGAATCGGTTAGAGACCTGTATGAACGAAATATGCAGACACTGGAGGAAAAAAGTACCCAGCTGTGTGTTTATCACAAAGATGAAAAAGTCGTCGACCTATGGGCATCGCAAGACGATAGTTTCTCGCCAGATTCGCTGATCAATGTCTTTAGTAGCGGCAAAAGCCTTGAAACCATCGCCATGGCGTCACTTGTTGGTCAGGGCCTACTGAATTACGCAACCAAAATTACAGACTACTGGCCTGAATTTGGCCATAAAGGCAAACAGGATTTAACCGTTGCGGAACTGATGCGTCATGAGGCCGGACTGGCGGCCTTCGACAGCAGTTTAGATACTCAAGATTTGCTGACCGAAAACATCAAACAAAACAAAGTGGGCAAAATCATCGAAGAACACGCTCAAAAATATCGTCCTAACGGTGGCAGCAGACGGGAATATCATGCCGTCACCAGAGGCTGGATAGTCAACGAAGTGTTCCGTCGCGTCGAGCCTGCTGGTCGCACAATTGGCGAGTACCTGCGTGAGAATATCGGCACACCTCTTGGAGTTGATGCGATCGTTGGTGTCAAACAAGACGAATTGAATCGCCGCGCACTTGTTATTCCACTAGGTTTCAAATTCATGTTTTGGGACAGCCTAAGACCCAAATTTTTAGGGCGACGCATGGAATTGAACTTCTTCCAATTGGTCGCTAAATTCATTCGATTAGTGCCCATGATCCGCGATAGCACAACTGGGGGTACTCCTGCGCCTTTTAAAGGTATGCATGGCATCCGATTCTTCAACGAGCCTGCTCTGGCCATGGGTGAGACGCCATCGGCGAACACGCATTCGAATGCCCGAAGCCTAGCCAAAATTGCCGCCATGATGTCCTCTGGCGGTAAATTCGGGGATCAAGAATTTTTAAACGAAGCAGGATGGACCGCACTGCACAGTGAGCCTGTCAAAGCCGCTATGGGCATGGGCCGTACTATTTTTACCCAGGGCGGGATAGCTCATTTCACGCCGTGTGATGCCAATAGCAGCAAACTTGATGAGGCTTTTAACACAGGCCGCGAGGGCTTTTACGGATGGATGGGCCTTGGGGGTTCCATTTTTCAGTGGCACCCGGCACATAGAATCGGTTTCGGCTACGTACCAACGTCCTTAAACGTCGCCGACATCCTTAATGAGCGTGGCAAGGCCTATCAAGCCGAAGTGCTACGTTGCATCGACCGATTGAACAAATAGCGTCGTAGCTAACTATTCGGCACTGACAAGTTAACCCGTTCTTCTGGCAGCCTGGCTGCGGTCTGGTTGCGTGGAATCAAGTTAAACAACCACCCATCTGAGCCTAAATAGCAGACCCGTTTTGCGACACGCCAATGACTGACCTGATCAAGATGTATCAATCTGATGAACAAAAAAAATCCCGGCTATAGATACCAGATCAACTCAAACTTAATAAAATCTTCATCCTGCAATAATGCCAGGTCAGCATTAGGGTCAGCTTGCACCTCAAGAAGCCCTAGAAAACCCCTTGGGATATTCCGTGTATTGTTGATAACCGAAGCTTCCACAGTGAGTTTTAGACGTTCGCCCAGGCGGCTACTGGCTTCAAAGGTTGTGAAGTATTCATGGGAAGCCCGGTCAATCAGCGCAACCAGCAGAGCGGTAGTATTTGCGGCATTATTAAATGCGTAGCGTAATCCTAAGGCAATATCATCTTGCCCTACTGCCGGGCCTTCGGCGCCACGCTCATCAAACAGGTACTCTGCGATCACGCCCAGATCGCCTCTGCCACCGGCGAAACCAACGAATGTCTTCTCGAAGCCGGCGGTGGCTGCCGCATAGCGATTGCCCTGACCGCTTCTGCTAATTGCTTCTAATTTGAACGCCCAGTCACCTAAAAACAGTTGCGCATCTAGTCCCGTTTGCTCGATGACATCATAATAAGGTATCAGAATCACAGACGTTGGTAAGTTATTCTGTAAGATGAATTGGGGCACCAGCCTCGGCTCACGACTTGTACCAGAGAAGTGAGAAATGCCGAGCTCCAATTCGCCAATGCTCTGCACCCAACGGACAGCAAAGTCACTACGCCGCGCTTCTGCGCTTGACTCATACTCTGACTGGTCTGTTGATATTTCGAAGGGATAAGCCGGTCGGCCTTCCGGGCCAGAGAATTTTCGTTCACGAAACCCGATGAGCCAATAAAGGTCAAACACGCCCCAGTCGCGGAGCAAAGACAGGTTAATCATCGGCTGACCTAGCTTTTCTTCACCATCCGGATTTTCCACAGTATCCGTTTGATTGATGATGTCGACCAGATGTCGCGATTCGGTCACCCCCCAGAACACCTTCCGTATACCACTGCGCAGTTCAAAATTATCTGCTACATGGACCCAGGTTAACTCACGAATATCGAAGTGCGTCCGCTCGTCATCCTGTGCATCGATTCGGGCGAAGGGAACAAAGGCAAAAATATCATCACCGTCGTTCCAGGTCTGATAATACTCAGCCTGGAAACTCATGGCGGCATGATAACGTTCAAGGTTCAAGAGCCCAGGGTCGCGGAATACACGAGACTCAAAGCCAACTTCAGAAGACCAACGCCCGTTGGATTTATTCTCCTTTATAAGCGGTGGGTCCTTTATAGCTAGCCTGGCTAAATTGTACTCGTCGTTCTTTATGCCGCTCGTTGGAAGTGCCAGGCTGTTAGCCGGAAGAGCACGGGTACCAGCACCCGAGGTGTCACCAATTGTTGACAGCGATATATTTCGCCCGTCAGGCACCATATTTGGTCCGTTGGGCGCCATGTGAACGGGCGTTAGCGCTGTGGACTGAACCTCAGTACGTAATATCCAAAGAGCCGAGAGATCAACTTCGCTTAACTGCATTTTGCGTGCGGTGGTTGGATCATTCATCGGCCCGACCAGGACCCGATAAAGCGTGCGCCCGTCGATGAGGAATTCTTTGACGCTAACCTGCTCGAAATGATCAGCTAATTGCGCCTCAAGTTGCACAGCATTTTCTTGGTCGTCGAAGCTGCCCGCAACACCCCAGGAGGTAGAACCATTGATGCCTGGTTTTACCGCGCTATCTGCCTGAGTTTCAGCACCCGTCGCTATATCGTTGGTTGTGCGCAGCACTTGTTCTTTGGCCAGGTCGCCATTAACCGTCACCGACCAAACCCCCTTTATGCCAAGCCTTTCCAGTGACGGCTTCACTGAAAGGTCATCGGCGGCGATCAGTAGTCGGTAGTTGGTGTTGGCAGAACTCGGGGATTGGATGATCACTGCGGAGCTAAGTGCGGGTTGAATTCTGGCAGCTTCGTTCAGTGCATTGCGCTGATCGCTATAGCTGCCAATAGACCAATAGGTGGCAGCGGCCAGGTTTGTCGCGTTAAATGTTGCGTAACACGCCACACAGACCGCAGCCAATCGCAAAGAAACCAAACCTCGCATGTATTAGCGGGCGCGTTGCAGGCTGTTGCGAGTGAAGTCTTTTTCTGTGAGCCCGGTACTAAACCGATACTCATTCCAGAGTAAGTCGGTACTTTTGCCATTCTGTTGATTGAGCATTACCATCTTCGCGGGGCGCCAGTACTTGTTCATATACTGCGTATAACCGATAGAGCGAAGGGTCTTGAGCAAACTTTGTTTACGATCATAGTAGTCAACCTTCAACAAACGATAATGTGCCTGGTCAAGCCACACCTCTTGCCTGGTATAACCGGAATTTTTGTCAACGGGCCGACGTTCGATCACGAATGTTGCCTGACCTTCAAATGTCTCATCTCGCAACCAACGATAAGTATACTTCTCGACTTCCTGGCTAGAGAGGTCCTCGAAGGCGAACTCACTACCGACAAAGGGACCAGACTTATTCCGCGAGGCGATGCGTTTGACCCGCTTCAGCGCCGGTAAGTATAACCATTGATCGTCATCACCTTGCTTGTGAGAAAAACTGAGTAAACCTGTACCCTTGATGTCCGCCGGTGTGTCAAAAATCGTCAGGCTCTTGTCGCCATCGTCACTGACTTCAAGTGTTTTCAGGCGTACCCGTCGCTTGCTTTCGTTACCCTTGGCGTTACGTAACACCATTTCCATTTGAACCTGACTATCGATCCAGCCTTGATCTCTTAGATCTGCTTCGATGGCAATCGCAAGCCCTTTCTCTTCGGCCGACTCAGCTATTGCTGTACCGGCCAACACCAGGCCAAGTACAGAGAAAAAATGTCGGACCCACCGTCGTTTCATCATTAATACTACTCCAAATAATCAATTGGCAAACTAGTCAGCAGCGAAAAGCAGGCCGGTAACGACGGCACTATGCTACTCTTCCCACAGTATTTTTTTCTTCTACCCAGTCTCCTCGGTCGAGCAACATCAACAGTGGCGGCAACAAAATAAAATCAAATATCAGCGCGATAGAGATAACGATAGCAACCAGTAGCCCCATGTCGCCATTATTGGCGAGGTCTGAAGTGCCAAGGATCAAGAATCCGCCCACCAACACAATGGTAGTTACCCACAAGGCAACACCCACCGTGCTGAAGGCGTATCGGACACCATCTTCCACCGACAAACCGCGGTCTCGTCGTGCACGAATATATTTGCTCAGAAAGTGTACCGTATCATCTACCACGATACCCATCGTGATGCCGAGCACCATCGATGTGGACATACCCACCTCGCCCCTCAGTAAATACCAGACGCCAAAACCTACCATCCCTGGCAATATGTTGGGCACAATAGAAATCAGGCCAATGCGCAGTGATTTTAGGGAGATCACCAGGATAATACTGATCAGCACCAGGGCTATCAGCGCGCCTTTAATACTGCCCATCATAACCCTAACGCCAATGTGGGTGAACATCAGCGACAAACTGGACCCTTCCTGGACAAACTCCGGGGCATTACCCTGTAGCCACTGTTTGGCACGCTCTTGAACGTCAATGAACTCCGGCGTGCCCATAGCGGCAAATGATACGCGCATGCGAGAGGACGACTTATCAAAATTTAACTGATTAGTAAGGTCCAGCCCAAACGGCAGAGACAACTCATACAATAATAAGTATTGAGCTGCTAATTCCTGACTACCAGGTAGCGTATAAAAAGCTTCATCATCACCATGCAGATTTTTATTCAGCCGCTTAACGATGTCGGTATAGGTGCTGACATGTTTCACTTCAGGCTGTTGCCGATACCAGTTGGCAAAACTTTCAATGCGATTCAGGTAATCTGGATTGGAAATGCCTTGTTCAACGCCAGAGTCCAGGGAGTATTCGATCAGGTAAAGCCCCCCCAGGTTCTTGTCCAAAAAGTCTGTGTCGATTCTAAAATAATAATCATCCTTGAAATACTCCGAGAACTTATCACTGATGACATTCATCGGCGCCAGGGATAAAAGGCCAATCGCGATCACACTGCTGACTATTAGCAACTGATGACGCCGTTTAATGACCCAGTCTGCAAACCGGTTCATGGATGTCACTGCAATCGACTTGCTCGGCATCACCCGATTAGGCAGAACATAAACCAGTGCGGGTAAAAACGTCACCGAATAGATAAGTCCGAAGGCAACGCCAACTGCCACCATGTTACCAACGTCTTGAATAGGGGGAACATCAGCAAGGAAATTAAGGCTGAGAAAACCAATGCCCGTGCTAACGCTGGTCAGTATAATAGGCTGTAGATTAAGGTCCAGGGCTTCATGCATGGACTCATATTTTTGCCGTCCTTCGCGAATGCTCTGATAATAGCTGACCAGCAGATGTATGCTATGTGCCACCACCACGGTAAGGATAATCACCGGTGTGCTCGACGACATGGCAGAAATCTCCTGGCCCGTCCAGCCAAAGAGTCCCATCGCAGATGTAATACTGAGCAGCGTAACCACAAACACGCCAAATAGACCCGCATAGGAGCGAAGCAGCAAACCAATTAACACCAGCACAAATAGATACATCAACGGCGTTTGGATAGACATATCCTTCGTTGCAGTGCTCGAGAATGCTGCGGATATCATCACCGTTCCGGTGACGTAAACCTTGATGTCCGGGTGGGCAGCCATGATGTCAGCTTTTTTCTTCAAGGCCCACTCGCTTGCTTCTTCTTGAAGATCACCCCCGGCATCGCCAAAACCAAAATCCAGGTTCATACCTGCCACCTGGCCATCGGCTGAGATCAAACGATTCACAACCAAAGGCTCAGAGATGGCGATGACGCGTTTTTCCTCTAACTGCGCTAACGAGAGCTGGTCCGGAAATTCCACCAGATTCTCAACGATAAGATCATCTTCTTGTGCATAGGTGTGTTGGTAGTTAGTCAAGGAGTCGACCCGGTTGACGTAAGCGGTACGCCACGCTTCTTCGGTCAGTGACTCGATGATATTCAGCACGCGAGGGGTGAAGACCTTGCCATCATCAGGCGCGATGGCAAAAAATATATTCTCTACTCGCGAGAAATTAGACTCGAGGTTTTCGAACGCCACTAGCTGGGGGTTGTCAGCGCCAAAATTATCCCGCGGCTCAGTGGAAATGGAAATAAACTGCAGTCCCCAGGAACTGACGCCTGCAACGACCAGGGTCGCCAAAATAACCGTCCAACGAAAACGCAAAATAAAAGTAGCAAAATGAGCAGACATGACGCCGCCGGTTATCAGAGAGCCGCTACAGTAACGTGACTAGTATCGCTGAGCAAGATATTGCGCGATGATCGTAATTTGCGAAAAAGAATAAGGCCTATTAGCTCATCTACACAGGTCTATTCTGTCGCTCGGTTGAGATTCCTGAATCTAATATACGGACGATATCGTTCAACCAATAGAATCGATATTGATTCCGCTGGCAGCACACGACAGTGCCACCAGCTTCTTCAACTTTAACTACAGAGTATTGACTACAGAGTAGGGACTACCAGGGATGGATATCGCCATTCCACTTATAAAAGTTACCCGAGTTTTCTTTGGTCAATCCTGCAACAACGTTTCGAATACCTGAGGCACTTTCCTCGACGGGAATCTCGGCTCGCGGGCCGCCCATATCAGTCTGAACCCAACCAGGATGCATAACGGAGACGATTATGGGATCTTGAGCCCAATCGAGTGACAGTATCTGGCCTACTTTGCAGACCGCAGCTTTGGTGGTTGAGTAGATATACATACCCCCCATTGGCCAGGTAGACGCAGCCAACTGGCTGGAGAGAATCATGAAATTACCCTTCCCTGAGGCCAGCAGATTAGGCTTGAATGCTCGCGCCACCAGAGCAGGACCAATCGTGTTGGTGTTGAGCGAACTGTGCCATTCTTCAATATCCAGATCATCAAGAGATTGACGACCGCCGCCACGTGCGCCCGCGACGACTATCACGGTATCAATCGCTCCGGCGCCAATCTTCGCAGCGGCCGCTTCAATTGATGCCGGATCAGATATATCCAGTTGCTCAATTGAAATGTTATCTGAGCTGCTCGAAAGCGCATCCAACTGCTCTGCAGCGCCACTATCCCGAGCGCACGCAATAACGGTGTTTCCTTCTGCGGCGTATTGTTTCGCCAATTCCAATCCAATACCACGCGTGGCACCGACTATCATTACGGTAGACATATTATATTTCCTTTTTACTAACTTCATTTTCAGGAGAATATCGCTGGGAACATCTACTAGCGATTCCCATCCGGCTCAACTGCACTCGTTGCACTTACGCTTAATGTAGCTGACTACATTTTCCTTTACAACACGACTTTGAGCACATTAGAAAGACTATTCTCTGAATCTTTGTGAGAATGCCGCTAGATCCTGTGC
Source organism: Gammaproteobacteria bacterium (assembly GCA_012961165.1). GTDB lineage: Bacteria > Pseudomonadota > Gammaproteobacteria > Pseudomonadales > Azotimanducaceae > UBA9659. Next base: position 7,262 of record DTZW01000175.1, on the reverse strand, counting down.
GGGCCTTTTGAGGTCCACAATTACGCACTGTTGGGCATCGTTGGCAACAAACGTCTCGGTGGGTTCGATCCTACTATTGCTGCGTCTTTTTCGCCATTCAGCGGCGGTTTCGAACGCTTATTTCGCAGATCGATTTACCAGGAATCCAATAGACCCAATACCGGGAGCGTCTGGCCCGCACTTCCCAGGGAATATCAGGCGCTACCGGGCGATCGAACGGATAGATATTGTTAACCTTGAGGGATTTAAACAGGTCAACGAACAAAAACGAACTCGACGATTCCAGGCAGGAACAAGCGTCTGAACCCGTCAGGTTACTTAGACAAGTTAACCGAAATCTGATTTCATAGCCGGAGATACAGACCTTCTATAAGGATACACGTGAGCCAATCAAATACTTCCCATTTGGACGTAGTCCAGATCGCTTACCACGTAACGGATGTACGCGAGGCCGCAGCACGCATGCACCGGCAGTTTGGTGCGGGGCCTTTTATTCTCAATGAGAACATCCTTCTTGAATCAGCAGAACATCGCGGCGTCGCGACCGACTTTGTACATACATCCGCCTATGGTCAGTGGGGAAAGGTAATGGTTGAACTGGTACGTCAGGAAGACGAAAGTCCGAATACGCCGTTCAGGGACATGTACACCAGAGATCAGGAAGGACTGCACCACACGGCGATCTTTGTTGACGACTTTGACTCTGCGGTCAGGCAGTTTGACGACTCGGGACTAGCTCTTGCTACCAGATGCAAGACAAAAACCGGGGGTGTTGAATTTGGGTTTATCGACGCGACGGCGACATTGGGTCACATGATTGAGATCTACGAATCCAGCCCAACATTACTGGGTTTCTACGAGATGGTGAGAGTCATGTCGATTGACTGGGACGGTAAAGAGCTATTCGCCGTCCCCAGGTAACGAGCGCCTGTATCACTATGACCCTGCGCCAGGGAACAGATAAATCGATCGACACGGTTGTGTAGTCTGTCGTCGAGGGGTAGCACCAGAAGAACCAGCCGCTTAGCAGTCATCCCAAATCAAACGCCTGCTCAAGTTCCTTCGCTCGACTCACCCAGGCTTCATCAAACTCCGGGCGCCAGGCACCACCCACAAATTCCTTTACGGCAATAGCAAAGGCATCGAACAGTTGACGATACATCCTGCTCTGAACGCTATAGGCGGTCTTGTGATTATTGTACTCAAACGCCACGTATGCAGACTCTGCCCCAAGGTCGTCTACCATTAACAGGCGAGTGACTTCTTCCAGCATCCGTCCGAGCGTCAATTCATCCATGTGGGTCATCAGCTCTTCTGCGCCCGGGTTCATGCGAAAGAAATGCTCGTAAACCCTTCCGTAGATATCCGCATCGGACTCACTGAGCAATTCCAGGGATTCTGCAATAAGATCGTTCATCAATTCGCTTCTGCTTAAGATAGTCGCTCCTTATAATACTTACTTTAATCAAAAAAGGTCTGATCTATGGCAAGGAAACAATCACGAGTGCTGGTACAACAGAAAATAGCCGCAGCCTCACTCTCCGGGGTCGTTCTGGCCGCAGCAGCATATCTATTCTGGATGACCGTAGACGATGCGCCACAAGGTGAATTCATCGAGGGTGAACACTACCTGTTGATTGAGAATCCACGAAGGATTCGATCCGACCAGATCGAGGTGATGGAGTTTTTCGGCTACGCCTGCGTCCATTGCTACAACTTTGACCCTATTCTGGCTGATTGGGTCCAGGAAAAGGGCGGTTCCATTAAATTCATACAGACCCCCGCCCTATCCAGCGAATACTGGCGCCTGCTCGGCCGAAACTTCCTGACCTACCAGGAATTAGGAGAACATGACAAATACCACACGCCTTTTTTCAGGGCCGTACACGCTGGCGGAAGAGCATTCACCGATCCGGAAAGCCTGTCAGAATTCTATGAACAACTGGGTGGAGAGAAGCAGGCTTATATAAATGCCTTCAATTCAATCGGGGTTGCTTCAGAACTCTCCAAGGCAGACAGCATGGCTCGCCGATTGAAGGTTGCCATGGTCCCTTCCATCGTGATTCAGGGAAAATACCTGGTGCGTACTTCAGGCAGTGTCGGTCCTAAACGAATGCTGGACGTGATGGACTATCTGCTGGCGAAAGAGCTGGCTGAACGCTCGAACAAAGAGCCCCAGAAGGAAGCGCAGAAGAACTAGCCAGAAATGTTGAGCCTGCTTTCAGGGTCGAAGCGTTTGAGTTTAATTCAGGCCCGGCAGCTCTTCACAGGACATCGACCGATTACAGGCAGCGTTTCACTTCTAATCGCTTAATCGCTGATTTTTTTGTGAAGATGTGGCATTGAACTCGGATCTTTGGGATCGAGAAATCTTTTCTCGGTACCGGTACGAGTAACGTTCTCGTAAGTACCATCGTAGCGTTTCTCAAGCTTGGTGAACCCCAGGTTTTTTAATTCACTGTTACCTGTCGGTGTATTAGCCATCGGTGCCGTGGTAATGATTTTCCTGACCGGTGAGCCCTCATCTGTCTCACCTATATCCCTGCTGGCCAATTGACACAAGTCACCCCAACTTTTCACCAGCGCAGAAATACTATGGACCACCTCAACGGTCTGCCCATTCGCATCACAATAGTAATCGTATCTTGCCAGCCTTAACTCCTTTACGATCCAAACCGATATCGGATCTTCAGCACCAGGAAATCACCCAGCGGGTCATCATACCCATCAGAGAAGGTATCTGAGAAGCTCTTTAGCGCTGAACCTTCATCGACCAATCGGGTATATACCAGAAACAAATCTGATAACGGCGCTATCTCCCACCGGTACCGCAACTGAAGCGTCATCTGCGACAAACTGAAACTGTCTGTGGGACCTTCTGGTTTGGCGGTTCGAATGAGATCACCCGGATTGCCCGGTACCAGATAGAACTTGTCTTCCTTCGCCCTTACCCCGACCCATTGAACCGAGAACCGTAATTGCTGTTTCGCAGACAGGAAGTAGTCTGCACTGACCCTTGGAGACCATTCTTCCGCCTGAAAAGTGGTGAAGTTGCGATCTTCCTGATAGAGCAGCCAGCCATCGCGATTTCGGTATCCAATATTCGCTGATAGTGCGAACCGGTCGCTGGGTCGCCAGTTCGCGATAAGTTTGACGAAGTCTGTTCCGCCACCAAGGTCTTCTTGACTATAACCGGCACCGATAGCATAACTGAATGGTTGGGACGAATCTGATTCCCAGACAAAACCACCAAAGTGACGCCTGGCCAATCGATAAGCGCCGTTACCAAAACTGTTCAGGTCATCATAGTACTCGGGATTAAAACTGGCGCGAAACGTCAATTTAGACAGGTTTTCAAACGTCATGCGGTTTGAAACAAATACTGCACCACCGGTGAACAAGCCATCACGGTTACGCTGCACAAAACCGCGAATATCGAACTCATTGTCACGAGCCCAGCTGACATTTGAATTCTGGCGTACATGGGCAGAACGAATTCTGAAATTGTCTTTTCTGGAAAGAAACCCTAAGTCATTAAGATCAACATGATCATCCAGATATTCAATGCCGACCCGCTGAACCACGCCCTGCCGGAAGGTGTACTCAAGGTCAATAAATCCACCGAACCCGGTTTCTACATCATCGATGTCCGACATAAACATCTGGCTATCGAGCTTCCATTTACCATCCTCTGACAGGTAATGAGCATCCAAGCCATGAGTTTTTGCATCTCTTCGATCATTTAGGGTAGCCGTAGTCATTACGCCTACGGCCTTGTAACTTCCTCCTGGTGCATCTTCTAGCAATACCCTCGCGATACCATAATCACTCGTCTCAGCCGCCAGGTGGAAAGGGTCTCCGGATCGCTTAGCGTCAAACTTAAAATCATCTTCGAATGCCGCAAGTAGACCATACCGCAAGGGTCCCGACTGACCGGTCACTTTTACTGCACCGATCAAATCTACTGGTCGGCGCAACTCGCGCTCATGAATCGTGATATCCGAACCCGTCACTGGTTCCAACGGTCGCCCGCCAATACGTCGGGTATTAACCAACGTGGTTGGGGAACCGCCACTTCCTACGCCATTGCCCCGAGTATCTGCTCGGGGGGATGTGACAAAAATCCCCTGTCCTTCAAGAAAAAATAATCGTTTTTCGGGGAAAAAAGTCTCTGTCGCGGACAGGTTTACTACCACCTCATCAGATTCGACCGCGCCGAAATCAGGATTGACCGTCGCGGTTAACTGGAAGTTTGAAGAAGGCCGCCAGAAAAAGTCTGCACCGGTTTTGTATCGAACCTGATCATCAACCCTGTCCTGGGTCACAGCCGTAAAAGGGTAGATACTGAACTGTTGCTTAGGGTTAACGCCAGAGACCCTCAAGCTTTGTAGTTCGGAAATGAATTTGGGTATGGTTTGCGGCAACGCCGGCCAGCCATAGCGCTCATCGACATACGCAACCTTTCGAGACATGTAGAGCCCAAGACGACGATGCTCGTCCACACTCGGCATAGCCACTGACCCCCAGGGAATGTGAATCTCACCTGACCAGCCATGACTGGTTAGCTGGCTAGCACCTCTCCAGGCACCATCCCACTCGTCGGAGAAATTCTTCTCAGGCAAGAGCGTGCCGTCCATCAGGGAATCACCCAGGTTCAGACCAAACCAGTAGCCGTAGCGCCCTTCACCCGAGGTATCCAGCGTTACGTTGATAGAGTCTCGATTCAGGTCCAGTTTATCCCTGCCGGACAATCGGGAAATGATTGTTTCAGCAGGTTGTTCCATGTCGATACCGAAATAAAGACCAGTCTTATCGTAGAAAATTCGAACCCGAGTTGCATGAACGCCGTCTGCAAGTGTATCCGGGTCGATGACAACAAACTCATCATAGGCTGTCAGACGACCCCAGGCATCTTCATCCAAATAGCCGTCGATTTTAATGGACGCTTCCTCAATCCTCTCTAGAACAAGCGTTTCTTCTGGGCCTATTTCAGCCACCATGTTGCTGAGGAGCGAGTCAGAAAACGCCGGCGCGCACAAAAAGACATGGACAACGAATAATGTTTTTTTCATTGGCTGGGCCTGTTACCGAGGTGCTGGGCCGGGAAACTGATCACGGAGTAACCTTTTCAAAACCTTGCCATTAGCATTTCTGGGAATAACATCGATAAACGTAGCTCCAGCCGGGAGTTTGAATCGCGCAAGCTTGCCGTTACAGTGGTCAACCACATCAGAATCCGTGAGTGATTCACCTTTCCTGACAACAACGGCATAGGGTGACTCGCCCCATTTCTCACTCGGTTGTCCGATAACAGCGACCTCGGACACATCCGGATGGGTAAGGATGACATTCTCAATTTCCGCAGGATAAACATTCTCACCACCGGAGATGATCATGTCCTTGATCCTGTCCTGGATATAGACATATCCGTCTTCGTCGACTGTTGCCACGTCACCGGTTCGGAGCCAGCCATCCTGGGTAATGGTTTCCGCAGTAGCATCCGGGCGATTCCAGTACTCCTTCATGATATGTCTGCCACGAACCCAGACCTCGCCCTGCTCATGGGGCGCGGCATCGGAACCATCCTCAGTCACAATCCTGATATCCGTATGGAAAAACCCCCGGCCGGTTGAGCCAATCTTTGCGATCGCATCTTTCCCTGTGATAAGACACGCAGGCCCACAGCTTTCGGTGAGGCCATAGATCTGGTGGATGTCTATCCCTAAATCAGCGTATTGCTGGATAAGACTTACCGGTAGTGGCGATGCGCCACTTTGAATCCAGCGAAGTGAAGAATAGTCGTATTTCTCCCGCCCCTCTACTTGAATCATAAAGTTCAACATTGCCGGAACAAGCAGACCAGTTGTGATTCCCTCTTCCTCAAACAATTCCCACGCACGGACAGGGTCGAATTCGCGCATCACAACACTCGTCGTGCCATTGTAAACATTCAATGTGATGGGCGTCAGAGAACCGACATGAAACATGGGTAACGCTGCGAGGTATTTGTCCCCCCCATGCACGTCCGCTGTCGCCATAAAGGTAATAAGCGCCCAAATAGTTGTTGAATGAGTATGGACAACGCCCTTGGGTAGCCCAGTGGTTCCGGAGGTATACATAATGTAGAGCAGGTCATCATCTACTGCAGTAATTTCCGGCTCTACAGTGGCTGATGCCTGCCGCAGCGACTCGTAGTTATCTGAAAAACCAGATGTACCACCATCAATACCGTCGGAATGAAGCCAGCACTCGATATCCGTTTTGTCGCCTCGACCATGGAGGTCTGCAGCCAGGTCAACAAACTCGTCACCAAACAACAACACCGTCGAACCGCTGTCCTTTATAATGAATTCCAGTTCATCTGCCACCAGCCGCCAGTTAAGCGGAACCACTACTCCACCAATTTTAGCGATAGCGAAATACGCTTCAAAGAACTCAGCACCGTTCATCATCATGATGGCAACGCGGTCTCCTTTCACTACTCCTTTCGACACAAGCATGTTGGCGACCTGATTACAGCGAGAGTCCAATTCTCTAAACGTTAGCCGAAGACCAGATTTACTATCAACATAGGCTTCGGTCGACCCGCTTAGCTGGGCCCTTTTGCTTAATATCAATCCAATGTTATTTTTCATCCTTCCCTCCGCTGCAAATTAGGCTGGTTGGTTCGCAACGTATCGCCTCCTTCCCGGTGACCACTACGCAGACGCATTTCACGAACCTACAGGCTAACACGAGATTTTAAGCGGTTCCGACCATCAGGTCGATAAAAGTGCGTTAAGAAACACCACATTGATCATCCACTCAATGAAAGCCACGAATCCAGCGCCTCACATGAAAGCGCCGATTGTCGAAATCCCCACCACGGCAAGCCGAGACGCTAACCAACAATCTGGAATGCCCAATTTATTTCTTTGTGTTTGTCATCAACGGATTGAACCAGGGCAAGAAATTCTTGCCTGGCGGGTGAATCTGATGATGGTAAGCACAGCATACCCATGAGTAGGGCTTTCGGCCATTTTCTGAAGACAATTGTGCATCAATTGCCTGCCTGGAGGACTGCCCGCTCATTAAGTTCACGGAGTGCCGGCTGCACTGGCTGCTCTCAGACGTCCCTATCTACCAGGTCTAAACGAACGTTTTATCAGCCTCGGCCAGAATTGCCGCCAGCGTCGATCGATGCAGCTTGATCTCGTCAACGTTCAGACCTTCCAGGGAATGAGGAAACTTCAACCACTGCTCAGTCTCATGCAGGAAATAGT
>DTZW01000174.1 GCA_012961165.1 Gammaproteobacteria bacterium | reverse complement strand
TGTAGTCCAACTAAATAATGAACAGAATTATTTGAAACGCTGTCATCAACAGAATAAATACCGTCGTTGATTATTACGGCAAATAGACTTGTCTCATCTAACCAACTGTTAGTGATAAGTATCCCGTGATCCCAATCATCCGATTGCCAAAATACCCTATATTCTTCTTCTATCTGATCTTGCTCATCTTGCACTTGTTGGGGCGGGAGGTTTTGGTCCTCCGCAATTTTGCATACAGAGTCTGAATATGTCTCGCGTGAGCACGTACCATCGCCCGTTATCTTCGAGCCGTATTTGGGCAGAAAGGTGAATGCCTGAATCAACGTCTGCTGGGATTGCGACCAGATAATTGCCCATAACGCCTGATCGGAAAATTCAAGTAATTCTCCAGGATGCATTCCTAGAACCTTTTTTACTGGTTGCGCGCGCGCAGCATCCCTCAGGGCAACTCTCCAGCTTTCCACTATTTCGCGGGCATCATCCGGAATGCCACCATCACTCCAGAGTTTTTGTTGTTCCACGACTTGTTTTGAAAGTTTCGCTGGGGTCTTTTTCTGACCCCTTTCCCTTTTTGATCGTTTCTTGCTCAAACAGGGGATCGATGAGTCAGTCCGAACTGACGGTCTGCCTTGACCTTGACAGTAAATAGGCGTCTTGGGGTCATAGACCAGAATTTCTTTAAAATGAATGCGCCCGTCTTCATCAACAAATACCGCAACCGTCGCGCCCTTGATTTTCGCCAAACGTTTGAGTTCCGGTTTGGGCAGGATTTTTGCAACAACTGATGCATCCAACATATTCTCTGCGACGGTGCGGGAGATTTCTTCGTCATACCCCTTTAGCGCATGCTGTCCGGTAAGGTAACTGACGATATCTGAAATAAATTTCTCTCGGAATAGTGATTTTCGGGCATAGCGCCCCGAGAAGTCAGAAATAACGCTTCCCTCATAAATTTCTAGAGGTTCCCCAGCAACCGAGATCTGGATCGTCTTCGCTGGGGCTTCGTCTGCCATTGATTGGCCCGCGCTCACGATCAGCGTAAACAGAGCGGCTGATACGCAGGCCAAAGTTCGTGGTTGACCAGTTTTGTATTTCATTTTGTTGTTCTACCTCTATATTGTATGGCTGGGCTCGATCAGAATGGAGCGCATTAATACTTTGTCTCGATTCATTCTCTTGGTTTTTAGCAAACGTCGTGCCAAGGAAATTCCATTACTGCACTATAACTCAGGGTGTGAGTTGATCGATAGCAAGAGATTACAAGAATCGCGTTCTGTGAAAAAAGAGTCCTCCCGAAGTATAGAAAGTATTTAATGGAAAAAGATGGGGAATGAAAAGTCTGGTTGCAGTCTGTTTGCAGCCGAATAGTTAATGTATTGCATCCGATTTATCCTTGAGTCCTTAAAATTCGGTTAATTTCTCCTGCCAATGAACCACTTATGTCCTTGACACCACAATCAAGGCGAGCGCGTGCCTGGCGCGTTATTGAAACATGCCGCAATCCCTTGCAATCAGTTCGCAACGCAGCCGAAAAAAGCCATGTTCGAGTCGGCCGCACTTGAGAAATTCTTCAAATTCCCTTTGTACATAACCCGGCAGTTCCTTGCCCTGACTGAAATGGGCATTCAGCATCCCGAGGAGATCGAGAAATTCTCGGTCTACACGGTAGGCAATACCGACATTTTGCAGGTGGCCTACAATCGAAAGAAAGGCTCGATATTGCCGGTTACCCGGCGTTACAAGTTTCCGCAGTTAAAGGAATCGGTGATGGCCGATAGCGGTACGCGTAAAACCGAGGTGCTCTATAAAAGCACACCTGCTTTTCGCGAGGCTCTGCACGAACTGGAACAACTTAAACTGGCCCTTGAACAGGGCAAGGATCTCAAAGCACGGTTGCGTGAAGAAATGAGACTGTTAAAGGAAGACATGGCGCTGCGCACCGAGTATATCGAGTCGATAATCGACCAGCTGTAAAGCATTAGGAAGACGGCGTTTCAGGCACCGACGGAAACGCTGTTCTCAGTCTTTGTACTGCTCCGCCTCGGCCTCAAATTCCTCGCTGGCATACTGCTGAACCGACTCGATCGCCGAACCCGATGGATGCACGGCTGTCGCGGTGCTCTGCCCCTGTCGTGCCAACGGTACCGGCGCCCTGCTAAACATACGCAAGATCGCGAACAGCCCAGTCAAACCGTGTATTCCGGCAATAGACCAGAATAACGACTGATAACCGTAAACATCCATGATCACCGCAAACAACAACGGACCGGTGATAGCACCTATACCACCTACCATAACCAGTGCCCCACTCGCTGCGATCATCTGGTTGGGTTCAAGATGGTCATTGGTGTAAGCAATACAGATTGAATACAACGGAAATGCCAATCCACCGAACAAGGCGACTGCAAAAAACAAAGCCATTGTCGAATGCTGTTCAGCTGGTATGCAAGCCACTGCCGATAGTGCGGTCAGGATGGTCACGAAGGTTAAAACAGTGCGTCGATCGTAGCGGTCCGACAAGGCACCAATCGGTCCTTGCAATATTACCGTACCGACCACCGCCGCGGTCATGAAATAAGAGATATCCCGAAAGCTGAGCCCGATGCGTTGTGCATAAACTGGCCCAAGCGCAAAAAAAGTAGCCGTCACCAGTCCGACTGCAAACATACTGACGAGGCCGAGTGGACTCAGTCGAAATAGCTCAATCAAACTGATTCTTACCGAGTCGTGAAAAGTTGGTGGTGACCCGGCTGATAACAATAAGGGTACGACCGCGACCGAAATCAAAATCGAAGTAAGGATGAAAAGTGGAAATTCCAGCGGGCTGGCCAGGTTTAACAATAACTGTCCCGCGCCGACCCCGATATAGGTCACCACCATATACATCGACAGCAATTTGCCGCGCGTTTCATTGGTAGCACGATCATTCAACCAGCTTTCGGCTACGATATAGAGTCCCGCAAAACAAAAACCACTGAGCAGACGCATGGCCATCCACACCGGCACGCTGACAACCAGTGCGTGCACCAGTATCGCTGCCGAAGACAATGCTGCAAACGCTGCAAACACGCGGATATGCCCTACTTTAATGGTAATCCGCGGCGTCAACAGCGAACCGAGCAGGAACCCCAGGTAGAAGGTCGACATTACCAGACCGGTGAGAGTCGCCGAGAAGCCCTCGAGGTCAGCACGTATAGCCAGCAGAGTGCCTTGCAGTCCATCACCCAGCATGAGTATGCCGAAACCGAGCAGGATCGCCCAGGATGAAGCGAGCGCTGCGCTAAAGGTGGCAGGACGACGCGACACTTCACTCCTCCATTGGTATACAGGCAGATGGTTTGATATCAACACCGTAGGCAGAGAGGAATCGATAGCAATCTGCTCTTGCGACCGCCAGTGAGAACCCGTCCGAGTGTAAACAATACTCGAGCCACAGGAGTATAGGAAGAATAAACGCCCTTTTCACCCAAGTCCAACAGCCGATGACTGCTGTTGCATCGCCCGACAACTGTGTAATACCTCCCCTAATCCGGCCGCTATGGAGGTAGCGGCGCTGAAATCCAGCCCCCTTCCTGGCAACCATCGACCCCTCCCGCCATTGGGCACAACGAATCCCTGCCGCGGTGGCCTGAGCGCAGCATGCTTCTTGGCCGTCGGCCGGGGTGAGGTCATGACCGCGCCGCTAGGGCACGCGGCGTCAGTTTTTTACGTACAACTTCGTTCGGGTGTCGAAATGCGCGTCGCTCCCGATGTAGCCGTACTGGGCCTCGAGAAAGCGGACGACGGCGTGAGGGCAACTGAACATGTGACCGTCGAGCATGATCTCGCCGGTCGGCGCGATCGCGTGCTTGGGGACGCGGACATGGTCGAGCATGTCGTGGAGGTATCGGACCCCGCCAGCTGCGTCGGTCATGATCTGAACGTCGACCGTGACGACGTGGAAGTCGGCCCCCTGATACGCCGGAGGCAACAGGAAGGTCTTCGACCTGGAATCGAAGACCTCCACCTTGCGCGCGTAGCTCGTGACGACACGCGTCTCGTACGGTGCCGGTAGCGTGGCTGCGATCTTCCGTCGGATCGCTTCGAGGTCATCGTTTTGAAAGTCCGGAACGTAGGCCGCGATGTCGAAGTCGTCGTCGTGCGCGATCTGTTCGCCACTGCGATACGCGCCGAGCAAGGTGCCAGCATCGAGGTACCATGTGAGGTCCGCTGCATTCAGGGCTGGTTGCACCAGCTTGGCGAGAGCAAGTCGCGCCGCGCCGAAGATATCGGCGCCGACGCCATGCGCTTTGTGGGCAGGAAGGGCACTCACCTGTGTGTTCGCCGCATCGGCTTCAGCCCTACTTGACATACTGGTTTCCATTGACCTTGTATCGACCGTTTTCCTTGCACTCTGGCGAGCTCGAGCAGCTCTCGCAGCGGCGCACATCTTCGATGCACACGCAGCCCCATAACAGGTCATACCTCAGCCGACGAACAACAGCACGACCCAAGCAACATGTATGCACTCGCCCGGAGTATAGGAAGAATAAACGCCCTTTTCACCCAAGTCCAACAGCCGATGACTGCTGTTGCATCGCCCGACAACTGT
>DTZW01000173.1 GCA_012961165.1 Gammaproteobacteria bacterium | reverse complement strand
AGGCAGCTCATGCGTACCTTCAACCATACTATGGCTGGCCATGATCTGTTCGATCAGCGTTGATCCTGAACGAGGCAATCCGACAATCAGGATGGGTGAAGCATCTGCAACCCCACAATCCTGCATCTCAGCCAGGAAGTCCTCATTGAAGATTTCGATTAATCGATCTGCCTGCGTTTCATTCGTGACGGGATCATAACTTTCTGATTCTCGTCGTTCATGGTTGCAGCGGCTAAAATATTCAAACGCCTTGTCGTATTCATTCCTGCTTTCGAATTCAAAACCCAAAGCGTTGCATAATTGTTGAACATCTATTGATTCAAGACTGTCGTCTTCGAGTAAATGTTCCATCGAGCTCACTTCCGCCGCTTCGAAGCGGAAGGTTTTCATGTTAGCAAGGCTCCAGTAGGGTTCAGTGTTTCTCGGGTTAGCCGAAATACTTTGCCTGTAAACATCAATACATTCCTGCTGGCGTCCAACAGTTTTTAGCTGGTGACCTAGACCCGAAAACGCACCTGGATGAGAAGGCGATACCGCAAGGGCTTGTTGATACGTACCGATTGCCTCCTCGTGGAAACCGGCATTTGCCTGCGCGTTAGCTAGTGCAATGTGCGATTCCGCGATTTCAGGCGCCAGTTCTACTACCTTTTGTGAACTCTCAATGGCTTCAGGGTGCTTATCCAATTGTCGCTGTACATTCGATAGATCGAGCCAGGCTCTTGCAAATGCTGGCACCAGCAATACTGCCTGACGCAATAATGTCTCTGCGTCTTGATACTTACGATGGAAAGCTGCAGCCGCTGCAAGCAAACGAATTGCCTCAACATGATCCGGGTCTCGTTTTAAAATATCACGATAGATATGTTCAGCTTTTCCGGGTTCGCCATTACGTTCATGTTTTGCAGCCTGGGTGATCTGATCAGCGTAGGCCATTTGCCTGCGCTTTGTGCGGCGAGGTTTTTCTGTATCTGTTGGCGCCTGGGCAGACAGTTGTTCACGTGCACGGGCGATCTTTAGATGCAGGTCTGATCGTCCGGGATCGAGGTTAATTGCATGCTGATAAGCATCAACGGCTTCATGATAACGTCCTTCGATGAGACCCAGATCGGCAAATGTTTCGTGTGCGACTGAAAATTCCGGATGCAGTAATTTGGCTTTTTCTATGTGGATGCTTGCTTCATCAAACTTCAACAGTGCAATAAGAGAGCGAGCTGTCATGCAAAGAATGTTCGGATCCTCAGGATATTGTCCGAGACCTTCGAGGCTCACACTTGCCGCTGCTTCAGCGTTACCCGATTGCATATGATTTAAGGCGCGATTGAAACACGCTTGTTGTGGTTGCACTGAGTTGACCTTTTCGCTTTAAAACTTGAACATAGAAATTGGGATACTAGACTAGGCACGGTTAGGAATTCCACCCATTCGTTTTGGCTTTTAGTATGGGGAAACTAATTCTTGCATGAGACTTCCATTGTGGCTCGATTTTGAACAGGTATCACCAGGCTTTCGCTGAGCGTGACTTTATCTTTTCGGCAGAACTGCCGTTAAAACCCAACATGAGCGCTCCCGATGTGATTGCTGATGCTCAATTGCTGTATGAAAACGTAGACGGGATCATTTTAACCGATAATCAATACGGCTCAACCCATATGTCTACGACTGCAGCTGCAAGTTTATTGCTGGGTTCAGCCATTGATCCGATTTTGCAACTAAGCTGCCGAAACCGAAACCGCACAGCTCTGATCAGTGAACTACTTGGTGCTCGCGCCCTCGGAGTATCCAGCGTCATGCTTATCGAGGGAGCCAAAGTACCTAAAGGCTTTGAACCGAGACCGAAATCAGTTCTGGATATGAGCACCAAAGATTTGATAGCGACGGCAGCTCTGATTAACAGGGACGAAAATTTATCCGGACCAAAGCTGAACATCATCTCTTCTGGAACAGTTCACAGTCCCCAACCCGGATGGCAACCTGAAGAGCTGACTGCAAAAGCCGATGCTGGTGCAACAAGCGTCATCTCACAATTATGTTTTGACGTTGATCTCTTAAAACGATACATGTCAAACCTGGTTGCGAAACGGATGACACATCGAATGCAATTCATCATCAGCCTGGCAACGCTTCCATCAGCAAGAATTGCAGAATTTATGCGTGATAACCGGCGACGAGCACTAATTCCGCCTGAGGTTATCAAACGACTCGAACAGTCAGCAGACGCCGAATCGGAAGGGGTCGCCATCTGTAGCGAGCTGCTACAGCAATATGAGGAAATTCCAGGTGTCAGGGGCGTTAATATCACGACGCTTGGCTCGGTCGATACTATTGGCGCTGCGATTCAGGCGAGCGGCATCAGACGCGAGCAGGAATGAAACTATGCAACCTGATGCACAATTTAAGGAAGTTATCCGGCTGATTAGTGAAGATAATCTAGCTCAGGCAGAAGCTGTATGTCTGGAACTACTGTCATCCGATCCGGCTGATATCAATCTGAGTGCATTGCTCGGTGCAATTCTTTTGAAAGGTGACCGGCTGGGCGAAGCAGAGTCAATCCTTCTTGACGTTACACGGACTGCCCCAACATTCGCTAAACCACACCAGGATCTGGCAATCCTGTATGTAAATCGAGAAGACTACCTTGCTGCGGAAAAATACTTTCGACTCGCAACTGAAATCGATCCGCAATTATCTGCAGCGTTCTCTGGCCTGAGCCACGTGTTGGATAGACTAGGTGATGACCGTGCTGCCTCGGAGGCGAGGGATAGATACCTGGCGTTAACACCTGCTAACACGCTTGAACGAGTGATAGCCCTGCATCACAAGGGCGATCTTAAGAATGCTCGCATTGAATGCGGGCGCTTGTTGGCAGAGCAACCGGAAAACCTGGGTGCAATGCGAAGATTGGCTTTGATCACTGCTGACCAGGGATATTTCAAAGAAGCTGAGCGGATGTTTCTTCGAGTAAACTCCCTTGTCCCCGACTCCATCGTCGCTATCATGGATCTAGCTAACCTGTATCTTGATCAACATGATTACGTCGTTGCCATAAAATGGCTTCAACAAGCGATTGAAAGAGAGCCTCAGGACCCTGGTATGCATTTCAAGCTTGCCCAATCACAGTTACGGATCGGCTACGGCAAGGAAGCACTGGCAGAGTATTTAGTGTGTCTTTCACTGAACCCAGGTGACACACAAGCCATGCTGGGTCGTGGTAATGCCCTGCGCATAGTGGGGCGCGGTGATGAAGCGATTGTTGCCTACCAGCAGTGCCTTGATGAACCAGCAATTTTCGCCGACGCCTGCTGGAGTCTCTCGAGCATGAGAACCTATGCATTCAGCGACGGTCAGCTGCAAGCAATGATCGAGCAAGATGACAGGGAAGACAAAACCAGACATGCGGCAACATTACTGGATTTTGCTATTGGTAAAGCACTTGATGACCGGGGTCAGTATGATGCTGCCTGGCAGCGTTACGTTGCGGGTAACAGCAGGCAGCGCGAAGAAATCCACTACGATGGCGCTGAATTTGAATCATACATAGACAGCCTGGTCAGTGTTTACGACGAAAAACTTGTTACCCGGGGACAGCGATTGGAATCAACCGATGCGATACCCATATTCATTGTCGGTATGCCACGATCGGGATCTACGCTCCTGGAACAGATACTGGCCAGTCATCCACAGGTTGAAGCAACCGCAGAACTACCCTATCTAAGAGAAATCGCTACACCGCTGAACACAAGAAGCCCCGATTCATTTCCTATTATTGAGATCGACGACGACGGGCTGCGTCCACTTGGGCAGAAATATCTTCAAGCAGCAGCAATCCATAGACACGAGCAACGTCCCTGGTTTGTCGACAAGCTGCCTGCAAACTTTCCGTACGTTGGCTTCATACATAAAATCCTGCCTCAGGCGGTGATCATCGACGCCCGACGTCACCCGGTTGATACCTGCGTCGCTAATTTTCGCCAGCTGTTTCCCCAGGGTAAAGAATTTTCTTATGACCTGTTCGAGTTATCAGAAATGTATCGGCAATACTTGCGAATGATGGCGCATTGGGAATCAGTCCTACCTGGCAAGGTTTTGACAGTACACTATGAAAATGTGGTGGCCGATACTGAGACTCAGGTCAGGGGTTTGTTAGCGCACTGCGGCCTTGAATGGGATAGTGCCTGCTTGGACTTCTCGCAAACCAAACGCACGTTTTCGACTGCCAGCTCGGAGCAGGTACAGCAACCTATCTACAAGGAATCTGTCAGTTTTTGGCGACACTATGAAAAACATCTCGCCGAACTGATAGAATCCCTTACACCCGAGGGTTGAACCACGTCATCCTGGGTAAAGCCAGGACAAAAACGGTCTTTCCACGCTAACGAGCCTTCTTACGTTTGGTCTACCATCTCACGCCCAGGTGAAGTATGGTTTGCGCGATGTAGCCCTGATCTCGCCTTGATCTTGCCCTGTAGGGGAGGTAGAGTGGAATAGGCTAAATGAAATTATAGTGTTGCACCAAATTTGTGAGACCAGATAGACTTATTTTGTCCTAATGGGGGGGTGAATCGTGCTGCAAGAAAAGAAATTTGCTTTAACACCAGTGGCTGCAGC
>DTZW01000172.1:4251-4646 GCA_012961165.1 Gammaproteobacteria bacterium | reverse complement strand
CGGGTTCCGTGGAATAAATGAAACCCGCTTCAATGCTCGTTTTTATGCCTGATTGGCAGTGAACGCTACGGTGGGTATAAGGCAAACATATCGCCAGGAATTTCCCTCACCGTATCGCCCGGGTTCTCCCGAATTTTTTTGGTGATCTTTCGTACTGCACCTGCATGCCATACTGGTTTGTGGGTAGCAACATCGTACAGTTCGACTGCCAGGGTCCCTTCAGTATACTGGCGCACATCAGTACTGGTGCTGTAGGTGCTGTGGCCATAGTAGCCTCGACCGCCCCAACCCCAGCCGCCATAGCCGTGAATAGTTGTTTTAAATAGTGTTTTCCGAGATTTCAAAAGTATCCTGATTGTATTTTTTTCGAAAAGAAGTCTGTTGAGCAGTTTTGC
>DTZW01000172.1:2108-4153 GCA_012961165.1 Gammaproteobacteria bacterium | reverse complement strand
TCTCCGAGAATGTTTTAGGATTGAATAGCTGTCACAGGTTTATTCGGTGGTGGTTGTGCTTCGATGTGATCCAGGATCTTCTGAATGATGTCTGGGTCAGTGATGTCAGCGATGACACGCATAGTTCCGCCACACAAAGGGCAGTCGCTCGCGCCTTTTTCTCTTGTCTGGAATCGCCCACACGCTTGGGCAAATAGCGAACGCGCGCGACACCATAGGGCCGGCCACTTAAAGCACTCCACTCGGTTCGTTCGATCCTGGTGGTGCGTGGCTTTTACCCACAAGATCGAACCATGCGCTAGCCTGCTACCAGGCTTCGATCTCCCGCTCAATCTGGTCGCCGAACTGGGCAATCGCATCCGCCTGTCGATTCGGCAATGTGTAATCCGGGAAGAGGGCATCGGTTCCCTCGTAGTCACGTAAGATTTGACGCGCGACTGTTACTTTGTGAACCTCAGTTGGGCCATCAGCAATGCCCATGACGTAAGAGCCGAGCAACATACCGGACAGCGGCAGTTCGTTGGACACTCCCAGAGACCCATGGATTTGGATGCAGCGAGAGATTACATCGTGATACACCTTTGGCATTAGAGCTTTAATTGCGGCTATATCTTTTCGCACCTTCATGTAATCGTTGTACTGATCAATACGCCAGGCAGTGCGAAGTACCAATAGCCTGAACTGCTCCATTTCTATCCAGGAGTCGGCGATCTTTTCCTGGACCATTTGTTTGTTTGCCAAAGGTTCACCCTTCGTGGTCCGGGATAGTGCGCGCTTACACATCATGTCGAAGGCAACTTTGATTTGCCCCATAGATCTCATAGCATGGTGGATACGCCCGCCACCCAGGCGTGTCTGGGACACCGCGAAGGCCTGGCCCCTCGGTCCCAGCATGTTGGATTTTGGCACCCTGGCGTTGTCATACTTGATATAGGCATGTGAACCTTCGCCGGGTGCTTCAGTGCCAACTCCCACATTGCGAATGATATCCACTCCCGGGGTATTGGTAGGTACTACGAACATTGACATACGTTGATGAGGTGCAGCGTCCGGATCTGTCACGGTCATCGTGATCAGGAAACTTGCATATCTTGCGCTGGAAGAAAACCACTTTTCTCCATTGATGACGAAGTGATCACCATCCTCTGTAGCGCGGCACTGAAACTGAGTTGGATCGGAACCGCCCTGGGGTTCTGTCATGGAATAGCTTGAAGAAATTTCTCCATCCAGTAGCGGTTGCAGGTACTCCTTCTTGAGTTCTTCGGTCCCATAGTGGGCCAGTATTTCAGCGTTGCCCGTATCTGGCGCCTGGCAACCAAAAACTACCGGCGCAAACCTGGATCGACCGAGGATTTCGTTGAGTAATGCGAGTTTCAGTTGGCCGAATCCCAGTCCACCCAATTCTGGACCAAGGTGACAGGCCCAGAGACCGCGTTCTTTAACCTCCTGTTGTAGAGGTCGAATCTGTCGGATGAAATCGGGATCGTGGTATTCTTTGGTAGCTCCCAGAATCATATCGAGGGGTTCTACTTTCTTGGTTACAAATTCATCAACCCAGGATAATACGCCCTGGTATTCTTCATCAGTTTCAAAATCCCACATTCTACCTGCTCCTGTTTGTGTTGTTCGCTCCGCGATTGTCTATCCATTTCGGTGCTGATAGCAAGGGCTTCACACAAGCACCGTAGATTGGGGGCGAGGGACAGGTATGGGGCAGTTCGCCTGTGTAAACAACCTGCACATCTCTTCTCCGAGACATTTTGAGATGGCGTAACCCGTACCTGGGTAGCAGGGGTGTGATTCATCCAGAGGCAGGAAGTCGGGTATTCTTCGCCCTTTAAATACAC
Source organism: Gammaproteobacteria bacterium (assembly GCA_012961165.1). Taxonomy (GTDB): domain Bacteria; phylum Pseudomonadota; class Gammaproteobacteria; order Pseudomonadales; family Azotimanducaceae; genus UBA9659. The sequence goes on along the minus strand of DTZW01000172.1, from coordinate 2,306 downwards.
CGAGAAATACACCGAGTACATCAACACTACTTAAGAAAACCAGCTTATCGATACCGGCATTTTTAGCAGCCAAAAGTAGGTTCCACGTTCCCTGAAGGTTAACTTCCATGATCTGTTGAGGCGTTTGCCCGGGAACTCCGAGCAATGCAGCGCTGTGAATAACCGAATCGCATGAACCCGCAGCATGGAACAGTGAGT
>DTZW01000172.1:0-2076 GCA_012961165.1 Gammaproteobacteria bacterium | reverse complement strand
GGATGAATGACCGTTAGCCAGCAATGCACGACAGACAGCTTTCCCAACCAACCCTTCACGACCTGTCACCAGAACCTTCATCGTCATCAAAGCGTTCTTTTGTGAATAGTTATTTTAAATAGTGTTTTCCGAGATTTCAAAAGTATCCTGATTGGTTTTTTTTGCGAAAAGAAGTCTGTTGAGCAGTTTTGCGGTTGAGGATAGTCAGTGGCGCCTGGATCACTTCTAGTGACAAGGGGAAATAACCTTGGCATGACATCGCGCAAACACCGGGCTTCGATGCGTCTGTTAATGCGGAAGCGGTTTGTCGCGAAGTGACCTGAACTGCTAAGCTGTATGGCCCGATAACACCCAAGGAACTCACTCATGAGTGAAGCCGCCAGTGTATTACCCAGGGATCCGTACAGCGTACCGCTGGATCAAATCGACATGAGCCTGGCTGACCTGTATCAGCAGAACCTGCACTGGACGTACTTTGAGCGGCTGCGAAAAGAGGATCCGGTTCATTACTGTGCGAACAGCCCTTTTGGTCCCTATTGGTCGATCACGAAATTTGACGACATTCTGCATGTTGACAAAAATCACAAAATATTCTCATCAGAACCTGCGATCACAATCGGTGACTTCGCGGAAGATTTCGAGACGCCGAATTTTATCGTTATGGACCCGCCGGATCATGATGTTAGACGTCGAACCGTCACACCGGGGGTGTCCCCCGCGACCCTGGCAGATCTTGAACCCGTCATCAGGCAACGAGCCGGCGAAATTCTGGATGAACTACCCGTTGGGGAGACATTTGACTGGGTCGACAAGGTCTCCATCGAACTCACGACACAAATGCTGGCAACGCTGTTCGATTTCCCGTTTGAAGATCGCCATCTTCTGCCCTATTGGTCCGATATCATGATGACCAGTGAGGACCTGACCGGGTCTGCGCAGATAGACGAGGAAGAGAGACGTAAAATTATGCTCGATTGCGTCGCCTATTTTGAACGTCTATGGAAAGAGCGGGCTGCACAACCGCCCAAGAACGACTTTATTTCTTTGTTGGCCCATGGCGAGCATACAAAAAACATGGACCGGATGGAGTTCCTGGGTACCTTGTTCCTGCTTATCGTCGGCGGAAACGATACCACGCGGAATTCAATCAGCGGTGGTGTGGTTGCACTGAATGATAACCCTGACCAGTACCAGAAGCTGCGGGATAATCCTGGTCTCATCCCTTCGATGGTCTCGGAAATAATCCGCTACCAGACGCCGCTGACACATATGCGACGCACTGCGACGCAGGATACGGTACTTCGCGGAAAGAAAATCAGCGCCGGTGATAAGGTGGTCATGTGGTACGCATCGGGTAATCGGGACGAAGAGATTATCGACAACCCGAACAGTTTTAACATTGAGCGGGACAATGCCCGACATCATTTATCATTTGGATTCGGCGTTCATCGATGCATGGGTAATCGTCTGGCAGAAATGCAATTAAGAACCGTGTGGGAGGAAATCATGAATCGGTTTCATACTGTGGAAATGGTTGGGGAACCTGTGCTGGTGCATTCCAATTTTGTCAAAGGCATTGCCGAATTGCCGGTGATAGTGCATGCGGTGTGAGTGAGTCCGGCAGCGTATCACTGGAATAATTGGGGTCGGAGTAAAATTTACATTTATATGACATTTATATGACATTTATATGACATAGCTTGGAGCGAAAAGCTAAAGGCTTCATAGTCGCAAGCTTACAGATACTCGCTGTTGCCACGGTGATACTTGAACTTCATTAGCTCAGGGTTCGCTGTTCGATGCCAGGAAGGCCTGGAGTTCTACCTGTCGGAAGACCGGCTCACGTTATCCAGCGTGGCAATAACAGACAACTTTGTTTTGGGATCTGATAAGTTTCGACTTCTTGAAGTACGGACGGGACTAGCACAGTCTTTTCGGAAGCGTGACCGTAAACCAAAGACGAAATTGTAAATTTAACTCCGACCTCAATTATTTTGGGATTTTGATTACAAACAGGCCTGCTTTGATGCCTACAATCGCTGGATTGCTGAATACTGCAGCGAAAACCCGAATCGA
>DTZW01000171.1:25767-27891 GCA_012961165.1 Gammaproteobacteria bacterium | reverse complement strand
CGAAGAAATACAGGCATTAAAGGGTGAGCAGACCGAGGTGACAGACCTCAATGGCGGATTTGTCATGCCTGGGATCCAGGACATGCATGTCCACCCGATGGATGGTGGCATCAAGGGACGCTTCGAATGTGCCTTTGGGGCGGAGTTGACCTCACCAGAGATTGTCGAAGCGGTCAGCCAATGTGTCGCCGCAACCGATAATGAAGCATCCTGGATTCAAGGTGGTCAATGGGGCACCACGATTCTGGAACAGGGACCCGGAGTACACCGTTCCATGCTCGATGCGGTCAGTGGTGATCACCCGGTCTTTTTAATGGATTGGTCTGTGCACAACGCTTGGGTCAATTCAAAGGCGCTGACTTTGCTGGGTATTGACGACCACACGCAGAATCCGGTTGGTGGGGAAATTGTCAGGGATGCCGATGGCAAGGCGACTGGTTTACTCTTCGACAATGCAGCTTACAGCGCCAGGAAATTGATACCGGATTATTCCGGTGAACAGCGGCAGGAAGCCCTCAGCTTCAGTATGTCTCAAATGATGGGTTTCGGTATTACTTCCTTCCGCGATGCCATTACCACTAACGTTAATCTGAACGCTTATGTCGCGCTCGATAAGCGTGGCGCGTTACCGCTTCGAGTTAAGCCCTCTATTCCCTGGAAAAGTGCGTGGTCAGCGTCTCACGAACAGGAAATTAAAAACATAGAACAGCATGAGCAGTATGCTAGTGAGAGGATCGATGCAAGTTTTGCCAAAATCATGCTGGATGGCGTGCCTCTGGTGTATTCCTCAGCGGTGCTCGAACCCTACGAGCCTAGTGAGCAGTACGGCGACGAGCATCTTGGGGAACTGATGATTGAACCCGAAGTTCTGGCCAAAGATGTCGCATGGCTGGATTCGCAGGGCATGACCGTAAAAATTCATGCGACTGGGGACAGGGCAGTTCGGGCCGCTCTTGATGCATTTGAACATGCGCGTAATACAAACGTCGTTGCCGGAGCTATGCACGAGGTTTCTCATGCCGAAATGATCCACCCTGATGATCTGGTTCGTTTTGATGATCTTAATGTCGCCGCTGAAATGTGCCCGATTCTCTGGTATCCCGGCCCGGCTGTTGACACCATGAAAATCACGCTCGGTGACAGAGCCAATTATTTCTGGCCAGTAAAATCGTTGATCGAAGCTGGAGCGCTGGTGTTCTACGGTTCTGACTGGCCCGCTGTTGTGCCTGACACCAATCCCTGGCCGGGCATCGAAGCAATGGTCAGTCGGGAAGACCCCTACGGAAAAAATCCAGGTAAGTACTGGCCTGAGCAGGCGGTTGATCTGAAGACGGCACTTCGAATATTTACGATCAACGGCGCTGTTGCGGGTAAACAGGAAAAAACAACGGGGTCACTTGAAGCAGGCAAACGCGCTGACTTCATTATTCTTGAAAGCAACATATTTGAGATACCAACGGCGGCGCTAAGTGATGTACAGGTTCTGCAGACGTTTGTAGATGGTGAAGCAGTTTTTCAGCGGGTGAGCGCTGGTGAGTAAATTACAGGCAGGGACCGTAATCTCCATCATAGCCAGCCTGCTCTTTCTGGCTGGTTGCGAACAGGAGTCTGTTGAAGAGCAGCCAGCAGGAGCGGACCTGATTCTTCGAAATGGTGTCATCTACACGCAGGATGACATCAATCCTCAGGTCGAGGCATTGGCGGTAACAGACGGCAGAATCACAGCTATTGGTACCAGCGATGCCATCTCTACACAGGCAGGTAAGAATACGAAGATTGTTGATCTTGATGGGCGCTTTGTCATGCCGGGGATCAACGATGGGCATTCGCATCCTGCGTGGGGTGGTGTAGTTGCACTCTACTACTGCTTATTTCCGGCGACGGCATCCGCCGATGAGGTTGCTGCAAAGGTTAAAGGTTGTGTCAGCGAGAGCGATGAGCTGTGGATTCAAGGTGGTTTGTGGACGCCCAATTTCTTTGCGGAATACGATATCGATTCGCCTCGAGCCTGGCTTGATGACATTTCTGGTGACAAGGCAATCGTGCTTAAGGATGACTCCGGCCACAACTGCTGGGCGAACAGCAAGGCGCTTGATGTGGCCGGTATCAATGAGCTGTCTGAGC
>DTZW01000171.1:14588-25757 GCA_012961165.1 Gammaproteobacteria bacterium | reverse complement strand
GGCCGGTGGTATTTATGAGAAGACCGCAACGGGTGATTTAAACGGTTTGATCCAGGAAGCCTGTGGTGTGATCGATGCTCAATTGCCCCAATGGACGGCGGAACATTACCAGGAAGGTGCCAGATACGCTGTTGCCAATGCCAATGGTTATGGTGTTACAGGGTTTAAGGATGCCAGTTCGTCAGAAGCTGAAACCAGCGCTTACTTTGAGCTGGACAAGGCCGGTGTGCTTTCCCTGAATGTGGCGACTTGTCTGTATACACCTGAAATGAGGCATGGCGATGTAGATACGGCTGTGCTGGAACAGCTACGTGACGATTATGCCAGTGCTCACGTGCACACAAACTTCGCCAAGATATTCCTGGATGGTGTACCGACAACAGCGCGAACTGCAGCGATGATTGAACCCTATGTAGCGAATGCGGGGGATGCTGAGGCAGTTTATGGGCCAACCCACCTGACTCAGAACGAATTGAGTGCTGCTCTGATCAAGCTGGATGCACATGGATTCACCGTCAAGATTCACACGGCGGGTGATCGGTCTGTTCGCATGGGACTCAACGCCATTGAAGCAGCGAGAAAAGCAAACGGGGCCAGTTCGCGTCGCCACGAACTCGGACACGCAGGTTTTATTGCTAAAGAGGATATCCCGCGCTTCGCCGAGCTCAATGCCGTTGCTGATCTATCACCCTATCTCTGGTTTCCCTCGCCGATTATCGATTCCGTAAGAAAAGCACTGGGTGCTAGAGGCTTTGAGTATTGGCCTACCCGTGATTTATTGGAAAGCGGTGCACCTTTGCTGGCTGGTTCTGACTGGCCCTCGGTATCGCAGGACCTGAATCCCTGGGTTGGGCTAGAGGCGATGGTTACTCGACAGGACCCTGCACCTGCCAAGGAAGGGCACACCGTTAAAGGACACGGCTGGATTGATCAAAGTCTGACTGTTAGCGAAGCGATCAAGATCTACACGATAGATGGGGCGAGAGCGCTTGGACTGCACGAGCAAACCGGTTCTCTTGTGACTGGTAAATCGGCGGACTTCATTATACTGAATCACAACCTGTTAGAAATTCCACCTGAGAAGATTAATGATACAGAAGTTCAGATGACTTATTTTGAGGGTCGCCTGGTGTACGAAAAATAATACAAAATGGGAACCGCCATGAATGATATTGAGCAGGCTCAATTGAGCCGACGATCAGTCCTGAAAATGGGTGCCGCGGCAGATGCTTGAAATAACACCTGCATTAAACATATCTTTCCCCGAATAAATTATTTGACCGAATCACGTATTAGAAAAACTAATACGTGAGAATACTCGCGCAACCTTTTCGGCTTGTCAAAATCGTTCGGTTTTGGTCGTTCATCATAGGTACTAATTGGTAGAGCTGCGACGGGGATATCCTTCCAACAAACCTAACAGCCACTCAATGGCACCACCTGGGTAGCAGAAAGTGTGATGGCTCAGTGGTAAGCGCTCTGCCTTTGATGCGTACCAAAAACAACTGCACCATGACGCCAGCAATCAAAAGTCGACTTATATTCTTGAGCGGGTTGAAGGCACAGAAGAAGGTATTGAATTAGGCAAAGAAACCGTTGCCATCAATTTGATTAAAGCAGACCTGATGACAAATGAGCAAATCGCTCAGGCAACGGGTTCGAGAGTTGAACAGATCACCCAATTGCGCGAATCGCTTCAAAGCGATGACGAATAGATCAGAGTGCAGGATTGATTTAAAAAAAGACCATTCCCTACTTTCTCATGGGCGCTTAAACTCAGGGCTTAAGCCAAAAATTGAGTTTCTCTTTTAACAGGTCAGGGTCAACGGGTTTGGGAATATAGTCATTCATGCCCGCTTCCAGGCAACGTTCCCTATCGCCTTTCATAGCATTGGCCGTCATGGCGATTACAACGATATCTGCGTAGCTATCGACAGCGCCCTTTCTTATCGCGTCAGTGGTTACATAACCATCCATGGTGGGTATCTGGCAATCCATCAAAATCAGCTTGTAAGGCGTTGAAGCATTTTTAAGCGCGTCTATGGCTTCGACTCCGCTAACGGCAACATCAGCTGAAAAGCCGAAAGCGTCAAGTTGAGCTTGCACCACCAATTGCCTTATTTCAGCGTCTTATCAATCAACTTGACCCCGATGGGAGGATAGGAATTTTAACACGGATATTCAGTCAATATTCTGAATATCGAAGCAGCATCCTTTGGCTTATGTTTCGTGAGCAACCGACACTGCTTTCCAGATAACCGTCATACGCTGCCAGGATTTGCGGCTTCACACTGATGGTCTGAGGGGTGATTCCGACTACATCCTTGGTTAAGTGCTCATGCGAAATACCGGCTGAAATCGGTCTTGTTCTCAGCGACTAACCCACTGAGTGTAAGCCAGAGTATCGGCACCCAATATCGACAAACTATTGTCCAATACTCTTAACCCAGGAATTCCTGACCAGGATATTTTTGCAATCCGGGAAACATGAGATATAAAGTAATTATTCACCCATTGGGACAGGCCCTGGTATGTGCCATCTGATATTGCTGACCTTTGGCTAGTTAGCGAAGAGAGACCTCCGGACCTGCTGAGTGCTTGCTGCCTGTTGAATCTATCTAACGGTGTCGCCTATGCACCTCTATCGAGCTTCCTTTATAATAGAGCTTAATCAAACCTGTAATTGGAGTTTTATGATGAAATATTTATTTCTGCTTTTCACCTTCGCACTCCTCGCTGGATGCGAAACAACCTCACCGACACTACAAACGGGAGCTAATGCGGAAATCACCTTTGATGGGCTGCACAGAGTTGATGGTACCTATATGCAATATGCATGGCTGAAACCAAACCTTAGCCTTGCAGCCTATACAAAGATCCGGCTGGTCAACGCAGGGATTGAATATCGTGAGGTAAAGCCAGCATCTAGAAACACCAGCGTAAACGCCAGCAGAAGTGAGTTTCCCTTAACAGAAAAGAAAAAGGGCCGGCTTGAAAGTTTACTACGGGAAGTATTTCTGGAAGAACTCGGTAAGAGTAAGCACTTCACCCTGGTGTCCGAACCGGGTCCTGATGTGCTGACATTAACCGGTGGTTTACTTGATGTGGTTTCAGCAATACCGCCAGAAAGCGCTGGCCGAAATGATTTCTACGTGTCCAATATTGGATCAGCAAAACTGGTTCTGGAATTACAAGATTCACGAAGTAATGAAATACTGGCCCGCGCTCTTGATGGCCGTAATGCCCAGCCGTTATCCATGCAGAAATCCTCGCCGGGAACCAATGCCCAGGAAGTAAGACGAGAGTTCCGAAAATGGGGTAAACGTTTGACCGCGGCTCTCGACCTACTCCATGAGGGGCAGCCCTAATCTAGCGTAATTTTTTGGCAACTTGTTTTAGTTAATTCCACGCAACTGGGCGTACGGGGGGTCCAGAAAAGGCTTGTCTATCGGTCTGCAGGTAGCGAGAGCGCCCTACAAAGATTATAGAACGATCGAATTTGCGCGTATGATATGTCGAGAAATTGGTGGTTTTGTTCCACCCGGCAATTATGAGTAGCAATTACGACTAGCAGCTATGATTAATAGCGACGACGAGGAATAAAACGATACAAAGCGTTTTGCTGCGAGCTCTTGTCAATGACCTGGGTGTCGTCAATCAATGTCGCGGCTTTGTGGCTGTGTTCATTAATAATCTGGAAGAGCTACATGCCCCTGAATGCCAACTTATCACCTTTCATCACCTGTGCCGTTACAGGCTCTGGCGGGACTCAAAATCGCTCGAGACATGTGCCACGTTCGCCAGAACAGATTGCTAACAGCGCGATTGATGCAGCTAAGGCAGGCGCGGCAATTGTTCATTGCCATGTACGTGAACCTGAGAATGGCGAACCGAGTCGTCGACCTGAACTTTACCGCGAAGTGCTAGACAGAATTCGTGATGCGCAGACGGATGTTGTTGTTAACTTCACAGCTGGTATGGGTGGGGACATTGTCTTCGGTGATCCAGAGAACCCGCTGCCATTGAATGCTGCGGGAACCGATATGGTTGGTGCGACAGAACGGCTGGTACACATCGCTGAGTGCTTGCCGGAAATCTGTACCTTAGATTGCGGCACAATGAACTTCGCCGAAGCAGACTATGTCATGACCAATACGCCGAGCATGCTAAGGGCAATGGGTCAGATGATAACTGATCTGGGCGTCAGGCCAGAGATTGAAGTGTTTGAGACAGGACACCTTTGGTTTGCAAAGCAGCTGGCTTCAGAAGGCATAATTGAAGACCCCGTCATGATTCAAATGTGTATGGGAATACCCTGGGGTGCGCCGGATGATTTGAATACCTTTATGTCGATGGTGAATAACACCCCGGAGAACTGGACCTTTTCCGCCTTTTCCATTGGTCAACATCAAATGTCCTATGTTGCCGCAGCTATGCTCGCTGGTGGGAATATTCGCGTTGGTTTGGAAGACAACCTGTGGCTCAGCCGTGGCAAGCTCGCGACCAATGCGCAGCTTGTCGAGAAAGCCGCGACAATAGCGACCAATATGGGCGCAACGTTGATGACGCCAGCTGAAGTGCGAGAAAAGATGCAGCTTGTTAAGCGAGAACCCACGTCTTAGTAGGAGTCGAATATGTCTGCCATAGAACGAGTCGCGATAATTGGTGGCGGGGTTATCGGCGCCGGTTGGGTTGCGCGATTTATTGAAAACGGTATTGATGTTGCGATCTATGATCCGGCCGCGGACGCTGTAGTAAAAGTCGAAGCCGTCTTGGTAAATTCTCGTTACGCCTATAACAAATTAGTAAAGGTGCAGCGACGGCAAGAGGGTAGCGTCACCTTTTGCGACAGCCTTGTTGATGCAGTCTCAAATGCCCGGCTTATAGTGGAGTCCGTGCCGGAACGCCTTGAGATAAAGCAGTCCGTTTATGCGGAAGTTGAACGCCATGCATGTCGCGATGCAATTATTGTTTCCTCTACCTCGGGAATTATGCCGTCGGACCTTCAGTCAAAGATGGGGACACCTGAGCGATTGTTGGTTGCGCATCCCTTTAATCCAGTCTATTTGTTGCCATTAGTTGAACTGGTGGGTGGTCGAAAAACGAGTCCAATAGTTATTGATAGAGCAAAAGCGTTCTATTCATCAATCGGCATGCAGCCGCTGCTGGTCAAAAAAGAAATCGAAGCATTTATTGCTGATCGCCTATTGGAAGCTATTTGGCGTGAATCGCTGTGGCTGGTCAAGGATGGTGTGGCAACGACCGAGGATATTGATGACGCAGTGCGCTTTGGGTTTGGGTTGCGGTATGCACAAATGGGTGTCTTTGATACTTACCGGGTTGCGGGCGGCGAAGCGGGTATGCGTCACTTTATGGAGCAGTTTGGTCCTTGTCTAAAATGGCCCTGGTCAAAACTTACCGACGTTCCCGAATTTAATGAAGAGTTGGTTGACTTGATCGCTACACAATCGGACCAACAATCAGGCCACTTGAGCATTCGGGAAATGGAGCGCATTCGAGATGATAATCTGATTGGCATACTCCATGCTCTCAAGGGTAATAACTGGGGTGCAGGGGAAACCCTCGCTAACCATGAAGTACGCCTTTTGGAAGCCGCTAACGACCCGAATTGAACCATGTCCAATAATCCGTGGTTGTGCAGTATTGTGGCAATGAAACTTCTGTATAGGTCTACGGTTAGGAAGCATAACCACCCTTTCCCACTTGCAGAAATGTATCGCAGATCACGCCAATGACCCGCTCTACTCATGAGATGCTTTATGGCGTCTGCTAGCCGATCGCGAATTGGGCAAATCGCTGGAAGGGAACTGTTACCGGCCGAGCGTGGTAGAAATGGTATGGTGTTGATCGTAGCGGATCATCGTCGAAAATGATGGCACAGGGGTGAGCGCTCTGGTGCAGATTTCAACCCCTGGAACATACAAGCCTGCTCTTTTCTGCGGAAGTCAGCACCATAAATGTTGGCCTCGGCATTATCAATTGGTGGCATTGATTACCGTCTGTCTCAGATTTTCAACCACAACCTACCGCTCATTGCGAAACCCGGCCAAAGATAGTGAAGCACTTCACAGATAGGACCATCAAATCGTACCTGTTCACCCGCTTAGGTTTACGTTCGTGCAAGATTTGGCACGAAGCTACTCATCCGGGTCAATCAATTCGAGTTTTCTGATGTATGAAGGAGAACGATAATGGACTGGGTTTCAGTATCCTAATCAATCATTCCGATCAATCAGCCAGGTCGGCCATTTCGGGTAACTGCATCACCGTTAGTTTCGGTAACGCCGCCATAAAGATAATGCCGTGATGAGGCGTGTCCAATTCCCCGCGGTGAAAAATGTAATCGAACACCTCTTCAGCGCGATCAGATTCAACCGCCACCTCGAGAACATCTTTTTCCTGTTGTGCTCCAAGGCCATCCATTGAGGAAAACCTGCTTACCTCGCGCGCATGATAAAAATTTGCATTCCGGATACCGAAGTCATTTATCAGCCCTTCTTCAATAAAGGAACCAGTTCCCTGTGGGAGGATACATATGATCTGTTTTGCATCCTGCAATATCGCTTTCACGATGCCTGACCTACCTTCTCTTTGATTTCGGGGGGGATGTAGGTCGCTGCTTTTTCAAGCTTGGTCAGATACATAATACCTGCACCCGGTAGATCCATTTCAGCCGCAAAGAACATGCGCTCGAAAATCCGATCCGCCTGATCATCTGCCACAAGAATTGTTATAACTTCTTTTTCTACATCTACGGCAAGTCCAAGTAGCCCAAGCCGCTCTCTTACACCACTGCCATATCCATAGTGTATCGTCGCACCCTGCGCACCTGCGTCCTGTGCGGCTTGCACAACGGCATCAGCCTTACCTCTTTGGATGATGCAGGTAATCATCGAAACATCGGTGAGAATTGTAAAATCACGTGTCGACATAGTTATCTCCTTTTACTATCAGGCGCAGTATCTAGTAGAGTGTCCAGCAAAAGTATCAAGCGACACCATCGGCTTCAGCTATATCATCTGACATCGCATGACTCTTGGAAATTTTCCAACGTATATACAAGCCAGTGCTAAGCACGGCAATGATAGGACCAATCGAAGCCATTGAAAGAATTCCAAAACCCTCAACCGCTCCCAATGCGTTTCCAAAACCAAGGCCCATAGCCAGCACCAATGGAACGGTAACAGGCCCTGTTGTGACGCCCGCACTGTCCCATGCAATATTCACATACTCTTCGTTCGATGCATATGTCAGACCGATAGCAATTAGGTAACCCGGAACCACCAGGTAGGCGATTGGAATTTCAAAAATTATCTTTGCAACGCCAATAGAAATCCCACAAGCAACACCAAGAGACACCGCATACATAAGCGTCGATTTTTTGAATGATCCACTCGTCAAACTCTCTACGGTCATGCCTAACGCATTCAATGCTGGCTCAGCCAGGGTTGCACCAAAACCGAGGATCCATGCGAAACCGATTGCAATAAACAGACCGAAAGAAAGCACATACAACGGAGAACCCTCTACAGAGTCTAACGCAGTGAAAGCAGCAGGCACTAACCCTCCACTCTGTCCTCCCAGCTTCGAAAGCCCGTAGCTCAAACCCAAACTGAAGACAATCATACCGATGACGCAGAGAAATATACCGAAGCTAACAATCTTTGCATGTGGAATTCGCTCACCCAATAACAACACCATCACAAGCAATAGGAATACCACCAAGGGCACAATGGCTCTGACACCACCAACAATCTCGACTCCTGGAGATGACTCATACCAGGGTATTTGACCCAAACCCGTTGTTGCCATCGTCGCGGCAGTTATAATCTCGTCAGGTGAATAGGACAGTGAAAGCGTCAGCGCAAGGATCATTACGGCGATAATGGGAAACAGGGATGCCAACGTAACGATACCAAACCCTGACATAGCATCACTACCTCGACCCGCTGCTCGCGCAATACCGATGCCGAGCGACAATACCAGTGGTACAGTGACTGGACCGGTTGTTACTGCACCGCAATCAAAGGCCAGCCCAAGCACCTTCGATAGTTCAGGATCGAGTGCCATGTATATAGCGATAAGTAACACAGGTACCAGCGTCATGTAGATTAACGGCTTTAGGCTCCAGCCGTAGATAAATCGAATCGTGCCCAACGCTGCTGCTAGTCCGACACCCACACCAACGCTCAACACGAGTGAACCCGACCACTGCGTCAGTAAAAAGTACAGGTAAGGTGCCTGATGCACGTTAACTAAAGACCCTGCGGTTTGCAGAGCGCCGATTGCAGGCTCGGCAAAGGTCACGCCAATACCCAACAGAAATACCACCACGACGACGGTCGATAATTTTGCTCTTGCCGGCAAGGAAGTACCCAGCGCTTCACCGAATGGCATCAAACCCACCTTCAGCCCTTCCATAAATAACATCAAGCCGACTATCACGGCGATCAGACCTGCAGTAATAACGCTGGAATCCGCAATCGATTGGCGAAGAATGAACAACTGGAACAACACTAGATAGATTGCTAAGGGGGTTACAGCGCGAAACTGATCATTGAATCTAACGGAAAGATAAGGTTTCAACAGCCTGTAGATATCACCACTACCTGCCGCAATCGAGGCAGGCCTATACGGTTTTTCATCGCCCTGCGCATCATATTCAATGGGGGGCACCATTCCGTTGTAACTAAGCTTATCGAGATGGACATCGAGTTCACGGGTATATCTACCAAAAGACATTTTGCCGTCATTAGCCATGGTTAGCCGCCATAATTTTAGCCAGCATCAGGTAAGTTTAGTCAATGCCACTATTTGTTAACAACGTTTTGGTAAGTGTCGTAATTAACGTCAGAACGTTCTTTTTTATCCTTATTCAGCACAGACATAGGCCTGCGGACTTCGATTCAACGACTAGAAATGCAATGCCCCTACTCGGTACCTTTACATTGCTATAATTATTCGGAAACCGCAACAATAGCGTGACAACAGATGACGCTTTCGTTCCGCGGTTCTGAATTCGATTGTACCGCGTTAACGTTAAGATGCATCAATACCCCCGCCCGATACCTTAACCGCTCTTGCAATGCCCTGCTTGAATAATCTATTTGCCACTTCTCGACAAACGACAAATGCTCTCAAATAGTTTAGTTGTTAAAGTTTTTAACACAAAAGCACCTTCGATGACAATTACCTGCGGCCGCAATGTAAGCCGAGAATGCGTCTAGTAAAGTCACGATGAAGGCGCCCTAACATCATATGAACCAGTGCCGTTAGACTGCGGCGCTACCCGGCATTCAACGCGACGATCGACAACTGAGACTGATTGTCTTCCCTCTCTCGAACCTGTCAGACTGATATCATTCTCATTCGTGCTTTAGAATGGCTGGTAGCCGGCCGAAGCGGTACGTCATAAAAGTTGAGATAGATTATTGAGAAAGTTCCAGTTTTGCCCCATGTGCGCTGCACCCTTAATCGAGCGACGAGTTGACCGTCACGAATGCTCCGCCGAGTGCGGGTTCGTGAACTACGATAATCCAACGCCGGTGGCGGCTGTGGTGGTCGAATACGAAGGAAACATTGTGCTCGCTCACAACCGATCCTGGCGAAACACGTTTTACGGATTGATTACCGGTTTTGTCGATCATTGCGAGGACCCGGCCGAATGCGCTGTTCGCGAAGTTAAGGAAGAACTCGATTTAGATGCATCAGCGCCGACATTGATCGGAGTTTACCCATTTGAGCGGATGAACCAAGTCATCATCGGCTACCATCTTACAGCGACAGGAACCATTACGCTGAACGAAGAACTGGACAGCTTTAAGCTGGTTTCACCAAAGGACTGTCTGGTGTGGCCTTCGGGAACGGGATATGCCCTGCGCGATTGGCTGTTACCACTAGGCTTTGAACCACAGACAATCGAGTTGTCCTGAGCAGGAATATTCCGAAGCGTCGTGCACCACCCGGTAATACACGCCTGCAAACCCTTGAACCGTCTTCTGGGAGAAGCCGTTTGGCATATAACCGCTTATCTTGGCGTTCGGATGAAACACCGCATGGACTTTTTCAGCGCTGGATTCGTACATGCTATCGAAATAAACCTGAACGGTTTCTCGACTGCGTGAATCATCCTTCATTGTATTGAATCCTTAAAAGTGATGGTGTTCAATCTACAACCTCTATGATCACTACGGCAAGTGAGCTAATCTCGATTTAGAGCAAGCACCCCTCACGATGAAGTGGCGCATCACAAAGTCGGCACCCAATCGAAGATAAGGAACCTTAACCCACCGGCCCTAAAATCATGATGATCCGAAAAATTCTGCACCAACTGACTTATCCAACGATTCTGACTTTGATGCTCATCACGGGTTGCCAAGCCATCGAACCGTTGCCCGAGGCCGTGCCCCGAAGCATTGAAACCATTGCCGATGATTACGTCGAGGCATTACTCAAGCGCTATCCCAACATTGCGACTTCTTATGGTTTGCAAGGCAGACGGCATAACCGGCTTTTCGATAATTCTCTCCCGGCCCTTTCACGCTGGCAGGCCAAAGAAAATGCCTTTTTAAAAGAACTACTTGGGCACGATGCAATGTTTACCGTCGGCAGCCGGGACTGGGTCACTTATGGGTTTCTCATCGAAACGCTCAGCGCCAGTCGAGCGACGCGAACTTGCCGAAAAGAACTTTGGGAAACCAGCACCACCACAGCCTGGCACACCGGCTTACCGTTCATTTTTGATGTACAACCGCTCGCAACGAAAGCAGACCGGGGCGATGCACTCACACGGCTGGGTGCCGTTGCCGGCTACATCGATACGGAAATTAGTAACCTGACGCTGGGTCTGGCGAAAGGTTATTCCTCCCCCCAACTCACCGTCGTTGACGTCCCCGAGCAGGTTCGAGCGCTACTTAACCCGGACAACCCCTTCCTGAACATGGGTCGACGATCGGGTGACACTGGGTTCGAGGCCGCTGTTAAAACCATCTATGAACAATCTATTCAACCCGCGCTCCGTCGATTTATCGATTACATCGAAACCCAGTACCTGCCGAATGCCCGAACTGAAATCGCGATCAGCAACAATCCTGACGGTGCGCAATGCTATACCGCTTTGATTCGAGCGTTCTCCACCCTACCGGCAAC
>DTZW01000171.1:0-14386 GCA_012961165.1 Gammaproteobacteria bacterium | reverse complement strand
CTGGCCCAGGCACGCCCAAGAATGAATGAAGTCTTTGACCTACTGCCAAAAGCCTCGGTATTGATCAAACCTTATCCCGACTTTGCGGCCAGCGGCAGTGGGGAATATCATTCCTCATCGGAGGATGGCACACGACCGGGAATCTATTACATTGCAGTGAGCGAACCCAACTTACGCACCCAGGCGACCCAACAATCCACGCTCTATCATGAAACCTATCCAGGCCACCATCTCCAGGGAGCGCTCGCGCTCGAATTGGGCGATAAGGTTCACCCTATCGCCCGCTATCTAGGCAATTCAGGCTATAGCGAGGGCTGGGCGCTCTATTCCGAAAGACTTGCAGACGAGCTCAATCTTTACTCCCGGCCGCTAGACCGAATGGGCTTATTGTCCGACCAGGGCGCTAGAGCGGCCCGGATGGTCATCGATACCGGCATTCACACCCTGGGTTGGAGCCGAACCCAGGCCGTCGACTACATGCTCAATAACTGCGGTTGGTCGCGACTCGACATTGAAAACGAAATCAATCGCTACATTTCCTGGCCCGGCCAGGCCAACGCATACATGTTGGGTATGCTCGAACTCAATCGTTTACGCGCATTGGCTCAAGACCAACTGGGCCCACAATTTGACCTGAAGACCTTTCACCGGCGGGTTCTGGAAAATGGCAGCGTAACCTTGCCCATGGTGGAAGCCGCGATTTTGGATTGGATAGAATCCACACCAATCAAGGCGACCCGCTAGCACCCACCCTGATTGAAGCGCCGATCTACTTACATGGGCACGATAACGAAGGGCAAGGGTGCATGAGTCGTGCGTAATCAATCACAAAAACGCGATCAGCCCGTTAGTAAAGCGTTGTTGCTTCATGTTCCCGGAGGCCCTCGTCCAGCTCACCAACGGCGATACTGAGTTTGCCGTGATCCACCAGCGCTTCGCCATAGGTCGGAAGGCCTTCGACCGGGCCCCACTGCTCTGGCGACCAAAGATTGGATCGCACCACGGCCTTTCCGCAGTGAAACATCGCCTCTTCAACGTGCACAATAATCGCAAGGCTCGGCGTTTTACCTCTGACCGTCATGGTCTCCAGCAGCGACGGGTCGCGCGTCAGACTCGCGCCTCCACTAACCCGAACCACTTCTCGGCGGTTTGGCACCATAAACAGCAAACCGGCACGTGGGTTATCTAAAATATTTTGAAAGGTATCTGCGCGATTATTGCCCGGTCGATCGGGTATGGCGATGGTGTTTTTATCCAACACCTGCCAGGCGCCAGGCGGATCCCCTTTTGGCGACACGTCAATTTGACCCGACTGACTGTAGGTCGACAGGATCAAAAAGGGCGACCGCTCTATCCATGCCCGACAATGATCATCGATGTGATCAATGCACTTCGTGTCTTGGGTGTATTTGACCTCTCCGATTAGGTCCCTGATTTCAGAGATTGACGTGACGCGATCTAACATTTTTAACCTCTAATTTATGAATGTAAGTACAAGATACCTAAAGAGCTAACGCCCCAATAAGGGGCTAAGAATTGTTTGCCAAAATGTCGAGGGACGAAACAGAAAACTGTTTTTAGTCCCGCTTGGAGGTACTTGAAGAAACGCCGCACAAGATCGAGAATGACTCGCCAGTTTGCATCACATTTCAGAAATGGTAGCTTAGTATTAGTTTAGCGAACAAACAGGTGCGCTTTTGACGCCACCTTTACGTCTACCATAGCCGAATAGCGTAACGAAGAGGAGATGTTAATGTCGCAATTGAAGTCATCAGCAACTGCAAGTGAGCAACTCCCCTCCCCTCTTCTGGCGGCTACCAACGACCCAGCCTTGAAGCGAACCCTTGAGCGCATTGATACACTGGGTTTAACGAGCAATCTATTAGAACTCCAACTACAGGGTTATACGGTTGTAAAATCTGTCCTTTCTCAAGATCGAATCGATAGGGCAAAAGCGGCGATTCTCCGTCGCGTTGAAAGCACCGTGCATAAATCGATTGATCCTGACACTGCTACCAATGATGACTTCAACGGGATGAGCTATCAGCATTATCTTCTTTTCGATGATTTGGTTTTCCCGGAAATCTTGCTTGAACCGAAACCCCTGGCATTGATTAACTATTTATTGGGAGAAAGCTGTGTTCTTTCGTCAATGGGGAGTCATTTTCGAGGACCAGGCGGCATGCCGTTAGGGGTCCACGCCGATGGACAAACTGATGGCTTCCTTACCGACGCAGCGTCAATCGCCAACTGCAATTATGCACTGACGCCTTACAGCCAGGAGCAAGGCGCCCTAGTGATATTTCCCGGCAGCCATCTTAAAAAACGCCAACCAACGCTGCATGAAAATTGGAAAACTCACGACGAGACACTGGCAGACATTATGGCCAAGAAGCTAAGCCCATTAGAACTTGATGAAGTGAACTGGAAGCTCCCTCGCGGTGCTGTAACCATGGAAATCGAACCGGGCGATGCTGTCATCTGGCACGGTAATACATGGCATGGAGGTTGGCGTCGAGATGTACCAGGCACACGCATTAACCTGGCCGCATATTTTTGCCGACCATTTATGTCGACCCAAGAACGACGCGGCGATGATAGACACCCGGAAGTTTTCGCACGCTACGCCGATGATCCAAGGTTCGCAACACTATTGGGCGAGAAAACCTTCAATGGATGGCGAGAAGAGGGACCGGACTTCACCGGCCAAAAAACAAGCCCTCAAGGACTTTACGATTGATCTTCAGGTTGAGTTTATGAGTTGAGATCTATTTTTCGCAACACTAACGAAGCCGCACAAAATCTAAAACAGAGGAATGAGCGCCATGAGCGTGCTGTCTGAACAGGCAGAATTTAACGCTGTAGATTTGAAATTCGATCCGCTCATCTCTCACCAACCATTGGCACTGAGGTGCACGGCATCGATGACGGAATCGAGACCGGCATAACCTGACATAATTACTCGCACGAAGGAAATTTCTTTTATGCGTGCTCCACTTCATCTGCTGATTTTGAGGTTATTCTGCCTTCTGCATCATCAGTGCCGTAGTAGAATCAAGATCCTCTCGCAATGATCTTGCGCCCATAAAATAATGAAAAGCTGCCCAAAGGTTTGCTAAAACACAAAGACAAAGTGCATAACGCAGTGAGTCAATCTCGTAGTCTGGTGAAAGCATGTCGCTAGCGACGCCGACAAAGTATGGGCCTAGTCCCATGCCGATGATATTCAGCATGAATAACAACAAAGCGGAGGCGACCGCACGCATGCGTAAGGTTACCAAGCCCTGGGTCATGGCGAAAGATGGTCCAAGATACATGCCCCCCAATATAGAAACGACCGCAAGGGCTGGGATGACTGCAGTTAAGTCTTCGTATAGATATGCAGTGAACTGGAACGGCACCATGACAAGGGTCGAAATCCCAGCTATCCACAAATACCAGCGCCTATCTGCGGTCCAGTCGCTGATCTTGTCTCCGAGATATCCTCCAGCAAAAGTGCCGATGGCGCCGATACCTGAGATTATCGCCAGCCATGAACCGACTTCTGTAATGGGCATTTCGTGACTGCGAATCAGGAATGGCGCGTTCCAGGTTCCAGCGCCATAGCCGACAAAGGCATGTAGGCCTGCTGCGAAGCCGATGTGCCTGAAGGAACGGCGGAGCCAGAGAAATTTAAAGACTTCTCTCAATGAGGGTGCTGGCTCTGCAGTTTTAGCGACCGCCGCTTTCACTGCAGCGGTTTCGGATAAGCCTCTGGGTGGTTCGCGTAGTGTCCCCAGTATCAGGAGTGCGACAAAAACCCCGGGCACACCTACCAGGAAGAAAGTCATTCGCCAGCCAAGCTCTGCTGCTCCCCAGCCTCCTACATAGTTGCCGATCATGGAGCCGAAAGGGATGCCCAGAGCATAAATGGACAAGGCCGTTGCTCTGGACTCGATGGGGAAATAGTCCGAAATAAGTGAGTGTGAGGGCGGACTAGCGCCTGCCTCGCCCACGCCGACACCTATTCTTGCAAGCAGAAGCATCGCGAAATTGCTTGCTGCACCACACAATGCCGTCATCGCGCTCCATATTATCATGGAGATCGCGAGAACCTTGGTGCGGCTCCAACGATCTGCCAGGGAGGCTATCGGTATACCTAGGGTTGCATAGAAAATCGCAAACGCGAGCCCGCCAAGTAAACCCAGTTGTGTATCTGTGAGCAATAGTTCGTTTTTAATGGGCTCTAGTAGGATAGAGAGAATAGAGCGATCGATGAAGTTAACGACATAGCCAAGGAACAGGACACCCAGGGCATAGTTTCTATATTTCTTCGAGTAGATGGTGTTTGCAACGCTAACATCTGACATATTTGATCTACATCTGCATTGATATTGTCAATTAATCCCAGACTGTATCAGCTTTGAGAACAGGAACTATCAAACGGAGAAAAGAAACTAACAAAAGCATTTTCGCAAAATTGTAAAAGTATCCGAATGGGGAATCTCCGGGAGCAGATCTTGGTGAATAGGCGTTTTAACAGGGCTCTTCAGTCAAACTTCTGAATATCAAGGCAGCATCCGTTGGCTTTTATTTCGTGAGCAACCGAAATATCTATATCAAAAACACGCTTCAGCCGTTCGTTGGGAGCAAAAAATGGCTGATAAAAAAACCCGGCTAATGCCGGGTTTTTTTATTTCGTGAAGCCTTTAGTAAAAGAACTAGAATTCAAACGCAAGTTCAACTCCATAAGTTCTTCCACGGTTAATGGAACCGACTGCGAACAAGGTGGCGATAGGAGTGAAGTATTCAAATTCGTCATCAGCCAGGTTACGACCAAAGGCCACAACAGACCATTGTTCTGTGAAGTAACCGATTGATGCACTCACATCGTCACGTTCGTCGATCCTGCCCAGTGGTGCATTGGTCAGGCTGGTTTCGATGTCGCCAACCCTTGCGAACTTGGCGTAGATTTCGAGATCCCCGTTACCGATCGGATAACTGAAAGTACCGCCGATGCCGAGTGTAAACTCAGGTGCATTACGCGGTGTCAGGTGAGTTGCGTCTTCGATAAGGTCTAGGCCATCTGTAGCATTGATGTCAGTTTCAAACTCATCATACTCGGCATCCAGATAACCATAGTTAAAGAAAACCTTTAAGTTTTCGTTGACCAGGTATTCAGCCTCCATTTCGAAGCCCTGATAGATCACCGAACCCGCGTTGTCGAATTTTGACGCAACCGTCTTGGTATCCGGATCAAGTGCAACAAACGACTCCTGTTTGTCCGTGAAATCGTTATAGAACGCCGTCAGGTTTAATCGCAGGCGATTATCCATGTGCATACTCTTGTAACCAATCTCCCAGGATTCTGCAAACTCAGGGTCATACTGGTCTCGCTCAAAGTCACGAAGATTCTGGTTTACACCGAAAAAGCCACCTGAGTGAAAACCTTCTGAGTAGGAACCGTAAAGTATCGAATCGTCATTCAGCTGCCAAGTGAGTCCAAGCTTGGGAGAGACTTCTGTCCATTCATTATCAAGGTCAGAGTAGCCTGGAAAGTTGCGTAACCGTTGCCGCTCCTCGTTAGACAGATATGACTGACCGGCGATGAAGTCTTTCTCTTCCCGGGTCCAGCGTAGACCTGCGGTCAAAGTCCAATCCTCGACAAACTGCCACTCTACCTGAGCAAAGGCTGCAACAGAGTCAGTATCCTGTTGTTCATAGAGTATCTGCGTGACATTCGCGCCAGGCGTAACGCTGCTTATGCCCTGGTCACACGCGATTGGTGCGAACGCGCCGTCCAGGCCGTTGCTACCCTGGCAGAGACTCCAAAGAAACGGGGTATAAGCTACAGCCCCGAAAAGCGACGCCCAGAAGCCACCGCCGGTAACCCAGTCCTGTTCGAATTCGCTCCTCCAGTAATACAGGCCAGCGGTTAACGTGACAGTGTCCCAGGAACCGTCGATTCGAAGTTCCTGGCTGAATTGTTCGTACTCGTTCCATCGTTCGATAGTGATGTAATCCGCAGCAGAGCCATCGAAGTCATAGATCCGGTACTCATCCACCGTCCGGTGACCTGTCACACTAACCAATGTTAAATTGTCATTGATTTCGTATCGCATATTCAATGTGATGGCGTCCGTATCGAGCGACGCATTATTGGTCGTGTCATTCTCAGAATGACCAGGCGTCTTGAGCGTATCTCGGCAGGTTGAATCATCATAACCGGTGCAGGTAGCAAAGCCGCCACTGTAGTCACCTTCTCCAGCCGCTGCTGCTGCAGCACTCGGCGGCGCTATAACACCGGGTGAAACGTTGTAATTCGTCTGGTAGGCATTGAGCAGGCTGTCATCCTGGAAGGTCTCGACCGTTAAGGTTGCTTCAAACCTGTCGTTAGGCGTCCAGAGGAAGGTCGCCCCAATATTTTGGTAGTCTTTTTCACCCGAATCATCACCGGTTGTGACATTCTTGTAGTAGCCATCGTCCCCGATGGAGGTTGCAAAGAACTTGGCGGCTAACTTGTCGTCTATCAGCGATGTGTTCACAACCGCTCGCAGCTCCTGTTGGCCGTCCGAACCCAGAGTCGCTTTCAGGCGAGCGCTGAACTCACCAGTTGGTCGACTTCGAATAACATGGAGCACACCACCCACTGTATTTTTACCAAACAATGTCCCTTGTGGACCACGCAGAATCTCTACGCGTTCAAGGTCAAAGTTTTCAAGTATCTGCCCGGCCGTGGTACCCATGTAAATGCCGTCGATCATCACCCCAATCGGTGCGTCGAACGAATTGTCGTCTGATCGAGTTGGGCTGATCCCCCTGATATTGATCACGGCGCCGCCCGATCTACCGCCGTTTTGGTCAATCCGCACGTTGGGTGCGAATCCATTAAGGTCTGACAGATTCCTGATGGTCGAACTGGATAGCTCTTCAGAAATTGCGGTAATCGCAATAGGTACTGCCTGAGAGGACTCCTCTATCTTCCTCGAAGTAACAACGATCTCTTCGATATACAGTCCGGATTTTTCTTGCGCCGAAAATGCCGGCAGTGACGTAAAAGTCGTAAATAGAAATGCTGTGGCAAGGCCTAGCTTACTCATGTTTTTTAGTCGCATTAGTGGTGCTCCCCTTTGTGAATAAATCTATCAAAACAATCATCTCTGACGGTTATCAGTTTCCATCGAAACATTGATCCATGTCAACTTTATAATGCACCGTTATAAACCTTTTATCCTTTGCTTATGGTGCGTCGCAACAGAAAAGTGACCTTGAACTAATAGACGCTATAATTCTTCCCGTCGAACAACCCTGGCTAGCTACGCTAAAACCCGGACAGATCGGCTACCTTGTCGGCCCGTTTGGCACCACTAGCACTACAATCTAAGACAGTAATGGGTCCCGGAAATTGGCCAGCAACTGGACGATTTTGAGAATAGGCGTTTTAACAGGGCTCTTCAGTCAAACTTCTGAATATCAAGGCAGCATCCGGCAAAACTGCGGAAATGAGAATAAAAAGCACGAATTCGTTCCTGGTTTTCATGGTACTTCCTCAAACTTCGAGTTTGACGTCTCTCACACCAAATGGAAAAGCCGACACTCTGTGGGCAGCCTTTCGTCTTATCCGCCGCGTGCCGAGCGCAAATCCTGCGATACGGCGAACGGGCTCGCCCCACCACGCGCGACTGAGTACAATTTTTGGCGGTTTCGCCTGCAGGTTTTGAATGTAATCAACCTCGATCCTGCGTTCTTTCTCTATGCCCTGAAGTGCGGAAGTCATCTCTGTTACTGACGTTGACGAGTTGTTTAATATAGGCACCAGATAATTAGCGGCAACAACCGCATCGCGCAGCGCAATATTGACGCCCTGTCCACCCACCGGTGACATCGTGTGTGCAGCATCCCCAATCAACAAGACCCCCGGTCCACTCCAACTGTCGACACAGTCCGACACGGTATCAAGCAGAAAAGGCTTTTGGGCAGCATCGCTGTGAGCCCGTAAATGGGCAGCTAAATCTGGTGATACATGGCGTGCCATTTCTTCTATCCATGCTTCAATCCCTTTGCTGCGAAGCTCACCAAAGGTCCCTTTAAGAATGACCCACCCTAATTGCAAACTGTGATCCCAGGTGTGGTATGCCACTAGCAAATGTCCACGACCAACATAGGCTTTTAAACCTGGCCAATCGTCCGGGCAAGGAAGTTTGCACCAGACAATGTCCATGGGAGGGCTTTTTTTGGTCACACCGTGACCCAGATGTTTGCGGACTACCGAGTTTCGACCATCTGAACCGATAACCAGGTCAGCAGGCAGGAACCTTTCGCGATCATCATCTCTAATCGTAACACCTGTAACAGCCCCACTGTCCTCGACCAATTCTTTCACTGACACGCCACGTTCAAATTTGAACCTGGGGAGTTTTTCGGCTTCTGCCACAATGGCTTCAAGTAGCGCGGGTTGAGAAATCGCAAGCGGGGGATGTCCATGAAAAACCTCAGGGTCCAGATTTTCGGTCAATATCAGTTTGCCGTTCATATATAACGCGATGTCTGGCACAGCATGACTATCTGTTTGCGCCAGCGCTTCACCGAGGCCCATCTGTTGCAGTGCTTCGATTCCACTAGGCATCAAGATTTCACCACGAAATTCCCTGGCGAAATCTCGACGCCGCTCCACCAGTGTCACGTCTATGCCACGATTCGCCAGCAAATAGGCAATGCTTGCTCCTGCAGGTCCTGCTCCAACGACAACAACGTTTTTCATGGCTAACCCTTATCAAACGGTTTCAAAAAACAGGATAGGTATTTTAACAGGGATATTCAGTCAATATTCTGAATATCGAAGCAGCATCCGTTGGCTTTCATTTCGCGAGCAACCGAAACTGCTTTCCAGATAACAGTTATACACTGCCAGGATTTGTGGCTTCACACTGACGCTCTGAGAGGTAATTAAAGAAGCTTGTTCTGTGATGGTCCAGGGGGCTGGAATTAACTGTCAGGGGCTGGCGAAGCGTTCGTGTTGCGCAGCTTGAAGCCACGTTTGCGGGGTCCCTTTTACCGGACGCCGGGTTCACTATGACCAGGTGGATCAATCTGCCGAACTGGCTTGCCTGAGTTGAGTGGTCGTGTCCGATACTCTTTCAGCAAGCACCGAACCTGGTCGAAACAAAATGGTGTAGACCGCATCCGGATGTTTTTCCCAGAGTGAATCCAGAGAGTTTTTCTTCAAAATCAGCAATCTTGCATTGCTGAGCGCTCGAACACTTGCTGTACGCTCGCCATCCCCTCGAAAAAAGGCGACTTCTACAAATATATCGCCGGGACCCAGGTGACTAACTGATTTGTTTCCAGAGTAGAGCTCACAGTCACCCTCGAGAATGATGTACATCTCTTTCTCAATTTTCCCTGCCTCAACGATAACGTCGTCCGCTCTAACCTTTACAATCATTCCGGATGCAGACATAGCGTGAATAGCATTAGCATCGATGCCATCCAAAAATCCTGTGTTTTCCAGAATGTGTGGCATTTCTCGAAGAATGTTATAGACATCCTGCTGGTTACTCAGCACAGGCAGCAGTTCTTCATGAAAAAGGTGCTCGAAAGGTGCAGTATCTACGGGCGGACGCTTATTAATACCGAAATGATCAGACACAAGTCCTGCCAGCGGTGATTTCATTTTTCGATTACGACTAGCCCTCTATTGGCTCTGCTATGCAGGAAGTATATTATCGACTCCATGCAGCTTTCTTACAGCCAAACCTTTTTACAAACCGCCCCCTAAGTCCGGTATATATCTAGTAACGAAGGCCGGCATCATGTTAAGTTTTCGGCAGCAGGCAGTGCCGCCTCATAATTCACATATTTGAGAAGGTTTTATGAAAAATATCTATCAGCTACTCGCTCTGACATTTCTTCTCTGGCTACCCACCCAAAGTTTTGCAAAAGCGCAAACCGTCAAAACCACACCCATCAAGAACGAGGTCGTCGTGCAACGAGTACGTACCTTCGGCGTTCTGGCACCGAACGTTGAGGAAATCTCTTTCCAGATTGCAGGGCGCATTCTGAAATTCGCTGTAGACGAAGGTGACCGGGTCAAAACCGGACAGCTCCTGGTCCAGCTTCAGACTGAGGACGCCGAAGACAATCTGGAGAAAACCAGAACACAGCTCGACAACATGGCTCGTGTTCGGGCACGAATGGAAAAACTGCATGAAGGCGGAAATATTCAACTCTCTCAGCTGGAGGATATCCAGGCGCAACATGATCAACTGAAGATTGCCTTCGATCAGGCCGAGCTCAATCTGGCAAGGTGTTATCTGAAAGCCCCTTCTGATGGCATCGTGCTGAAGCAATATATCGACTCCAGAACAAGCGTTTCGCCTGGCCAGGCGATTTTTGTTTTTCAAGGCGACGATGAGTTATGGGTCACCAAGGTCGATCTCACCGATCGAAACGCGCTACTAATGTCGACCGGCGCGGATGCAGAAGTTACATTTTCACCCTACCCCAATGAAATTTTCAAAGGCAGAGTCCGCAAGGTGGCTCAGGTAGCGAATACAAAAGATGGGCTCTACACCGCCGAGGTCTCCATTTTAACCCAGGGAAAGGAACTTCGACCTGGCATGGTGGCAGAGGTGGATTTGATAAAAAATTCAGACCGCCCCTATTCAATCGTACCCTTTGATGCCTTGCTGGATCTGCGCAAGATTCGCGGTCACGTGTATTTAGTTGATCAGGCTGGTGCAGCCGCCATCGAAAAAGCCGTAACAATCAACAGCATCGATGGCGATCTGGTCGCCCTGGAAGAAGATCTGAGCGAATTTGAATTGGTCATTTCTCAGGGCCTTCATGGATTGCGTGATGGTGATGCCATTCGCATCCAGCCATAAGGCAGACCGCACTCATGGAAACGCTCGTCCGCTACATTGTCAGCAACCGTTCTTTTTCATTGCTGTTCTTTTTGATTGTCATCGTCGGTGCCTGGATCAAATTACCAGAGATTCGCATTTCGCAATATCCGGCCGTTGAACTACCGACTCTAATGATCAACGTTTTACTGCCCGGCGCTTCCTCCAGTGAAATCGAGCAACGTGTCATCAGTGTCATCGAGGACAAGCTGCAAAACACTCGCAACCTTGATTCCTTTAAGACGAATATTTACAACAGCTACGCTTCGATCATGATTCAGTACGACTATGGTGTCGATATCGACGACGAATATGTCGACGTCAACAGCAAAATCAACAATATCAAATCCGATTTACCGGCGAAGACTGAAGTCACAGTACTCAAGCAAAGCCCGGTTGATCTAATCGTATCTTTTGTCCTTGGCGTCACCTCCGAGACTGCTTCGCCAGCGCAGCTGAAGAAGGCTTCAGATGCGCTATCCCAGAAACTGCGACAGTTAAAGACGATCGAAGAAGTCAAAGAAATTTATCCTGAAGAAGAAATACGAATAGATCTTGATCTGGCACGCATTCATTCGGCTCGCCTGGATGTTGCCGGGATCGAGCGCGCCCTCAAAGGAAACAACCAATACCTGCCGACCGGCACATTCAATATCGGCGACAAGGCATTATCTGTGCTGGCCTTCGGCAGCGGCTACACAAGTCTCGAAGCCATGAGGGATACGCTGGTCATCAATAAGGATGGCAAGGCACTTGCACTACGCGACGTCGCAACAGTTCGTCGACAACGGGAGCAAAATGCCGTGATCGCGTCCGTTGATGGAAGGCCTGCCGTTTTGATCACCATGAAGCTTAGTGAAACAGCAAACATCTTTGACACCAGGGCTGCTCTGCAGCAACTCATTGATGGCGTCGAAAGACCGGATGATATCGATGTGATCTGGCTGTTCGATGCCGAAGAAGGCGTCGCTTTTAAACTTGACGAACTCAGCACGAATATTCTCGCCGGTATCGCAATCCTTTCACTTGTACTGCTTTTCTCAGTTGGATGGCGCTCGGCACTCATCATTACCGCCATGTTACCGGCGGCACTGTTCCTGTCCGTTGTCGGCCTGTCATTTACTGACTACGGAATACAGGAAATTTCTCTGGCCGGTTTTATTATCGCGCTTGGCCTGATTGTTGATAACGGTATCGTCGTTACCGAGAATGCTTATAAGCTGCACCACTATGGCGGTCATTCCCACGAAGAAGCGGCCATACTGGGGACATCTTCGGTGATCATGCCGCTGCTGAGCTCTACAGCCACAACAGCGCTGGCCTTTGCGCCGCTGTACCTGCTCACATCTACAACGGGGCTGTTTTTACATAGTCTTGTCGCAGTTATCTGGCTCTGCCTCGGGGCCTCACTTTTAGCCGCCATCATCATTTCTTCGGTCCTGATCGCTCGTTTTGGCACCGAAAACAAACTGCCATTTATCCCGTCGCCACCGAGCTTTCTGATTTCTTTGATCCCTTTTAGGGACAATGTTTATCGAAAATTGCTGAAGTATTTCATCAAGCACCCGTTTGTTTTGATGTTCCTTGTAGCCGGTATGTTTCTATTCACAGGATTCGTTGCGGGAAAGCTTCCTGTCATCGTTTTTCCTGACAGCGATGCGCCCTATCTAGCCGTCAGCATAGAGGCTCCACTGGATCGCAATGAAGCCTATCTTCAGGAACTCACCGACAAGGTGAATGCTGTTGTGGTCGACCGCGAGCACATTGAAAACTGCAGTAGTGTCACCGGTACGTCTTTCCCCATGGTTAACACGGGTATCCCGCGCGTCCCCACTCGGCGCAACAATGCACAGATTTTCTGTTCTGTTGATTTCCGAAATGCGGTCCAACTGCAGGCATTTGTCGAGGACATCAATACTGATCTGGAACAGTTTGAAGCCGAGGCCTCCATAGAAGCGTCATCATTTACTGTCGGTAGCGGCGGTGGACTCGGTGACGTTGAGGTCAAACTATCAGGACCAAGGATTCAATTTGTTCGAGAACTTTCAAGTGACCTTGAGCAACATCTAAAGACATCAGGTATTGAGGGTATCGGCGAGATAACAAACGATTCCGAATCCCGCTATTTCGCATTGAATATCGAATTCAAGGAACGGCGAGCCAATGCCCTGGGCGTCGACCGTGGCAGTGTCGACAAAGTCCTGGTGATGATCACGCATGGCAAGGAGATCGACAAGTATCGGGATGGCAGCGGCGATGAATACCCGATCGTACTCCGTGCCGAAGCAGATTCGATTGATCCACTGAATGTTTTCGACCGTATATTCGTCACTTCAATAACCGGCGCCAAGATCCCACTCAGCCAACTCGTGGAAATCAGCTTCAAAGACGATGAGTTTGATATTCAGCACGACATGTTCAAACCGCGAGTATCTATCGACGTTTCGGCGGCACCAGATTATTCAGTTTCGCAACTCACCAGCGATGTCATCAAAGCGGTAGACCAGTTCGAGTTACCGCAGGGCTACTCTGTTGAGTACGACGGCAAGATTGCCGATCAGGCTGCTTCATTTGGCGGGATGGGTAAGTACGTCGGCATCATCGGCCTCATTGTACTCGCGATCTTCGTGTTTCAGTTTGGCTCCATCGTGCAACCGTTGATCATCTGTGCCGCGATCCCGCTGAGCTTTATCGGCGCTTTTTTGCTGCTGTACCCCACGGATCAGCCTATTTCCTTCCTGGCTTTTATTGGCCTGACCAGTCTGATGGGTATCGTCATTAACAACAGCATTCTCCTGGTTGACGAAGGCAACCACCTAAGGGATCAGAATCCGGACATGGCAATTGCTGAGGTGGCCATCAACGCCGGAGCCAACAGATTTATGCCAATATTGCTGACATCTCTCACCAGTATCGTCGGCCTTATCCCTCTGGCAATCGGAGAGTCCATGTTCAAGGCCCTGGCGATTGTCGTCATCGGCGGGCTGTCCACGTCAACATTCCTGACTTTAATTTGCCTGCCTGTGCTGTATTCCTACGCGACTCGAAAGAGCAGCAAGATCGTACTCGTGACGCATGACTGGGAAGGTCATTCAACGCTGGGAGAAAACCAGTAAAGCTCTGAATTCTTCTGAAACCCTGGCTTCTCTGTGGCAAATTACGGCGTCTTCCAAAACAACTGTAAGCCATGCGTATTTCAGATATCGGAAACCCGACTGTCCCTTACCAGGTCGTTGGTTGAATGTCCCTGTTAAGTTTCCTATCCTCAGGACAGGTCAGACCGTGGCAGGTCAAACCTACTTCACACAGAGAGCGAAAAGCTCGTCAGGCTGTAAAGGCACCTGCCAGCTAATTCCATCAGGGACAGAGGCTGTAGCCTCGATTGAAAGTCCGGATCTATGGCTGCAATCTCTACCTTACTTACCAAGGATAGGTATTTTAACAGGGATATTCAGTCAATATTCTGAATATCGAAGCAGCATCCGTTGGCTTTCATTTCGCGA
>DTZW01000170.1 GCA_012961165.1 Gammaproteobacteria bacterium | reverse complement strand
AACATTGCCTTGTGATCCCGCATTGCTCAGTAAGAATCCTTTATCTTTCATCAGGTTTGAGACTCGTGCAGCACCTTGTGCGTCAGCTTCACCTTCTGCGTTCACCCATTCGATGCCTGCGAATAATCCGCACCCGCGTACCTCGGCGATTGCGTCATGACCTGCGACCAGACCTTCGAGTTCATTACGAAGATATTGACCGACGGCGCCACTGCTTTCTCTGAGGTTTTGTTGTTCGATTTCATCCAATACGGCAATACCGACGGACGCTTGCAACGGACTTGAAGCAAAGGTATTAAAGTAATGAGATCTTTTTCTAAATGCAGCAACGTTAGAGTGGCTTGAAACCACTGCAGAGAGCGGCAAGCCGTTTCCCATGGGTTTACCCATCGTCACGATGTCAGGTTGGAAGCCTGTTTTCTCATAACCCCACCATTCACCCGATCGACAGTATCCCGCTTGAACTTCATCAGCGATCATTAGCCCGCCTGCTGCATGGACCAGGTCGGTGGCCAACGCCATAAATCGCCCAGGAATGTCAGGTAAGCCTTCGTTCGCCATAATCGAACACATAAACATTCCTGCAAAAGGGATTTCCTGCTGTTTAAAATCGTCGATGGCAGCTTTTACTTCATCGAGATAAAGCTGACAGAGAGATTCGTCGTCCAGGCCGGAAATCAAGGGTCGAAGTTTTTGTGGGTAGGGTATTGCGCGAAAGTCTGAGTCAGTTGAAGTGTTTGCCCGACTAGCGAGAGTCATCTTGATGACTTCGGTGCTGTTGCCGTGATAGGTCGCATCGCTGCAAATAATCCCACGTCCACCCGTCGCCGCTCTGGCCATGATTAATGCTACCTCGCTCGCCTCGGTTCCGGAACAAGCGAACACAGCTGATTCGATTCCATCGTGGTGTAGCGCCAGGAGTCGCTCTGCATATTCAAGAATGCCTTCGTGAAGATATCGGCTATGCACATTCAATGTCGACATTTGCTTCGACATTGCCTCAACCACTCTCGGGTTCCCATGACCAACGCAGGGCACATTGTTATACATGTCGATGTACTCTTTGCCTGTCTGGTCGTACAACAGGACGCCTTTACCTCGAACGATTTGAACCGGCTGTTCGTAAAACAGCGTTGCCGCACCCAAAAGGCGCTGGCGTTTTTCGATGACAGATTCCATTGCTTGCCTTCCTTTTTGTAAGTTGAAGCGAATGCGAGTCAGTCTAAAGTATGAGGAAATTAAGCTAACCTGACCATTTTCGTCGTCACTCTTGTCATTTAACGTGTGCCTTCGAGTTGCCCTTCGATATGTTCGGCAAATCCATCGCCTTAACTAGCAGCACCCGGCCTGGCTTTTTGCTGTGTCTTGAGTTGTTCGACCTTCAGCCCACATCACGCCGTATATTCACATCGTACTTAAACACACTACAAAAAAACTTGTAATATCTGGGCGCCAGAAGATTAATGACTGTTAGTCAGTTATATATAAATTGGAGAAAACAGATGAATGCCTTTCAAAAAAATACCACAAATGCGGATATGGCCGATCATGCTTATGTCAGCACGCTGTATAAGACCGCTATGGCCGATGGGAGCTTTGTGCCACTGTTGACTCGGCTGGAACATGTGATTGCACACAACGTATCCACTGAAAGTTTGATCGAGTCGAAGGGCGCTTTTATCGAACGGGTTGACCATATTGCTGAGCAAACAGCATCTATACTCCATATGACTAATGCGCAGGCATCTGAGTTGGTTAAAACCATGGGAGATCTGCTGGTAGGTGTGACCAGTACCGACCAGGGCCCGTCACTAAAAGGCGAAATTATTCCGCAGGATGTTCAGGAACTCTTTGACTCATTCTCATCGGAAACGCTGTTTACTAAAAACGCGTGCCGAATTATTACCGGTATTCGCGCAGAAATGAGTTAACCCCTGAGACTTACTGGCAGCCACTAATTCAGATAGTTTAAGGAGTACACGATAACAATAAATCGGCAGTGGCTATTGGCAGCAACGCCCTCGGGTATCATTGGACCGGACTTCCGCTACCGATCCAAAGCAGATTAGTCAGTCGTTAGAGATTTAGTTTCAAACATATGCTGGTTTATAGGCACTCCCATGGCAGTCGAGTATGCCCAGATACCAATCGCTGTTCCAAAAATTAGTTTCAGTGGAGCGATAATCAAGATCGGGATAGCCAACACTAGTCTTCCCAGGTCACCTAAGAGCAGAATGACGAGGGTCTTTAGCCAAAGGAGCCAAGGAATGACCTGTGTGAGAAAGGCATTCCCATCGAGTTCAAAAAACGAGTAGCGACCAGAAAATATCATCCAGCTGGCAAACACAATAACCAGCAACTGAATGACGTTACCAATGTTAGTGATCCAGAAAACGGTCAACAGGAACGTACGCATTTCGGCCTCCTTTCACCAATTATAGACTAATCCGCAGCGAAACTAACTGACCATATCTGTTTATGGCCGAGCTGGGTGGCAAACAAAGAATTGAAGACTGAGCCTGCAAATATTCAAATTATTTTGATGAAAGAAGCCCAGGATTAAAAGTTGTTTGTTAGCGGGGCAGATACCACAACGATAGGCCGTCACCTATAGGTATCTTTTAGCGGTGCGATGTCTGCGAAAAAACCCGAGTAATCGATCAGCATGAGCTTGAATATTCGACCCCGCCAACCGCAAGGCCAAAGTGCTGTGCTATTTCTTTACCTGGGTTTCCCTGCGGCCCCGAATTTGAGTAGGCTGTCGTGGACGGGTCGACCGACAAACTGAGGAGCACTTCTTGAAAATACACCTTTTATTGGTCTGCGTTCTGCTGTTGCTTCCGCTGAAATCACTAAGCACTCAAGAATCGGCCGCCAAGGCCTGGAAAGTAAACGCACCGGACTTCACGGCATCAGCAACGACTGTTGATCTAGACCTGGACGAAGGCACCTGGATGAGTGTTGATGTTTCCCCTGATGGGCAACACATCGTCTTTGATCTGCTTGGCAATATCTACCTGATCCCAGTATCAGGTGGCGAGGCGGAATTGCTGGTAGGTGACCATAGCTGGGATATACAACCGCGATTTTCTCCCGACGGACGTTACGTCGCCTTCACGTCTGATCGTGACGGCGGTGATAATATCTGGACAATTTCACTGGAAAGCCAACAGCTCAAACAGATCACTTTTGAAGATTTTAGATTACTGAACAACCCGGTGTGGTCCGCTGATGGCCAGTACATTGCCGCGCGCAAACACTTCACAACATCCAGATCGCTCGGCACGGGCGAAATCTGGCTTTATCATGCGTCAGGGTTGGCAGACACCGAGGGCGTTCCGATTATCAAGAAGCCGGGCGCTAACTACCAGAAGGAACTGGGTGAACCGGCATTTTCCCCAGACGGCAACCAGCTCTATTACACACAGAATGCGACTGCCGGTGACATGTTCATCTATCACCAGGACACCAACAAACAAGTGTTCAATATCAAGGCGTTCAACCTGACCAACAGAGAAACCCGCCTTGTTGCAGGCGGCCCGGGGGGCGCTGTACGCCCAACCCCTTCGCCTGATGGCAAAAGCCTGGCTTACATCAAGCGTGTAGAAAGCGTGAGTAAACTGCATATAAAGGCATTGGATTCCGGCATCGACACGGTAGTCGTAAACGATCTAGACCCTGACATGCAGGAAACGTGGGCCATCAACGGCGTTTATCCCAATATTGCCTGGTTGCCCGATGCCTCCGGTCTTATCTTTTGGGCTGGTGGCAAGATTCGCTCAGTTGATCTTACTAGTGGTGATATAAAAACCATCCCGTTCAGGGTCCAAGATAGCCGCACGATCTACTCACCGCCACACAAAAACGTGGATGTATCCCCTGAGCAATTCGAGACACGCATGGTCCGGTTCGCTAGCCGTTCACCTGTGGGTTCAGCTGTGCTGTTCGAGTCACTGGGCAAACTCTGGATCAAGCGCGGCGACGAAGAACCGCAGCGGCTCACCAAAGATAAAGATGGATTCGAGTATTCGCCCGTTTGGTCGCCAGATGGAAGAACGGTCTACTTTCTGAATTGGCAGGATGAGCAGCTGTCGAGTATTCGCAGTGTCGCCAGTCGAGGTGGCAAGTCCAACACTATCAGCACCGAACCAGGCCACTATTCATCATTGACGGTATCGACTGACAATCGTTCACTACTGTTGATGAAGAGCAAAGGCAGCGCACTGACCAGCCCGCACTGGGGTGCTAGGCCTGGCATTTATTTGATAGCAATCAAGTCCGGTGAAATGAGCTTCGTGACAGACCGAGGGTTCAACCCGCACTTTGGCGCTGATGACAGGCTCTTCATCAACGAAAGAAAACGCTCGACCATTGATCGTGGCAGCGATGACGCAAAAACCAAATTGCTGTCGATGAACCGTTCCGGCTTCGATGTTCGGGAGGAAGCAACGAGTGATCTGGCGCGAGTCATGCTTGTGTCACCTGACGGACAATACATCGCCCATCAACAGGGTTTCGATGTCCATGTTGCTGCCCGACCGATGACAGGTCAGCCGCTTGATCTTGGTCCCAGGATGACAACTTTGCCTGACAGACGGGTAAGTCAATCTGGCGGTCTTTATATGCACTGGTCCAATGACAGCCATTCAATTTCATGGTCAATTGGCCCCGACTACCTGACCGTTGATGTGGCAGATGCGCTGTTCGACGATGAAGTGACGCGAAAAGCCGTCAACCTATCGATGGTGACCGCAACGTCAAAGCCGCTGGGTGTTACCGCAATCACTGGCGCTCGCCTCATCACCATGAATGACGATCGGCAGGTTATCGACAACGCCACTATACTCATCGAGGACAACCGAATTCTATCGGTGGGGACAAATCTGGCCATCCCGCGAGAAGCGAAGGTCTTCGACGCACGAGGCAAGACCATCATGCCAGGGATGATCGATGCGCACGCCCACGGTCCTTATGGGCGCGGTAATGTCGTCCCTGAACAGAACTATAATGCCCTGGCGCATCTAGCATTGGGTGTCACGACGGTACACAACCCTTCCAGCAGCGCAGCGCAAGTTTTTGCCGCAGCTGAATATCAACGGGCAGGTAAAATTCTGGCTCCCAGGATTTTTTCAACAGGTAATATCGTTTACGGCGCAAAAAGTGTTGGCTTTGCACCTGTGTCCAACATCGAAGATGCATTGCGGCATGTTCGTCGTCTGAAGGCCCAAGGGGCGATCAGTATTAAGAATTACAATCAGCCTCGCCGTGAGCAGCGGCAGCAGGTCATCGAGGCTGCGCGCCAGGAAGGCATGCTTGTCGTTGCAGAAGGCGGTTCGCTTTACCACATGGATATGAACCTTATTGCAGATGGCTCGACCGGCATTGAGCACAATGTCCCTGCGCTAAACCTTTACGACGACGTCATACAGTTCTGGAGCGCGTCACAAACGGGATATACGCCGACCCTGGTTGTGGTGTATGGGGGGCTCACATCAGAGGACCGCCATTACGCCGAGACCGATGTCTGGAAGCATCCGATCCTCTCAAAGTTTGTTCCACCCACGGTCTTGCAGCCGCGATCAGTAAGACGCCTCAAGGCCCCAGAGCGAGATTACCGTGATGATGATGCGGCTCGAGCGGCCAAACGTCTTCTGGAAGCAGGCGTCGTGGTGAACACGGGCGCTCACGGGCAACGCGAGGGGCTGGCGACTCATTGGGAGATGTGGAGCTTTGCACGCGGCGGCATGACTGCAATGCAGGTCCTCTCGCTCGCAACCATTAATCCAGCAGAGCACCTGGGCATGGCAAACGATCTTGGCTCAATTGAGGTTGGCAAACTTGCCGACCTTGTGATCATGAACAGCAACCCCCTGGAAAATATTCGTATGACCGACGATATCAGTCATGTCATGTTGAATGGTCGACTTTATCGTGCAAAAGATCTTTCGGAGGAAGTAACCGGGAACGATCAGCTTGAGCCTTTCTGGTTTTCCGAAGAACGCAAGTCACGGGTCAGCGCCATAAATTAATAGGGTAGTGACGGGTAGACTTGAAGTTAGCGCCTAAACTATTGATTTTGCTGATACCAAATTGGCATTAGCGAGAAAGGTGCCGACAAATATACCGTCACGATTTCGAGAACGCCGTTCAGTGTTTCATTGCTTCGCTTGCTGACACTATTACACAGTCGCGCGCCTTACGAACAACCAAGAAGATAATTTCCCCAGGATGTGTGATGACTAGCCAAAACGACTCGTCAAGATAAGTGATCGAAGCGTGACGTTTGTAACGCAACCCAAGGGCCCGGTTTTGGTCTGTTAGTGCAGCGCGCTATAGTAGTTTTCAAAGCGAAGTGCCTGGATGCGATATCGAAAAT
This sequence comes from Gammaproteobacteria bacterium, assembly GCA_012961165.1. GTDB lineage: Bacteria > Pseudomonadota > Gammaproteobacteria > Pseudomonadales > Azotimanducaceae > UBA9659. Next base: position 21,521 of record DTZW01000170.1, on the reverse strand, counting down.
TCCAGGTGATGGTCAGCAACCATCGTGTCCATGGAAACAACCCGCGAGCGAGTGCTAAAAGATACAGGGACCCAGCCTCGGCAATTAAGTAGGCAATGATGCAGGGGATGTAGCGGCTTACAATATGACGAAATAGAGTACTAAACCGGCCATGACTGTTTGGAAAATAAAAGTGAGCCAGAGGAATAACTGCGTAAATTTCCCGGGTAACAGCGCCTTTGGTAGCCGCTTGGTTTGTAAATAGATAGTGATTCCGCACTGAATGGGTAGCATCAGTGCACCGAAACAGGCGGCGATGCTTATCATGAGCACCGGTTGCTGGAAACCAGCATAGAGTAGTAATGCAATAAAAGGCACTGTCATACCGTAATAACGGATGATGCTTCGTCGGACATCGATACGATGGCGTGGTAGAAAGCCGAGTTCGATCAGATAGTCAGGAATATATCGCCCTCCTGCAGCAACGCCAGCGATACAACTCGAGAATAAGATGCAGAAGGCACCCACGGCGAAGATCCAGAGGGACCAAGGCCCCATAGTTTCAGTAAACATTTGACTAAGTATGACGATGGTCTGATGGCCTGATGGGACCTCGCCAAGCTGGTGCAATATCCCTGCGCCAAGGAAGTAAAAAGGGATGGTGGCGCAGGTCAATAACACCAGCGTGATCAAAATATCCAGGTGCAGTATGCCTAACCAGCCTTTAGCACGATTCAGCCATTCCTGGCTGCCGTCATTTCTACCGATTCTGGCTGGATAACCTTTTTCGATACACCAATAGGTATAAGATGAAATTTCTCCTGAGTTAACACCGGTATAACCATAGGCAGCCAGTGCAAGCACCGCATACTGAGAACTGAATTGGAATTCAAAGCCTTGAGAGATATCCCGCCACTGCACCGCGTAAACCGTTGATTGCATTAAGACGAAGCAGGTTATGGTGAGGAGCGTAAACACAAAAACCAAAAGTAGCATGATTTTTTCCAGGTGCTGATATTGGCCGCTTCTTAGCAGTATCGCTATGATTGCGGTAAGGCCAGCTACTGCAGCAAGGTCTGGAATATCAGGAAATAGCAATAGAAGGGCTTGCCCTGCTCCTCCAATTAAACCACCCAGACCTGTGAATGCGGGGAAAAAAGCGATCAAACCGATAAGAACCGGCCAGGAGACCTTACCCTTGGGGCCAGGCAGTTTGCCCGGTATTCGATTGAGGGCACGAAGATAGGTGTCGCCGCTGAGTACAATGTACTTTGCAAGCGATGCTTGTACGATTGATTTGCTCCAGCAGGATAAAAGTACCCACCAAAGCATGCTGAAGCCAACTGCCGCACCGAGGCTGGCAGTTAGTATAATTTCGCCAGAGCCGACTATGGAGGCGGATATGATAATGCCTGGACCTAAAAACTTAAGTCGCTGCCGCCAGTGATCCGGGGCAGCTTCAACCGCGTCAGCGGGTTGTGTATAGACGTCGACAGCCACTGCGTCTGCTTCTCTATCGAAGAAGGTTTCACCTGCAGGCGGCATGATGATCCCTTGTTTTTAATCTTGCTATGAGTTTGCGGTTTTCCATGCTGTTTCGATACTCTGCCTACTGGCCGAATGTCCTTGTTAAATTTCCTATTCTCTAATGGCTGACCGGGCTGAGTGACAAATATTCCTCCGAGGCCTTACTCCGGCACTTTACCCCGGTTCGCTCCTCCGACCCCGCTATTCAGAAAGCCATAGAAACGCCAGTGCTAAGCCGCCAGGCAGGCTCGCTTTGCTCACCGTTTAAATTTGTGTGCAATGGTGCAGCAAGGGAGAGATAGGTTGACCAGGCGCCATAGCCCCGGCGTAAACCAGCCGTTCCAAAAATCACGTTGCCGCCGGTGTTCCTGTCGTTGTCGCCATCAACGTCAGTTTTATCGCGCCATTCGCCATTCAACTCCAGCACGAATTGCCAGGACTGGTCCATGTGGCGGTTATGCGCATCCCCGTGATGGCTATGACTTGCAGGAGACCAGATAACCGCTGCATTGTACATCAGGCTGTCCCCAATCTCTGTGTCTCGTTTGCCCTCGGTGGTGAGCTGATATAACAGATTACTGCTGAAGTCCCACTCCTGGCTCAGTGGAACGCTGTAGGCAAATCCCAGTAATGCGTCCCAGGAGCCTGATCCCGGCTGGTGCTCCACCTCCGCCCTTTCTCCATTGGAGAGCTTCTCGCTGGTACTTCCGGTGGGAGCCTTGATACCGACAAGCAGGGCATAAAGGTTGTCTGACTCCGTGTCGTTCAGCGCGTAGCGCCCCAACAGGGACAGGTCGCCCCATCCAGAGATATCACTGCTTGTGACCTCACCTTCCAGCTCCGCTTCGTCGTCGTGATGCCCGGTGTCCTCCTCTTCGTCGTGATGTTCCGGCTCGTCGGCATCCTCGTGATGGTCGTGTGATGCTTCCCGAAAGTCATCTCGACCGACGTAGGGCAATACTGCACTCAAGGTCAGTCGATCACTGATTCCCAGACTGTAGCCGATACTGGCTTGTGAGAATTCTCCCACCGAATGTAGAGCCTCGTCAGAGCCGAGTAAAATTTCATCTGATAGTTCGTCCAACTCCAGATACTGATACTGCAATCCCACCACCTGCTGTGACTTGGCGAGTGTCTGCGCACCAAGGGTAGTGATGGCCGAGCCAGCCCCTCCCTCTATCTGAAGACCTACATGGTCTGCAAGGGCTTGGATAGGGGTAATCAGGATTGCAAGCGCAGTTAGGTGGACTTTAGCCATATATGTTTGCACCAATTCGAAAGCGCGGTAGCTTACCAGATTGAAACAAGACGCGGCTAGTGACAGATTGTCGCAACGATTTACCCCACGCCGGTTAGTTTTGCCTGGAGGTGAAAGCGGAGTAGCCATTGCGCCGTGTGAAGCGATTTTTGGGAGGGGCACGAATGGACTTTCAAAGTCCGAAACGCAACACGGCAAAACGATTTTTCACGGTTGGCCGATTTGGGGACGTTCGACCCGGTATTTTTGAAGGCGCCTCTGCTAGGAGATTTCCCGCTGCTCTTCGCGCCAGTGGGTTCGCCAATCATGTTCAACTTGCGTACGGATATTGTTAAGTGCGGGCACCACTCCCGCTTGTAAGGAATCGATTTTTACCAAATGTTCGCCATAAGCCGATGTCAGCTGGCCAATCCACTCGTCAGGCGATTGCTGTAGGAGAGCGTCGACAAACGTACTGCCAAACAAACCCACGACCTTCGGCGGTTAGTACGAATAACCACCCTTTTTCCACTTTAAGAAAAGTGCCCTGATTCCAGCAAGTTACCAGCCGCCCCCTTCAGCTGATTTAAACGTGCTTTGATCGCTGAGAAATATGGCGATTCAGCCATGGAATTCAGACACCAGCCGAGCGCGGCCCGACCGAGCGCGGCCCATCCGAGCGCGGCCCATCCGAGCGCGGCCCATCCGAGCGCGGCCCCGTCTCGAGTAGGCCTTCGGTTTCGGGTTTTCTTGTTCTTCTATAGGTTTTCCGAGAGCATAATGCGATCAGCCATTTTTGCAAAGGGCAGCTGCGAAAATACTCAATAGGCTTGTTGACTGCCTTCTCATAGAAGCCCGAAACTGCGCACCAATCCCATACTCCGGAAGGGGGCCTTCACCCACAGTGTCATACATCAACCAGCTTGAGGATATTTGAGTTACCTATAGTATGGAGCCAGGTTTCATAAAGGAAGCGCAACAACGGGCAGTTGGGAATCGGCTCGTCGTGGCTTTATATGGCGGCTACCGAGAATTTCCCAGGATTCGCACCTGTTTTCTCGGCTCGCATACTCCAAATTTGAAGTCTAAGCAGGAGTTTCTTCTCTCTCTTGGGAAATAGACCGCAGGAAATTCACGAGTGTACCCCAACATTCGCTGTTGCTTGACCAGAATCGCCGGACTACCTGCATCTGAAAAGTAGAGCATGAAAGGAATTCATCGGTGCAGTAGTGAGAACCGAATATATATGAAAATTTGCGGTAAGAACAAAAAGAACAAAAAGAAGAAAAGGGCTCGCAGCGGTCAGAAACCGACTGCTGTGAGTAGCTCCATTCGTGTTGTTGGCGCGGCTTCTGATATGCGAATTGTCTGCTTCTTGTTGCTGCTTTGTTGCACAGACCTCATGGGAGCACCGAGCGACCTGAATTTTGAGCGGACAGAAGCGCGTGCACCCTGCGTCAATGTCGATCCTTTAGGCAAACCCCTGTTCGGCGACCTTCATGTTCACACCAGCTATTCCTTCGATGCCTATACATCGAGCGTGCGCAGCGACCCATGGGATGCCTACCGCTATGCCAAAGGCGAAGAAATTCTTGTGCCGGCTGCAGATGGTAAAAAACTGCTCGGTGTAAAAATACCGAGGCCGCTGGACTTCGCCGCGATCACTGATCATGCGGAATTTCTTGGTCAGTTAAGTGTTTGCACACAAGACTCGTCTGCGCTGGGTTACTGGTGGCCGCATTGTGCGATAACCAGGTCAACCAATCAGTGGGTACAGTTGATTGCCGTTGACTGGTGGACCCGACTTGCCGGTCAGCAGACTGCAGAAAAAGAAGTGTCCATGGCGTGTTCGCTTTCTGACTGTGATGCTGCAGCGAATGATGCATGGTCGCAGATTCAGCAGGCTGCTGAAGATCACTATGATCGATCAGCGAACTGCGAGTTCACCACGTTTGTCGGCTATGAATATACCGATGCGCCTGATCGGAAGAACATGCATCGAAACGTCATTTTTCGTAATGCTGAAGTGTCTGCCGCACCCATATCGACTTATGAAACAGGCCGGTACAACTTCCCTGGATTGTGGCAGGCGTTGCGCGAGCAGTGCACCGATACCGACACTGGCTGTGATGTGCTGGCCATTCCTCACAACTCGAACCTTTCAGGCGGGTTGATGTTCAGAGATCCCGAAACACAGCAGGAGCTTGACGACAGGCTGTTCTTCGAGCCCCTGGTGGAATTGATACAACATAAGGGCGCATCCGAATGTCGCTTTGATCGATTCCGGGGCATTGGTCTCGATACAGAAGATGAGTTGTGTGATTTCGAGCAGATACCCAGCGATAACCTCGGCATGCTGGGGACGGTTAATGGCATCGTTCGAACCGACCGCGCTGAAGAGACAGTGATTGAGGACTTTGCCCGTCGCAATATGGTGCGCAATGTCTACAAGGATGGTCTGGCGTACGGGCAGGAAAATGGTATCAACCCGTTCGTCATGGGTGTCATAGGCAGCACTGATACCCACAGCGCGACTACTGGTGCAGCAGAGGAAGACAGTTTTAGTGGGCACCTGGGGCGACGCGACAGCGAATTCCGCAATGTGCAGGATCATTTCTATTCCAACGCGGGCGGGCATGCCGTTGTCTGGGCGCAGGAGAACTCCCGCGATGCGATATTTTCTGCCATGAGACGCAAAGAAACCTATGCTACCAGTGGCACGCGCCCGACGGTGAGATTCTTTGCCGGCTCTGAGCTGCCTGATGATCTCTGCGACAACCACAATGCCATCGCCGCCGCCTATAGCACAGGCGTACCCATGGGAGGCAGTCTGGCTGTGGTTGCAGAAACAACGCCCCTCAAAATATTTGTTAGTGCGGCGAAAGACCCGGGTGTGCAGGGTAACCCCGGTACTGATCTGCAAAGAGTACAAATTATTAAGGGCTGGGTTGATGCTGAAGGTATAAGCCACGAGCAGATCTATGACGTAGCCGGTAATGCTGAAAACGGCGCCCGAATTGATGAAAGCAACTGTAACCGCATTGGTTTAGGGGCAGCAAACCTATGTGCCGTCTGGCAGGACCCTGAGTTTGATGCTGAGCAACCCGCCTTCTATTACGCCCGTGTATTGGAAAACCCGACCTGCCGGTGGAGCACACTGCAATGCCAGGCAGCAGGGGTGAACCCGTTTGACGAGCAATGCGCGGCGCAGGCCGAGCTTGCCAACGAGCTAGCACAGACTGAGAAGGGCGCAGACGGCGACGTCTACGGCAAATGTTGCCTCAATGCTGCAGAACAGCCGTTTTATTCCCCGGTCATTCAGGAACGCGCCTGGACGTCCCCCATCTGGTACAGACAAGCCACGGTAGACAAAGTAGCCAAGATTGAAAAGGTAAGCCCATGATTCAGTTATTGCTTGGAATTACTATGCTGAGTGCATTAACACTTGGCGCCGCCTACGGGCAGGACCGGCCCAACGTGATCGTCATGGTTGCCGATGATCTTGGTTGGAATGATGTCGGTTATCACGGCGGCGATATTGAAACCCCATCGCTTGACCGACTCGCAGCGGAGGGCATTCAGCTGGACCGGTTTTATACCACCCCCATATGCTCACCGACCCGTGCAGCGCTGATGACGGGGCGTAACCCCATGCGTCTTGGTATTGCCTACGGCGTGATCCTGCCCTGGGACAATATCGGCGTGCATCCGGATGAGCGTTTTCTGCCCGAAGCTTTTCTGGATGCAGGCTACCAGACAGCGATGGTCGGCAAATGGCATCTTGGCCATGCGCAGCAGAGCTATCATCCAAATGAGCGCGGCTTCGAACATTTCTATGGGCACCTGCATACCGAGGTGGGTTACTACCCGCCATTTGCTAATAAAGGTGGCAGGGACTTCCAGCAAAATGGCGTGACGATAAACGATGATGGCTATGAAACTTTCCTTTTAGCGGATGAAGCCAGCCGTTACATTCGTGAACGTGACCCTGGCAAACCCTTCTTCCTTTATCTGCCTTTTCTGGCACCACATACGCCACTGGACGCTCCGAAGGAACTGCAGGATAAATACAAGGACATCAATACAGATCTTGCCCCGGCTCGAAGTCAGCAGACCGATGGCACGCGGCGCATGGCAAAGCTGATGCTAAGGGAGAGTGCCCGGCCCATGTACGCGGCGGTCGTTGATGCTATGGATCAATCCATTGGCAAAGTGCTCGACACCCTTGATGATGAAGAGATTACAGACAACACGATTGTACTGTTCATGAGTGACAATGGCGGTGCTGCCTATTCAATTGGCGGCGCTGACAATGCGCCGCTGCGAGGCGGCAAGGGCGAAGTGTTTGAGGGGGGCATCAGAGTGGTCTCAGCCATGCGCTGGCCTGAACAGATCGAGGCGGGTGACAAACTGGATTCGATCATGACAGTGATGGATGTCTTCCCCACGGTGATGGAAGCGGCAGGTATTTCACCCGGCGCGCATTTTCCGTTTGACGGCCAGAGTTTATGGCCCAGCATCAAATCTGGTGCTGTCGCCCCACGGGATGATTATGTTTTCTTCGCCTCGGAAACACCGATCTATGGGCACTTCAATCTCACCGTGTTCAATGATCAATGGAAGCTGGTGCAGGAAGTGGATCAGGAACAATTAACCACCACGGTCACTTCGCACCTGTTTAATATCAATGAGGACCCAAACGAATACATTAATCTGGCGGCGCAGCATCCGGATGTGGTTGAAGAACTGGCTGAAAAAATCAATGAGTGGCGCTCGATTTACCCGATACACGGCACCCGGTCCTATCTTGCCGGGCCACCAGGCTGGCGTGCACCACTCGACTGGTCGACCTATCCTGTGCCGCTGGACAAGCTTCAGGCTGCTCCAGCCAAAAGCATGGCACCGACGGATATGATCGAGAAGATTCTTGATTTCCAGCATGGTGAACGCGGGCGGCTGACATACAATTGCGAACAGCGGTGGTATCTGGCCGGGGCCTGTTCGCAGAGTGATAAAGTAAAAGCAGAAGACTAGTGCAGGCTATTGGGGTATTAGCGCTCGTATTCTTTTCGCTTGCATCGCAAGCTGCAGACTCAGTTGTAAAGTGCATCAACTATGAACAGAACAGGCAACCCCTGTTCTGCATCCTGCACATACACACAAAATACTCAGCGGTTAGCACGAATAACCACCCTTTTTCCACTTTAAGAAAAGTGTCCTGATTCCAGCAAGTTACCAGCCGAGCGCGGCCCCGTCTCGAGTAGGCCTTCGGTTTCGGGTTTTCTTGTTCTGCTATAGGTTTCTGTGGAACGACGTATTCACGCAGTTTGCTGTTGGGAGAGAACGCGCCATGAAACCAGGACCAGGCGTCCCTGACAAATTCACTCGCGGTCCGGGCACCAGCGCCGCCAAGCGCGCCATGAATTCCATGGGACTCAGGACTACATGCGACTGCGCGTCCCGGTAGTTCCATCATCTTTTAACCACGAAAAACGTAACCGCATCAAGCTACTAAAAGTAACTCTGAACACAGCATTTTTCAACACCGCGCATAGCAACCAAATGACACCGCAGAATTTCCTATCCTTGCGAGGGCCACTGATCTCGTCAGCTTTCTGGCTTGGAAGGATGGCGCATGGCTGGAGGCCTCAGGCGAGGCTAAAGGATTACGATATTGCAACCAATCTTCCAGGCCTTAGAGGTGAGGATTTAACGCTGACATCAAGATGCGAGTGGTGAGTGGCATGAACATTATTAGACGTAATATTTCGACTTTCTCGGGATTCCCCTGACTGACTCAGTGCAACGCCCTTTGGGGCGGGCCCTGGCCGCAGGCCGATATTTTTTGTAGTAAACACCACCTATTATGTATGCTGAAGCCCAGACTAACTGATTTTCAATCTCCGGAGTAAACATGGATCCACAGCTGCAGGAACTACTGGACAAAAAGGCTTGTGAAGAAGTCATCATGCGATATGGACGTACCCAGGACTGGTTAGATACACCGGGACAGGACAGTTGCTTTTGGCCTGATGCTGATATTGATTTCGGTTTCTTCAAGGGTAACGGCGCCGATTGGGTCAAAACTGTGATGCCCCATGAGCAGGAAGCCATACGCAGATGGCACATGTCGACAAGTGTGATCATCAAAGTAGATGGCGATAAAGCCGCAGGCGAATGCTACGGGATTGCGGTAGGCACAGGTACCGACGATGAAGGTAACCTTAGCGATAGTATGTACGGTGGCCGCTACCTCGATGAACTTGAAAAAAGAGACGGCGAATGGCGAATCTCTATGCGCACCTACATTCTGGATTGGTCCCATTCATTCCCGAATTCAATTGAAGCCATGACACCTGATGAATTTGCCCTGAACATTCTACAAATCCGTGAGCCGGGTCATCCGATGTACCGGCCCTTATAGATTGCATCCGGAGGTCTCTTTTGTTGGGTCGAATGTCTTCCTGCGCCCCACTCCGAGCGAGCATGTGATACTGCAGTTCGAAGATTTATTCGCTGCTATAGACGGCTCACTCATAGATCGCCGGCCGGCGTTCCACCAGACCGGTTGGACCGTCAAGACGAGGCTAGCGCAAAAAACGGATAAAAAAAGCGCGGCAGAACCGCGCTTTTTCCCCATTTGAGTCGGGTTAGTTACCGAACGTCATTTCCACTTCAACGCCATAGGTGGTGCCTAACTGGATTCCGCCGGTGCAAAACAGAACGGACAGGCAACCAACAATCTCGAATTCCTCGTCGAGCAGGTTATCGCCGAACGCAGTGACGCGGAATCGATTCCACTCATAAGCGATCTGTGCGCTCACGAATTCCGTCTCTGGGATTGCGGTACCCTCATCATTAAAGGTGTCGGTTTCCTGCTCATCCACATAGTTATACTTCGCATGCAACGAGAGTTCACCTGGGCCCAATTGAATGGTGTAAGTCCCGCCAAGGCCAAAGGTCCACTCCGGTGCATACTTGGGGGTAAAGCCGGAGGCATCTATCGGCACGCAAGAATCGTTCAGGTTGCAAGGATCTTCAGCGGGAATGGCGCCGAGTGAGAAAAAATCATCGTATTCCGCGTTCAGATAACCCGCCGTAACGAAAAGATCCAGGTTATCAGTGGCGACGAACCGCGTCTCGACCTCGACCCCCCAATACTGCACTGAAGACTGGTTTTCCCATACGGTCGCTACGGTGTTCGTGTCCTCGTCGCGAACGACGTTAGAGTCCTGCTTATCTTTGAAATCGTTTAGGAATGCCGAGACGTTCAACTGCACTCGGTTTTCCATCCACTGCGACTTCATCCCGATCTCCCAGGATTCGGCAGTCTCTGGATCATATTGATTGCGATCAAAATCCCGGATGTTCTGGTTAACGCCATAAAACCCGCCGCTTTTGAATCCTTCGGCATAGGATCCAAAGAACATCATGTCGTCGGTCGCATGATAGGCGAGACCAAGCTTTAAGGTCGTTTCGCTCCAATCGTTGTCAAGCGCAATGTGCGGCACATCGAAATTGAACGGATAGCGGTATCTTGCCGCACCCTGATAGGCCTGAAATCCGGTGAAGTCCTTTTCGTCATTGGTCCAGCGAACGCCCGCGGTCAGGATCAGTTTGTCGTTGATCTCATAATCAAGCTGTCCAAAGTATGCTATAGACTCAGTCTCTTGGGTTTGAAAAAGGCGTTGGTCGAAACCCGCACCAAGCGATTCACCAAAATGTTCACCGCCTGGAGCAAAGCTAACATCACACCATAACGTATCGTTGCCGGGTATCGCGTTACTCGCGCATATCGCCGTGTCCTCTGCAGAGTTGGCCAAATCGCCAGCTGCAGGCGGGATGACAATCGACCAAAAAGAACCGACGGTTGCCCAGTCCTGATCGTAGGTGCTGTCCAGGTAATAGGCACCTACCACAAAATCGAAGCGCTCGTAGCTGCCTTCAAGGCGCAGCTCCGTGGTGAACTGCTCGTATTCATTCCTATTATCGATGAAGATGAAGTCAAGGGCGCTGCCATCCAGCTCTGAGATCTCATCTTCGTAAGGCGTGTCGTGCCAACCTGTTGTCGATATTAGCGTCAAGTTGTCGTTGATCTGGTATTTCATGGTCAGCGCGATAACATCGTTACGGTAGTTACCCTCGTTGCGCTGATTAGTATCCACTGAATCGCCGACATCACCGACGGTCTTAGCATTCCCTGCGCAATCCCCGAAAACCAGACAAGGAAATGTGAACGGGATCGCTGCAAGCACCCCACCACTATTGTTCCAGTTCGTGGGCGCACCACCATCGCTTTGGTTGTTATATCGATCGAAGCTCATCAAGGCTTCAAAACTGTCATTTGGCTCCCACAGCAACTGAATGCCGTAATTTTCGTAGTCAACTTGCGGCGCATGCCCGCCGTCGAACGTACGGTCCAGGGGTCCATCGTCCTGCACGCTGACGTAGTAGACTTTCGCAGCCAACGTATCTGCGATGGGGAAGTTAAACAAGGCTCGCACTTCCTCCTGACCGTAGCGCCCGCCAGTGAGCCTGATCTTGCCGCCAACCTCTCCGGTAGGTCTGCTACGAATTACGTTGATCACACCACCCACAGTGTTTCGACCAAACAAGGTCCCCTGGGGGCCGCGCAGTACTTCGACACGTTCGACATCGAAATTCTGTACGATCCGCCCGGAGTCTGAATTAAAAAATACGCCGTCCAGAGACACCGCAATGGGGTTATCGAATGATTTTTCGCCTATGGCGCTACCGGCAATACCGCGAATGATGATCCGTGTGCTGGCCCCCCCGCCCCCGTACGAGCCGTCGTTGAAAACGACATTGGGTGCATATCCTTCGATGTCTGCTAGGTCGCGAATGGTGGAATCCTTCAGTTCTTTCGACAACGCGGTCATGGCAATTGGAACGTCCTGCACAGATTCCTGTTTCTTCCGGGCGGTAACAATAATTTCTTCGATTGTTGCCCGGTTTTCAGCGGAGTAAGCTGCTGACGTACCCAGTGTTCCAAGAAAAAATACGGTAACTGCTAAAAGTTTAAAACTCATGGCTATACCCTCTTTAGCTGATTAACTAAATAGTTGTTTTCGCTCTTAGGGGTCTCTTCTTGGATTCCTTGGGTCAGTGCACCAGCTGCAAATTCTTCAAGGCCAAGACCTTCATTCGTTGCATAGTATGCTAAAGGCATCATCAAGCGTGAACCTGATGATATAGCCGCTATGGATGTTTCCTTAAATGTGTGGTCACACATTTTCATCCCCCTCGCGGTCATACGAATTAAATATTCGCTTAATCATTGCTTATGTCAACGTTTAAATTGAGCGAGTTATAGGCAGCTAATCTGACTCCTGTGTTTATAATTAATTGGCATGGGGGCTGCCAATTGATGGCGAATGTTCGGGCCCCTGGAAGATCGACAGACAGAGTGTCAGAAACATCGTGGTTTTATTGCGTTTTCTACTTCAGCATCGGATTTCCCGGACATGGGTGGCGGAAGATGAAGTGGTGTTAAGTTAGAATTATAACGCCACGTTATTTTTTATAATTAGCAGGTACCTAACTAGATAAGTGTGACGCATTAAATTTCTTGAGGCCTGCTATACGATGACTAAAGATTCACGGCCATGTTATGTTGCGTTGGTAGATTTGTATTTTATGTTTATATACCAATGCCAGCGGCGAAACCGACCAAGTACATCCTCGAGGATTGTCTCGGGGCCATCGCATACCGTCACACTAAGTGACTTCTCGTGCCTGGGGAAACATATATGACTAGAATCAAGAGTTCCCGTACCTTTCCAGCCTTGGGTCTCAGAACAGCCGGTTCAGCACTGTTTGTGGGTCTTTTGGCGCTTGCGCCCGGCGCCTCAGCGAACGAAGCTAACCTGACTCGCTTCGGGCCGGAGATCTACGAGCTTGTGCAAGGAAAACCAACGACCTACTCTGCTACATTCAGGGCCATCGATGGTCCCGCGAAGCTTGTTCTTCAGGACAACGGCATCGACAATGCGTGGATAAAGGTCAACGGCCGTAGTGTTGTCGAGCCGAAGGACTTTAAGGGGAACGGCGAGGTCGTCGTACCGTTGAACCTCAATCAGGAGAATACGATCGAGGTGAGTGTTCCAGGCAGGCCAATTGGAGCGCTCGGCGTCCGCGTAACCCAGGTAACGCAGGCCAATCTCGGGCTCATGCGCCAAGGCTATTTTGGGCTCAACACCACCGACATGAAACGTCAGAGAGCATTCTACGACACGTTGGGCTTCATAGGTGAAATCTACCCGGCAGGACCGGAGACGAGCACCACCTTCGCCCAAGCGCTCGGGTTTCCAGAGGATTACCTGATCCACGTCTCGCTGCATAGCCTGGAAGATCCGCCCACGGCGCCATTCGTCGACACCGTTCAATTCAGAAGTAATTCGTATCGCGAAGAGCCTCCCTACGCCAACCTTAACCGCATCGGCATGGCCTACGCCACCTACTCGACGACCGATCTCGATGGCGACGTCGCCTACCTCCAGTCGAAGGGTGTGGAATTCATTTCAGCGCCGGCTAAAGCCCCCAATGGTGAGCGGTTCGTGTTCTTAAAGGACCAGGACGGTACCTTCTTAAAGTTGATCGAGACCGCCGAAGGTGATGGACCGACCCCCGGCCCTGACTTGGTCCGGCTGGTGAACACGAACATGAACGTGGCTGACCTGCAAAGGTCGCGTGAGTTCTACCGGCTCCTTGGGTTCACTGAATCTGAGCCCGGCTCACAGGCTGGTTCCGGTGATTTCGCCGCAGCCCACGGCTTTGATGGTCCGATCGAGTTCGAAGGCGAGGACGTCAGCCTCGGTGACGGTACAGACGGTGCGACGATCCAGTTGCGGCAGTGGAAGAGCCCCTACGACGACGCGCCGTCCTATCCACCACCGGTAAATCACCTGGGCATCGACCGGATCAATTTCTACGTGAAAGATCTGACCTCGACCATAAAGACGATGAATGAGCTCGGTTATGAGCAATTGGGCCCAATCGGCGGTAGCCCTGAATTCGGCATCGTGTTCTTCTATGACCCCGACGGAATTAAAGTTCAATTGGCAGGGCCGCGGACCGAATAGGGACCGCGCAGCATCCGACGCTAACGAATCAACCGCTGCCGCTCGCGTCCAGCAACTGGTGGCGGGCGCTTGATTCGCCTAGACCTGATGCCCCTGGTCCCGATCCCGGAAAAATCGGCAGTGTTAGTCGAAAGTAGAGGACATCGGGATCGTCTCGGATGACCGCACTGGCAGCACAGTGAACTGGCAATAGACTCGGCTAGCGCTTTGTGGGACTAAAACCTTGAAACGTCAATGCCTATCGACAAGGTGATTTTAAAAACGAAGGCCTAATATTCACTACAATTAAATCAAAAACATATCGATGACGCTGCTGGCCACAACGCACTATTCTGCACAACAGTCGGGCCGCGCACTGACATAGCTGTGTCCCACAAAACATCCAGTCGAGTCCCATGAGTAGACAGCTATTGTAAACCGCTTTTGTCCAAGATTAGAAAGGTAGCCTCTTTGGTGATTTGATCATAAAAAGTTAAGGGACACGGTTTGTCGATATTGGATGGTCAATCTCAGTATGCGTACTGATCTGCTGGCCTACACTCAACCGAGTTGATCGCTGAAACGACTTCTGCCCGGCAGGGCGACTTCGCCCGTAATCGAAAGCTACCTTAAGGTTGACTGGCTGGCGTGAATCTACATGGAGGCGGCCGTGCATCGATATGATCAAGCATTTTCTGGATGACGTCTGCTCAGTGATGTCGACGACGACACGGATGGGGCAAGAGGAACGAAGCAGTCGTTTGCAAGCCACAGCCTTCATTGCTGCTCAAACGCAACAATCTCTTTAGCTAACTTCAAACTGTGGTGGCAAGTCGTCAATCAGAGTCCGCTAAACCCGAACGACGATTGTTCCCGCGACAAGGTCATGTAAACAACGGCGACGCTTTCCAAAAATCAATGCCTGGTCGAGAACCGGCAGCAACGTAAGCCAAGGCACCAGCGTCAAAAAGAGTACCGGAAAAAATAGTGCCCGAATGCAAATCAGTTTCCACAAGGGTGCAGGAACGTAAGTGCTCTTGCTCTCATCGCCACCGCACATAACCCCTTCCTGGATGTGGCTCGACGCCGACACGATGGCAATGTCCATTATCCATTTGCCCAGCGTTTGCCCGCGGTGCCACAGCGTATAGCCATTCAAGATGAGATACGCCACCACTGCCAACAAAAATATCCACAAGATCATCAAATCCGCGTTGGCGTAGTCTTCTGCATCTTCCATGACATCGGTGATCATCACTAGCACGAAGGACAGAGCAGGAACCAATATCGCATCAACTAACGTTGCGACCAGCCGTCGAAAGCGACCAGCCAAGGGTAGCTCACTGTTCATCATCTACCTCCACCTGGAATACCAGAAATGCGTTGCCACCTCGCTGTTGACCCACGTATCTGTAACCGGAACTTACGAGTAGCAAGTCGTCGGCAATCATCGCCCCATGAGCATCAAACGCCCCACCAGAAGTTGCCACACTATTGACGGAGGGATAATCACGCCATGAGTCATGGGACCACAGGAGTTTTCCAGACTCCGCAGCGAGAACCTCAAGAATGCCATCCATGTTACCCGCGACAACAATATCGTTACTGGTGATAATGGCCGCAGAGAATCCGAAGACGCACTCCAGGTCCGGACATCGAGAATCCCGAAAGTGTTTCCAGCGACGTTCGCCCGTCTCAATATCCAGGGCATACAACCCTGGGGTGGGCTCACCGGGAGAGGGAAACCCCACAATTTTCTTATCGCTGATAGGCACATAAACCAGCCCAAGCGACTCGTTCGCTGCCATGCCCCAATGCACGCCACCAATGATACCGCCGCGCCCCAGCTTCTGTGTCCACACCACTTCTCCGGTCTCCGGATTCATGGCGTGCGCATCTGCCGACTTTTGGCCAGCAATCACCAACTCGCGGCCGGATTTGCTACGTACAAACATCGTCGCCGCACCAAAATCTACATCGGGACCCGTGGGATCCGCACAGTTGGGATGATTGAGCGCTTCGAGGTTGCATGCTGAGGTGTAGGCGTCATTGGCCGTGAACTGACGAACCCACCTGACCTCACCGGTTTTTGCATCCACCGCGAAAATCGAATCGCTGGTATCAGTGGTCGGATGGGAATAGTTTTGCCCAGTACCAAAAAAAATCAATCCCCGCTTCGCGTCATAACTGGGGGCAGCCCACACCGGAGCACCGCTGGGCCCATACTCCTGAACGAAGAGCCAATGGCGCTCGGTCGGCTGGGCTACCGCTTCGATGGTCGGAATATACCAGAGCTTCGCCCCCGTGTTGATGTCAAAAGCCGCCATCCCGCCGCTGGTGGTGCAGCACCCGTAAACGGGGTTCACGGCGTAACCTACTTCCTTGGAAGACACCGGCAGAATCACCGTATCGCCAAGCACTAGCGGCGAGCCCGAGTACCAGGGCGCGGGTTCATCTTCCACCGTCGCATGCCAAACGAACTCGCCGTCGATAGCATCTATCGCAAACATACCGTCGTTGCGATCGTTAAAAATCAGAATGCGCCGCTCACCGATCCAGCCCTGGAGTATCGCGCTGCCAATTGGCCCCTCGTGTTCGTAAACCCAGCGCTCGCAGCCGGTTTCTCGTTCAAGCGCCACTAACCCGCGGCCACCATCCCCAACAAAGATGGTGTCTTCGGTCACCAACGGATATGAACGCGGGGTCGTGCTTGCCAATCCATAGGCCCATTTGAGGGAGAGCCTGGCGACGTTGCCCGAATCAATCGTTGATCGCGGCTGATAGCGCGTATTGCGCTGGTCGATTCCCCAACCCTCGGCATAGGACAACTCAAAACCCGGCAGCGGATCAACAGTTCCACACTCAGCTACTGCCCCCCGCGCGAAAAAAGCAGCGCAAAAACACACCGTCATGGCGATGATTCCGGCCTTACGTCGGCCACCAGCAGCAACCATGCTGCAGGTCATCCTAAGACGACTCATTCAATATCTCCTCAGCTGTAATATGGCAAGACCCCCATCGTATCATTAACCTTCTAAGCGCCGCGGCAAACGGGCCGGCTGAGTAATGGGGTCGGAGGAAAGTGCCGGAGTAAAACTTTTTACTCATCGATAAGCCTCGTGCCGCAATACCAATAAAGCGATAAGCAGGTGTAAATCTCGACATTTCCATTGCAAGCCATTCAAAAGATCTTATCTAACACGAAATTCTGTGGCGCCTAACGATTCTCCAGGGTAGGCCAATCAGTCTGAAAATCCCCGTGTCGGTGCAGGTGGCCTGCCCGTTGATTCCACCGCCGGCCACCATTTTCAATTCCTCGAAAGGTTCACTTCGTTAGATATTCCGGCCACCGACTCTGTCGTTGACCTCGGCGGCCCCGTTCGATTCCACCTCTGGAAGTCAAGAAAATCGCGGGTTGTTGACCTGACTTCTTCAACCCTTTCCGGATTGTAACGATAGTCCCTGAACATGGGATTCTTTTCGGCAGCGGCACCCATGCTGGCATACCATGTTTCAAACATAATCAAACGGGCATTCCACGCAAATCCATTTTCACCTTCAATTTCATTGATTAATCCGACCATGGTGATTCGATCATCCCAATCATCTGGATACAGGGAAGCTCCAGAGCCTAACCGTTCCGCGAGATCCAGCAACTCGCGCCATCGCACCCTGGGTGCTTCATCATTGAACAATGCAACCGGGGCGTTTCTGTGACCCGTCCACTAAACCAGTTCAGGATTATCATGCCCGCCCCTTTGTCGAACCGGCAGGTAGGAAACTTTGTGATGTCGAAACAACGCCTTGGCAGCTTCACTCCAGGGTCCGGGCACACCGGAGGTGAGTACAAGTCGCAACCCATCCCGCTCACGGGCCTGCTCGATAGCCAGGTAGTCCATTGTTACTCCATTCAGGAAGACGCTGCAGCTTTCTCGCGGCGAATGTTTAGTTGCTCGAGTATTTCTACATGCCGTTGTTTCGTGAGTTTGTAATGGCTGTAACACCATACCGAAACCACCGCGAATGCCGCTACCACGGGTCCGTACAGCAAACCCAGGTTAACGAGCGTGTCAGCCGGGATATCTGCCGCTGTTTCGATGTCGGCCCCACGGGGCCAGGAGATAATGTCGAGACCGATACCACCGATGAAATTTCCGAACCCGGAAGTTGCCTTACTTGAGAAGGAAATAGCACCAAAGAAGATACCCTCCTGGCGATCACCAGTTTCATACTCATGCTCATCGGTAATGTCCGCCATCATGGAACCGAACGAGATAAATGCCTGTTGCAGGATCAGTCCCTGCACAAACTTCACACCGAGCAGGGTGTAAACGAGTCCACCGGTGCCGTTATCAGGGAACCAGTCCAACAGGCGGCACACTACCGGAATCACCTGGAAAACTGCCCAGGCACCTGTACCGAGTAACACGCCGAAGCGCTTGCTGGTGTAGTGGTGCAATGGCGCCGCAAAAAAGACACCCAGGAGCAGACCAATCACTGAGGCGATCTGCAGATAGAGCATTTGGAAGCCCGTGAGTTCCCAGAAATACTGCAGCATGTACAGGTCCAGGGCACCGTTAACTCCAGCCATAATGAATACAATCAGAACGCCAAAAAACAGCCAGCGAAACGACGCGTTACCAAATGCCTCTCTTGCATCGAGCCTCATCTGCCGTAGCGGATTCATCGGCGGCTTGTCAGGTGGCGTCGATAAATGCGGTATCTCTTTTTGTGTTCCCCAGGCGGACCACCAGATGGTAACGACCATCAGTACACCCAGGGTCATGGCATAGGGCGAATAATTTTCGACCGCAAGGCGACCACCGTTCGCATCGGAAAAGAAATAGCCCAGCCCGACAATGGAGGCCATCGCACCCCCGGAGGTACCGAAAAACTGTCGGAAAGCAACAATTCGTGTGCGTTCCTGGTAATTTTCAGTCATCTCGGCACCCAGGGCGAGATGTGGGACGTGATACAGCGTCATGGCACCGCGAGTTACGATGGCAAACACCGTGAGCCATGCGAACAGGCCCCAGTCGCCAAGGCTGTCAGGTGGCGAGAACAGCCCATAGAATCCGAGTGCTAACGGTACTGCCGAGGCGTACATGAATGGATGTCGCCTGCCGAGTTTCGATTTCCAGTTGTCGGAAAGAGAACCGGCCAGCGGATCAGTAACAGCATCAAACATCAGTGCGATAAACAGCGCAAAACCGGCAAGGGTGCCGGACAATCCCAGCACCTGGTTGTAGTAGAAAAGAATGAAAAGGCCGAAGCCGGTATTCTTTAATCCCTCTGCAAACTGCCCGACACCGAAAGCAAGTTTGCTTGAAAAGGGAACGATGCGATCATTCGATGCGTTTGACAACAAAACCTCGGCTTGAGTGTGATGGATTCTGCCAGTTCATGGTCGGTTTTGTTCTTCGGCGACGATTTCCTGCATGCCGTCCCAGTTGTGCCACTGGTTGCACATGGCGTACTTGGATCTCTCCCAGGGATCATTGCCGTCTTCGTATTCCAGCCACTCTCCCATCTGACCCCTGTCCGGATGATCAGAGACACCATTGGCCAGCTTATCCGGCTGTTGTTTTTTGTTGCGGATCCTGAAGATGATGTTCTTTCGTGACTCTGTCCCGTTTTCGTTACGGGTGCCTGAATGTGGGATGTGGTAGGAGGCGATGCACACGTCACCTGGCTCCATCAGTATCTGAGTCGGCCGCGGCCACTTTTTACCATCCGGTGTGGCTTCAGAGGTGTCATCAATAAACTCTTGCCTGACCGCTTCCGGCAGATAATGAAGACCGCAGCGATTAGGCGCATCGTGGTTCAGCCTGGGCCAGCCTTCGCCTTCGGGGCCGAGATGATTATTGGCATCCCGCTGAGTCCTCAGGAATCTTTCCGTAACGTGATGCCCGCCTTTCAGCAGGCAGGTCTGGCCGCGACCTTCGACCGCCTGATCGTTCAGGCATGCAAACACAAACGCGGTAAAACTGCCCATACCCAGTGTCATTTGCGCATCTTCAAACATCGGCACCATGTTGTGACCCATGACATTGGCACTTCGGCCGAGATCACCCTTGGGTCCGCTGGCGAAATAGCGGTGATAAATTTCATCAGGATTCCCTTCCTGCACTTCCTGGGGTGCGGCGATGGTAATCAGTCCATCCATATGAACCTCGGCACCGTAGTAGGGCATATCCTTGTCTTTGTAACCAAGGTTGTTGTAATGATCGCCTGGTTCACGCCGTTTTAACACGCCAACCTGGCAGACAACGGGAGCATCGAAATCACCCATCATGTCGTTCAGAATCGGTGTCACGTCCGATGCATTCACAAGGTCCAGCATCTCTTTCGTTGGGCCCAGGTTTTCACCCTTGTTTGCCGATTTGATTCTTGCCAGTGCGGCATCGACCAGATCCTTTGAGATTGCACCTTTCACGATGAAATATCCGTCGCGATAGAACTGTCGTTTCTCTTCGTTAGTTAGAATCCTGACCATATGTGCCCCCGTATTTACCTAAAACTGTATCGAGGAGTAAAGGGATTGGCAACCTGGATGCATATCAGCAAGATTTATGCTTCTGCCAACTTTCATTGAACCCCCGATATTGGCAAACTCTATCCCCCGACCTGTTAACCCAAGAATACCTGGTATCGATACATTGACAATCTTGAAAAAACGCGGTTTATACTTCTTATACCCAAGATCACATAGCTATAATTAAATTTTTTTCGAAAAAAGCAGGATAATTCAAATGAAACTTCTTAAGAAAATAATGATAGCGGCAGGAATTGCTACTGCAGTATTCGCCACTGGCGCTGCTCAGGCCGCCGCGGTAGACAATCCTACAGTTTCAATAACTGGTATACCTAACCTGGTAGCCAATAAATTTGTAGCAAATGAATCGGTGAAAACCGTACTCGACCTTGACACAATCACGTTAACTCTCGGCGCCGGTCAAGTCCTAAGCATAGATGACTCAATAACGTATACACTAAGTAATGGAGTGTTCGGTTCAGCGGGCGTGCTTGCGGCCCTGCCCACCGGTGCAGCAGCGCTAATTTTTGGTGGCGTAGGATCTGCAACCGCCATCTATCGCGTAACAACGGTGGTACCTGGTGCCGCCACCGTTACGTTGACTGGCGCAACGGTAACTGGAACGGCAATCGCGGATAACGCATCAGTCGTTACTCAAGTTGCCATGAGCGGTTTTGCCGGCGGTGTGGCGATTGCAATGTATGGCTCGCCACTGAACAACTACGATATGCAGCTTGTTCCAGCAATGACAGCGACTGTTACCCCTTCGGCTGGCATATTTGATGTTGCGGCAAGATTTTCGGCGCTGACAGCCGCCACAGGCTCGACCACGACTGCGGGTGTTAGCACGACTATTGGAACCGCAGCAGTTACTACAACGGCTGGAGCGGGTTCTACAGTAGCCGCAAATACAGCTGGTATCCCTGCTGCAGTTCCTGCTGCTGCAGCAACGCTGATTACGATTTCAGGTCCAATGACTGGCGTTGCGTCCATCGACGATGCGAATGTCAACGGCAGTTCTGCTGCGGGTGTACTAACAACCGGAGGCGGTGGTGAGTATACTATCGACACGGCGACTAACATGGCATGGGCAACTCAGGTAACAACAGCTGGCGCTTCGGTAACTACGATCACATTTGATGGCACAGTTGCATATGACGCA